>DASRDJ010000315.1:0-11199 GCA_035652655.1 Terriglobales bacterium
CTGTTCGACAACGTTTACGTGGGTCACTAGGTTTTCGGGTTGACGGCGGTTTCAACACGGGTGTCCGACCACCGGAATGCCCGTTTGCCATGAAGTCACAGCAGACACAAATGCCCACGTCTCGAAAGGCCGAGACGTGGGCATTCTTGTGATTTTCGAACAGAGTTCGTGGAGCTAAACGAACCGCCTCGTTCTAGTGTTGATGTAGATCCTCACTGGTGATGCGAATGCCGACCGGTGAAGACGAAACTCCTCCTGCGCTCACAATCAGTTGATAAACACCGGGCGTGACCGCTGGGTTGAGGGTGAATTTAACCCTTTCATGCGGAATCGGGCCTACGTCAGTTGAGGTCCAGTCAGTCGAGCGGCAATAGAAAACCAGTCCACTGGAATTCTGGAGCCGGATGATGGGAAAGTTCTCGTTGCTTTGCGCATCGTCCCCGTACCCCGACGCGTCCGACGGTCCATTCAACTGTCTGCCGGTCAGGGTGAACACGCCATCCTCGCCACGCTGCACTCTTTCAATAACGGGCAGGTAAGCGCGGTTGGTAGAGCCCCTGGACGTGTAGGCATAGAGCTGGTTGCCGAGTCCGTCGTTGAACAGTACTTGCCCATTCGGAAGCACGAGCATCCGTGTTACGAAAGCAGCAAAAGTCGGCAGATTCGGGTCGTTCAGGGGCGGGTTTACCGGGGAAATGGAGTTTTCCTTTGGATCGAAATCAAACAGCTCTGTGGGGCTGCTGAATTCGCCGCCGAACACCAGGCTGATTTGCTGAGCGGAAGCTGCGGCCTTAGCTGAAATATGGATCTGGTGCCGCGAGTCGATGCTCGTGATAACCGTGTTCGGTGGGATCACGCTCGTGGTCCCGTCAGTCTGGGAGACTGCCCAGGAAACCTGCAGGCCAGCCGTGGACGGGATGTTGCTGATGATCGCCGTGCCTGCAGTCGTGTCGCCATTGCTGGGAATCGGATTCGGGCCGGCGTCTGCCGCTAGTAAAACGTGGCCGTTCGGCATGAGTGCAGCCGGTGCATCGTCCCCTCCGAAGTTGGCATGCCGGAGAGTGCCAAATGGATTGCTTAATCGGCCGTGAATATCCGGACCAGCCGCCCAGTTGTTGTTCGCCGGGTTATAGAGCGCCGTGTGCTGGTTGGCTCCGATTACCAGAGCGCGGCCGTCCTGCAACCGCATCGCTGGACCCAGCTCAAACCCCAGCTCTGGGCTGGTCAGAACCGGCAAGGTTCCGCTGGCTGAGCCGTCAGCGGGACTGATGGCCGTCCAGGCATCTTTTCTTGGATTGTAGATCTCAGCGTAGCCCTGGCCTGCCGCAACACTCTGAAACAAGTCGTAGGTCAGGATGCCGCCGCCAGCGAGGCCCGCCCACCCTTCTTCGTCGCTGCGGTCGTTGTAGACCTTGGTGGCGGTTTGCGTCCATGAGTTCGCGTCGAGTGAGTAGGCGAAAGTGGAATTGTTGAAGATATTGCCGGCCAGAATACGATGGCCCGAGATCAGCCTTGTGGGGTCGTCGCCGAAGCAGGCAAGCGCGATACCCCGGAACCGCACAGCCGGGCTTGGCCCGCTCAACGTCGCATTTGCCGAAATGGTCACCTCGGTCGCCGAATCTACACTCACGACCGTGGCGCCGGCGGGGATTCCGTTTCCAGTGATCGTCCAGCCAGGCGTGAGGCGGTCAGTGGAATAGATCCCTGTGACGACAGGCGAACCCGCCGTCAGCTGAACGTCGGAAGTCACGTTGCGGTGGCCGCAGCCACCTACTTCGTTGGGATACGGTGCGATGGGAGACCAAGTGTCCTTGAGCGGATCGTAGATTTCACCGGAAGGCGCGATATTCGCATCGAAATACGGTCCCGTATACTCGCCGCCCAACAGCCAAACCCTTCCGTCTTGCAGGACATTGGTACTGAAGTAGATGCGCGGGAAACTCATGGGCGCGGTTGTAGTCCAGGTCCCGTTGATGTAGCTGCCGTGTGCGTCTGGGGTGAGCTTGAACCAGTGCCAGCCGTCGTCGCCGCTCTGTGCCATGACCGTTCCATCGCTCAGAAGCAAAAGGTTGATGACGGAGCCGCCGGGAGGCAGATTGGCTAGTGGGGTCCAACTTGCGGAACCGGACTCGTTCCGCTCCTGCGCATTTGCGATGGAACTGAAAGCCACCAGTCCGCAGATTAAAAGGAAGCATGCGACCAACGTACTGATTGTTTTGTGAATTGAAGTTGTTCTGGAAGTCCGAAAAACAGGCATATCCAAGTCCTCACTCAACTGTCAAATTGCACACAAGGCCCAGAGCCGTCGAAACTACCCGATGAGAGACGTACCTCGGCCAAATAGGTAACAAGACAATAGGCAACAAGGTCTGGAGATTGATTTGAGTGTGCAAGATCTTGCGGCACCGTGCGAAGCATTGAGCAGGAGGGAACTGGGCTTTCGCAGCTGGGCGGCGGCAAGCGCTGGAATCGGCGTGATGACTCGGAACAAAACGAAAAGCCCCTTCTCCACAAGGGCTTTTGTATAGCAAACGACCAAGAACTAACTATCAATTACTGAGTCCCTACCGCATCGACTCTTCCACTTCCGAAATCCAGTCCGGCCGCTTCAGAACTTCACGAGGCTTCGGTCCGTCAGCGGCTCCCACAATACCGTCATGTTCCATCAGATCGATCAGGTGAGCTGCGCGCCCGTAGCCGATGCGCAGCCGCCTCTGCAGCAGGGAAGTGGATGCTTTGCCGAACTCTACCACCAGCCGAACCGCATCATTGTAGAGCGGATCGTTCTCCAATTCGCCGTCGCCGGCCTCACCACCCGCACCAGCTTCGCGCTCCTCACGGGGCGCTTCGGTGAATTCTTTCACGTACTCGGCGGAACCCTGAGTTTTCCAGAACTCCACCACCGCCGCGATTTCTTTTTCCGTTACAAGCGGCGCATGCAGGCGATGCACGCGCGCCGACCCCGACGGCAGGTAAAGCATGTCGCCCCGGCCCAGCAAAGACTCCGCGCCGTTCGCATCCAGAATCGTTCGCGAGTCCACTTTCGTCGCGACTCTGAACGAAATGCGCGCCGGGAAGTTCGCCTTGATCAATCCCGTGATCACGTCCACCGAAGGCCGCTGCGTGGCCAGCACCAGGTGAATGCCGACCGCGCGCGCCATTTGCGCCAGGCGCGTCACGGATTCTTCCACGTTGTTGCCATCGAGCATCATCAGGTCGGCTAGCTCGTCGATGATGATCACGATGTAGGGAATCGGCTTCTCTTCGGAATCTTCGCCGAACAGGCTGGGCGTGCCGTCCTCCTCGAACAGCTTGTTGTACTGGTCGACGTTGCGAACGCCCTTCTCCGCGAGCAGTTTCAGCCGCCGCTCCATCTCGCGCACGGCATTCCGCAAGGCGTACGCAGCCTTCTTAGGCTCAGTAATGATCTCCGTCAGCAAATGCGGAATGCCTTCATAGTTTCCAAGTTCCAGCCGCTTCGGATCGACGAGTATGAGGCGCACCTGGTCAGGCGTGCTCTTGTACAGAATCGACATGATGAAGGCGTTGATCGCCACTGACTTGCCGGTTCCAGTCGATCCGGCAATCAGCAGGTGGGGCATGGTCGCGAGATCGGCGACCGCGATGCGCCCATTAATGTCTTTGCCCAGTCCGAGGGTAAGCTTCGATCTCGAGCCGATGAATTCGGTTGCCTCGATATTCTCGCGCAGCCAGATAATCTCGCGCTCGCGATTCGGAACCTGAATCCCTACCGTGGACTTGCCCGCCATGCGCTCGACCAGAATGCTTTCGGCCTTCAGCGCCAAGCAGAGATCCTCGGTGAGGTTCGTGATGCGGCTGTATTTCACGCCAGCTTCGGGCTTGTACTCGAAGGTCGTGACGACAGGCCCGGGATTGATCTGCGTCACCTGCCCGTGCACATCGAACTCGGAGTACTTCTCGATCAACACCTGCGCCAGGAGTTTCAACTCCTCGGCATCCACTGATTGCTGCCCATCCGGACGATGCAGCAGGCTGCTGGGCGGCAGTTTGAAACCGCCGGCGATGCGGGGCAGGGTGGTTTTGTGCTTGGGAGCACTGTCGGCGCGCTCGGAAACTTCCGGAACGATCACACCCGCTTCGGCGCGAGGCGCAGCGGTTGCTACGGGGTCTGGCGTTGGACTGCGCTTAGGCTCCTCGTCGGAACCCATCATGCGCTCGATCCCGGTACGAGCAGCGCCAGCATCTTGCCGGCTGTCTGGCGAACGTCCCGCCCGCTGCTCAAGGGGCGCAGGAGTGAGTGCCCGTCCAGGAATCAACTGAGCAGTCACAACTGGCTTGGAAGCCCGCCGCTTATCAAGTTCCTTTTGCATCCTGCGCTTGGCATGTTCTTCACGCCAATCGCGCCAGCGATCGCGCAGGGCAAACAGAAATGCGAACCGCGTCGGGATCCAGACCTGCAGACTCGAGAACGAGAACGCGGTAGAGAGGTACAGTGCAACCGCGAGCACCGTCGCGCACACGATGTACGCTCCGGCGAGATTCAGGTAGTGAATCAGGAAGTCGCCGACGATCCGTCCAACCAGGCCTTCCATTGGAATCACGCCTAGCCAGCGAACGTTTCCCGGAAGCAGCGCAAGAAACGCGGGCACAAAGATCAACAGCCAAAAGCCGCCCAGGCTCTTCGCCACCGGCGATTGCACCTTGCGTGAGCGGAACCAACGGGCGCCCAACAAGGCAGGGAACAGGGGCAACAGAAAAGCCCCAACGCCGAAGGCCTGGAGGGACAAATCGGATGATACCGCCCCGACGATGCCAATCCAGTTACGCGCCCCCCGAACGGTCGTCAGCACCGAAGCGCTGTTGAATGATGGGTCGAGCGGCGAATAGGAAGCAAGCGCGAGGAAAAGGAGGAGCGCGGAGACACACAGCAAGAAGCCGATCAGCTCATTGAGCCGCCGGTTGCTGGTTGGGTTGAATAGCCGCGAAAAAGTCTTCATTAGGGCGTATTCCGCACCAGTACCCGCGGAAAGACAAAGCGGCAACCAGTGGCCGAGTGCGCCAGAGCCTCTCGATTATGCCAAGAACCGGCCCGGCCGACAACGACGGAATCTCCAATGTATCGAGTTAGGTAGGAGTAGAGGTTCGGAACATTTTTGTCGTTCTTGTTCTGGTTGCGTGGCCCTCGGCCAACAAAGGGCTAAGTGAATTCCCAGGTGGAAACGAGCACGGCGATCCCAAGGACGATGCGGTAGATGGCGAAGGGCGCGAACCCGCGCTTCCGGACCCAGTTCATGAACCACGCCACGCTAGCGTAAGCCACGATGAACGATACGACGAAGCCGATTGCCAGTACCACCCACTGGTGCGAGGTCAGCTGGCTCACCCCGATCGGATTTTCTCCCTTTCCACGCAGCGACTTCAGAAGCGTGTAGCCAGTGGCCACAACCATAGTGGGCATTGAGAGGAAGAAGGAAAACTCCAGCGCAGCCGCCCGCGACATTCCCACCACTTGTCCGCCGGCGATTGTTGCCATCGATCGCGACGTTCCGGGGAACACCGCTGACAGAATCTGGCAGAGGCCGATCCAGATGGATTGCCCGAGACTCATGTCCTCCATTCGCCAGGTGCGTATCGGGCTACCGGCGGTGCCAGGTCCCGCTTTTTCCCAGGTTGCCTTCGAAGCGTCCACCACCCACATCACGATGCCGCCAACCAGTAACGCAGCGCCCATCACGTACAGGCTCTCCAGATTCTTGCCGATCACCTTGGTCAACAGATAAGAGGGAATCGCTGTCACCACGAATGCAATCATCGTCAGGCCCAGGGGATGGGTCAGGACGTTGCGATCCCCGCGTTCGCCGCCCGGAAGAGTAGAGAGGAACTCCGCAATCCGCTCGCGAAAATACACCGGCAGGCACAGTATCGCGCCCAACTGGATGACGATCGAGTACATCTTCCAGTACCCATCAGCAAGCGAAACGTGCAGCAAGCTCTCGGCGAGGCGCAGATGCGCGGTCGAGCTGACAGGCAGGAATTCCGTGACACCTTCGACGACGCCAAGCAACAGCGACAACAGATAATCGTTCAAGCATCCTCCGGGAAGAAGATCTAGTATCCCAGAGTTTGGCGAAGGTCAGATTGTGAAGTTTGATGCGCGAGAAGAGGACCGAACGATCGGGACGAATAGGAAGTTCAAGAATTACAACGCCTCAAGCTCTTCGCGAAGCGCTAGCGAAAACGACTGGGATTCCGTCCAATTCTGAGAACTGAGAACGCCCCTACTCCACCGCATTCCCAAACGTAGGCACATCCTGTTCGACGAGAAACTTCAATCTCTCGGCGCGAGCGGCCCAATCCGACTGCGGATACTGCGAAATAATCCTCTGCGTCAAAGCAATCGCCTTGCCCTTGGCCTCTTCGGCTTTCTTCTTTTCTTCCTCAGTTTTGTATATATCCACCAGCGCAGCGCGTCGTCTGGCCGCTTGGTATAAAGCTTCGGGCGCCACCGGAGACCCTGGCCGGTCGGCCGCATATTTCTCGTAATGATCGGCTTCTTTCTCCGGACACTTCGATGTTCCCTGCCATTCACCGCAAAGCTTGTTCTCAATCAGGTGATACGCGGCCAGGTCCGCCCACTTGGTGGCCGGAAATTTCTTCATCACCTCTTTCATCCAGTCTTCGTTCATGCCCTCGCGCAATCCCGGGTCGCGCTCCTTCGCCGATGGCCTCGACATGACATCCGCCCGCTCCACTTGCCAGCGAATATCAGCAGCGCGATAAAGCGACTGACCGGCCAGTGGAGAATTTGGGAAGAGATCGTACACGCGATAGTAAAGGCGCAAGGCGTCCTTGTCGGCATCGCGGCGTCCGTGGCGGCGGCTGGCTTCATCTTCGGCGTCGGCAGCTTCCCCGAACACGATCTTGTCGCCGTTGGGATTCGTGCTTCGTACAAAGCCTTTGTCCAGAATCCATCCGCTAACGGTTTTTTCTTCGCCAAGCAGTGCCTCTACGTGCGCCCACGGTCCGCTCGTGTTTTCCAGCACCACGAGTTCGCGCCCGCGCTCGATCTCGGCCAGCGTGGTCGAATTCGCGTCAGGCGAAAGGTACATCTTCGCCACGCGAATCAGCGTGCCATGCTCGCCAGCCGCGAGGGCAACTTCCAGATTCAGGTGCAGGATGAAAAAGAAGAAAACAACAAGGGGAATCTTCGAAGAAATCCGCACACGGGCGGAAACCGGCATGGTTCAACCTCAACTGGCAAAGAATCTGGGCAGAACCTAAATTCTACACCGTCGAAGGACGGGCATGCCGAGCCAGGTGAGATTGCGCATGGCTGCTCGACAGAATCACCAGTACACTTCACGGCAGTCGAGGGAAGCCTGCAGTCATCGGCAATACCGAAGGGTAAGGGCACGAGTTCACTCGTGCCATGCCGCGCCAGAATGAGTAAGGGCTTCAGCCCCTAAGGTCTGCTACTTCCGCAACTGCGCGAGCATCGCAGGCTCGATATTCCCTCCACTAATGACAGCGACGTGGATCGTGCGAAGAGGCAATTCCTTCCCTCGAAAAAGGAAACCCGCCACCGACACGGCCCCGCTCGGCTCCGCCACTGTCTTCGGGTTCGCCGACAGTCGCCGCATCGCGTCGCGAATCTCATCCTCCGACACCGTCACAATATCGTCCACAAACTTCCGGATATGCTCGAAATTTATGGCACCGATGCTCTGCGTTCGCAACCCGTCCGCCATCGTTCGGGTAACTTCTTCGGCCGCGAGATTCACAACCCTACCCGTTCGCAAGCTGGCCTGCGCGTCGGCTGCCAGCGCGGGTTCGACTCCGATGACTTTCACCGACGGCCGGCTCAGCTTGATCGCTGCAGCCACGCCGCTGATCATGCCCCCTCCACCCACCGGCACGAGCACGGTTTCAACATCGGGAACCTGCTCCAGGATCTCGAGCCCCATCGTGCCTTGCCCTGCGATGATCTTCTCGTCGTTGTACGGCGGAACGATGGCATAGCCATGCTGCGTGGCGAGTTCTTCAGCTTTCTGCTGGCGCTCCTGGCTCCCCGCGCCGACCTTCACGATTTCCGCCCCCATTGCGGCGGTCGCATCCAGTTTGATCGCGGGAGCATTTCCGGGCATAACGATGACAGCCTTGGTATCGAGTGCTCGCGCCGCGTAAGCCACGCCCTGTGCGTGGTTGCCGCTCGAATACGCGATGACGCCGCGCTTGCGCTCCTCAGGAGTCAGCGACGCGATCTTGTTGTAAGCCCCGCGCAGCTTGAACGCGCCGATCGGTTGCAGATTCTCAAGCTTAAGAAAAAGTCGGCGGGTGTCGCCAGGATCGGCGATCTCGGCCGTGACATCGACGGCGGGCGTGCGAACGGTGATTCCGTTTAGGCGTGCGTGCGCTTGCTGGATATCTTCGAGCGTGACGATGGTGGACGCTCCTGGGAAAGCTGCGAGCTCCGAGGTTCGAGCTGCGAGCAATCTACCTAACAGATGATTCAATGCAACAGCGGGACTCGCAAGATGTTGGATTGGAGGCTCGAAGCTCGCGACTCAAAGATCGTAGCTAGATCTCCAAAATCACCGGCATAATTAGCGGCCGCTTCTGCGTCTGCTTGCTGATATAGCGCTTCAGGTCAGCGCGGATCTTTTCTTTGATGACGCCGTAATCCGCCTTCTCTTCGTCGCTGGACACCTCCAGCGTCTGCATCACAATCTGTTTGGCGCCATCCATTAGGCCATCTTCCCCAGGATTGAACCCGCGGGTCACAATTTCCGGCGACGTTTCAACCACCCCGGTCAGCTTGTTGATCGCAATGATAGGCAGCACGATGCCGTCTTCGCTAATATGACGGCGGTCTTTCACGATCAGATCCTCAATGACATCCGTACGCGATCCAGAGTCGATGCAAACGCGCCCCACATTCACGCGGCCAGCCTTGCGCGCGCCCAGTTCGTCAATTTCCAGGACGTCGCCACTCTCGATGAGCATCACCTTCCCAACCGATCCGTGCATCGATCCGGCCATTTCGGCGTGCAGCTTGAGCTGACGATATTCGCCGTGCACCGGAATGAAGTAGCGCGGTTTGACCAGGTTGATGATCAGCTTCAGTTCTTCCTGGCTGGCGTGACCGCTGACGTGGATCGGCGGCGACGAGCCGTCTTCGTAAATCACATGCGCCTCGCGCCGGAACAAGTGATCGATCATCCGGTAAATCGCCTTTTCATTCCCGGGAATGATGCGTGACGACAGCACTACCGTGTCGCCCTTCTCAATCTTGGCATGCTTGTGGTTGTCGACGGCCGCGCGCGACAGCGCCGACATGGGCTCGCCCTGCGTGCCGCTGATCAACACGCATACTTTTTTCGGCGGATGATTTTTCATGTCGCCGGGATGGATCAGTAATCCCTCGGGGATTTCGACGTACCCAAGGTCTTCGGCGATCTCAGCCGAATTGTTCATCGAGCGCCCGATGAAGGCGATCTTTCGGCCATGCTCGAACGCGAGGTCCACGGCCAGCTTGATGCGATGGATGGAAGAGGAAAAGCAGGAGATAAACAGTCGCTGCTCAGTCCGCGCGAAGACTTCGTCAAACTTGCGCCGCACCGCGCGTTCGCTTGGGGTGTAGCCTTTGCGCTCAACGTTGGTCGAGTCCTGCAGAAGGGCCAGCACGCCTTCTTTGCCGTACTCAGCAAAGCCGTGCAGGTCGAATAGGCGGTTGTCAGTCGGCGTCGGATCGACTTTGAAATCGCCCGTGTGAATCACAACGCCGAGCGGTGTATGCACCGCCAGTGCCACGCAATCGACCAGGCTGTGCGTCACCTGGATCGGATGCACAGTAAACGGACCGACCTTGACACGCTCACCCGGGCGAATTTCGCGCAAGTCGGCGTCGTCCAGCAGACCGTGCTCGTCGAGCTTGTCTTCAACGTACGCCAGAGTAAATTCCGTTCCCCACACGGGAACATTTAGCTCAGAAAGAACCCAGGGCAGCGCTCCGATGTGATCCTCGTGACCATGTGTCAGAAAGATTCCGCGCACCTTCTGCCGGTTCTCGGTGAGATAGGAAATATCAGGCACGACAATGTCGACGCCCAACAATTCGGCTTCGGGGAACATCAGCCCAGCGTCGATCACAATGATGTCGTCGGCCCAGCGCAGGGCCATGCAGTTCATACCGAACTCGCCCAGCCCGCCCAGGGGCACAATTTGCAGTTTTCCAGATGGCATGAAGAAATGATGCTAGCACACGCAGAACGGGAACCCGCCGATCATCGCGAGTTATGCATCAAGCAACCTTCAGAAAATTTGTCATCCAGTCAGTCAGGCGAAGCGGTGCCCCGTCCAAGCTCCGCTTGGGCGGGGGTTTTACGAACGCGCCGCAGAGAGCTACGCGAAGTCTTTTGAATCAGCCGCCGACTGCGCTATGTTGGAATTAGGTGGCCGCTGGCCCGTACAACCGCATCCAAACCATCATGTCGAGCGATCACAAATCATGGCTTCGTCGTCGCGTCGAAAGCGGCCTCGTTAAAGGCCTCACCCATGCCTACGAAACGGTCAAGGTCAACCCGGACAAGTTCCTCATCCAGCTTCGCGCTGCCTACGATCTGCCGGTCACGAGTTTCGAAGGCATGCAGAGGGTGGATGTCGGCCACCTTGATGATGTCGCCGCTTCCATCTTGCGCAGCAGCACAAAAATGGCGGCCGTTCAGGGAGCCGGTTTCGGCCTCGGCGGCCTGCTCACCGTGGTTCCCGACCTCGGCCTGCTGTCGGCCATCACTGTGCGCACCATCGAGAAACTGAGTCTGATCTACGGCTTCGAATTCAATACTGACGACGAGATGGCCGAACTCTGGATCGCGGCTGCCAGCGCCGCCGGCGTCGACATCAGTCGCGAGTTGCTCGAAAAGGAAGTCATCAACAAATTCATTCCGCGCGTGATTCAGCGCATT
This sequence comes from Terriglobales bacterium, assembly GCA_035652655.1. Taxonomy (GTDB): domain Bacteria; phylum Acidobacteriota; class Terriglobia; order Terriglobales; family Acidobacteriaceae; genus Gp1-AA133. The sequence goes on from DASRDJ010000315.1 coordinate 10,947, forward strand.
GCCGCGCAGGCCAGCGGGGAAGTTGTCGAGAAGTGGGCCGGACGGCTCATCCCGGTTGCAAGCTCGTTAATCGGGGCCGGGCTGAATTATTACTTCGTGCGAACCTGGGGGCAGAGAGCCCAAGCGCATTTCCGCCAGAGGCATATGGAAGTTCGGCGCCGTGCCGACCTTCAGGTAGTCGATCACCCCGAACTTTCGGCGGCGAAAGTTTCTGGGTCCGGCAAGACAACCTAACTCCCCGCCAAATGAATCG
>DASRDJ010000316.1:0-18308 GCA_035652655.1 Terriglobales bacterium
GCTCTGGTTCTGACGTTCGCTCAGGTACAAAGCACCCACGCAAAGCAGGAGAACGCAGAGGAACAAAAGAAGACGCTTCATAGAAACTGCCTGATGGCGTTGCGATACTTCGTGTAGAGGAAGGAGACCAGCAGCAATGCACCCCCTAGAATGATGAAGGTGATATACCGATCCCTTGGAGCAAGCCCCCACGCATCACGAACCATGATCTTCGCCACGCACGCGAGCAGCAATGCCAAGCCGGTCAAACGAAAGCTACGCTCTCCAACCACCAGCGCGAGCGAAACGATGAGAACTCCCTCGACTCCCCAAGCTACCGTCACCATACCCGCTCGCATTTTCAAAGCAAGCATCAGCGTTAGCAAAGTGATTGCCGAAAAGAACAAGAGTTGCTCCGGACGGCGCACCGCCACGAGCAACAAACTCCTTGGGGTTAGAGATCCGATGGACGTCCTAACTCGCAGGTAAAATGCGAAGGGCAACGCTACCAGCAGAGCAACTACGGCTGCGCCTAGGACGAAATACCTTCCAGTCCAGTCCGACCCTGTGAAGTAGCTTGCCCCGAAAAGATTGTGCACGATACCGCGCACCAGGACCGCAATGGAGAGCATTTCACCTTGATACAAGAAGATCCGACGATCTGTGAAGCGAGCCACACCTAAGAGAACAAACACTACCGCAGCCCACGAAGTCACGACCCAATCCAGGGGAAGTTGGAAATATAGCAACGCGACGATTGTGGCTGTTCCCAGGGTGGCTAGAAACGTATCGATTCGGAAACGTCGGTCACCTTCGGTTCCACTTTCGCTTGTCGCCAACTGTGCGTAGATAAACAGGAAGATCAACGCAAGGGGAACGGTCGTGTAGATGCGCGGCCCCCAAAATGTTCCGGTTGACTCATCGCCGAGATTGGCAAAAAAGATTCGGCCGAATGCCGCCGTGAGCGCCACGTAAGCCTGATAGCGGAACTGCCGACTTTCGCGGAGCAATCCGTACTCAAACAGCATCAATCCGAAGATTGCCCAGGCTAGAGCAATGCTCAGGGGCTGCAACTCGTACCACAACAGCAAAGCAACGAGTGTGGAGGCTGCCCATGAGTAAGTATGGTGTAAATCCCGGAGCCTCCACTCCTCAGGAAAGCGGGCAACGCTGGAGAGCACATACAGGGCGACGGCAACGATGGTCAGAGACAGTAAACGCACGCTTATGCCGTGCCACGTGTCGCTCTCATGCAAGTCAACGAGGAGTCCGCTCCCCAGTGCAAGTCCTGCGAGTATGTGCGCCTGCCAGCCAATGTCTTCGAGATCGAAACGGCGATCGAGCATCGCCAGGGTTAATGCAAACAACGCCCAGACTGCGGCAATCCACCCATGGCCAACTTCATACCATGCGAGAACAGTCAGCAAGCCCGTCGCCGCAGAGGTGTGCACGAGAGCCCAGAACTGCGGAGTTTCGGAGTCCAAGGAAGCTGCTTTACGCGAGATGCCGTAGAGTCCGGCTGCGACAATTGCAACGGTCACGGCGCGGATCGAAAGTCCATAGGACAATTCCTGCTGCAGCGGAAAATTGTTGAGGAATGTGAGTCCGAATGCACAGAACGCCACAACACTGCCCTGCCATCCCAAATGCTTGAATTTCAACCATCGTCCCGCCATTACGAGAGCGACAGAGAATGCAGTCCAGGCCACGGCAATCCAGGGAGCCGACACGGCCGCGTACAGGATCCACGCCATGACACCTGTAGCAGCCCAGCTGTAGGCAATCGATCCCACACTGCCGATAGCCGCACTTGCGGCCTTTATTCGTTTGGCCAACCAGTAACATCCTGCAACTACCGGCAAAGCTGCCAGCGCTGACGCTGGAACGTTGTGCCACTGCGTCTCGTCTGACACTGCGGCATTCCAGATTGCTGCTACAGATAAACCCGTCATGACATGGGAATGCCATGCGAGGTGCGGGTACCTCAGAAGGATTGCCGCTTCCGCGAGCAGGACAGCAAAACCTACGGTCGCCAGCGGCTGCCATAACGTGGGCGCTTCGAAGTAGATCAGTGCTACCACAAGCGCTGTTCCCGCGATTGCGAAACATGCGCGCAGAGCGCGTTGATCGGCCTCGTCGCGTCTTTGAGCCAGCCATCCAGCACAGTAGAATACAGCCGCCAAAATGGGCAGAGTCAGCAGCCTGTTAGCCACGTGCACTCCAACACTGGTTTCCGAATGCAAGTTCACACTGGCAACGCGGAGGAGCGTGATCACTCCAAGGGCGGCGTACTGCAAGTGCAGGTGCCGGTCGCCCGTTCTTCTCGAAAGGCTCGCGACCGAGACCATCACTATTGCCAAACCTACTGCAGTCCAATCGCCGCCAAGCAAGGCCCAGATCGCTGCAGCGGCAGCAAACACTCCTAGATAGGAATGGCCGGTAAAGATTTGCTCATCTGGGGCATCATTGAACAATCGATTCCAGCGCTGGTCGATCCAAAGCACATTGAAGTAGAAGATGATCGCAGATGCGGCGAACACGATTCCGATGCCAAGTTGTCGTTCTTCGGTGATGTGGCGCTGTTCGATCAGGCGAACGAATTCGATGCCTGCTAAGTGCGCACCAGCAAGCCAACCCGCGAGCAAGCCCACGCGTCGAAAGACGACTTCGTTCATTGTGCAACCTGCGACGAGCAGCACTTCCCCACCCACCAACCACAGAAGGACAACGTTGTTTCCCGAGTAGTGGAAAGGCGCGGCAGCGGCCATTAGGGCTGCACCGAGCACAGTGAGAACGACAAAGGCTTCCCGGCGACGTTTCACGGCTGGTATCTGGCCGCACGCAAACTCCAGCGCTCCGATCACGAACAAGGCGATGTACGCGAGTTCCGGCTGGACGGACTGGAACTTCATCGTTAGGAGCAAAAGTAACGTGTTCGCCAGCGCCGCTGCGGTGGAGACGTGCTCGGCTGCCGGTTGGTCGATGCGGACTTTGCGAATCAGATAGGAAACACGGAACGTCACCCAGTAGAAGAGAAGGATTGCCGTGCTCGTGTGATATTCAGGAAAAGCGTCGCCTTGCGCACCATCAGAGCCAAGCAGCCGATACAGCCAGTAAAGGTGATTGAGATAACTCGAGAGAATGCCGAAGAACTCGAGTTCGTACCACCCTCTGTGTAGAACAATGCTGACCAGACCGAGCGCCAGAATTACTCCTGCGGTCAGACTGTAAACATTGTCATGGCTGAGAGCCACCGTCGAGTAGCCCAGCAGGAACGCAAGCCCAGTCACGACTTGCGAGTCATATCGCAGGGTGTGCACCGTCATTCCGGCCGCCACGATCAGCATCAGAATTGAGTCGGCGGTCGCGGAATCCATGATGTGCATCGCGGCCACGTGGTTGACGGCATAGGCTGTGAAGAACAGCACTGCCCAGCCTCCCCCAATACCCGTTCGCCCGAGAATGCGATAGCGGTCTTTCTTTTCCAGGTAAACACCACCGCCTAGAAGAACTGCCGATACGACGCAGGAGAGCGCCACTTTTCCTGACGATCCAAGTTCGCCCAGTTCATAGGTTCCGAACAGGGCGATTCCCAGCACAACCATGACGATCCCTAGCTTGTTCAACCAGTTCGTTCCCAGTGTTTCTTCAAGTCCGGAAACTGAAATGAGACGAGTTCGCCCTGCGGCCTGAGATGGCTCCGTGGCAGACACAGGTTGTGGCTCGGGTACAGAGGGTATTGGAGTGACATACGTGGGCGCAGGTTCAGTTCGAGAAATCGCAGGCTCGGACTTCGGCGGAATCTTCGGCTGGCTCGGTGTCGTGATCGGAGCAGGAGGCTTCCCCGGTATCGGAGTTGCACTTGGATAAACTGAGGATGGAGACGCTGCCGGGCTCTCGGCGACGGGAGGTGCACTTGCAAAGTCTTCCGGCTTTTTCGACTGAGCCGTCTCCACGATATTCGATTGGGCCACCGGCGCCGAGTGCTCGATTTGTGTCGGCGGGACTCGAAGATCTACACGCTCTGCTGATGAGGATGGAACAGCAACCCTGATGTTCTCGGTTCTGACCGATGCAGGCGGTGGACTGTCTACAGGCTTGGCTGAGCGTTCCGCATCTGATGCGAGGGACGGCAAGGCGGCCAACTGACGCCTGAGTTCAATCAGTTCACGATGCAACGCGTCGTTCTGCTCCGACCAATCTTGCCGGAGTTCTTCGAGTTGCTTGCGAATTTTGTATTGGCGCCAGACGCCCACACCGATGGCCGCGAGCACGAAACCGATGCTCACGGACGGTGACTCTAAACCCAGTAAAGCAAACAGCAAGAGCACAAGCTCTGCCATAAGTTCGCTCGGCGCGGGATTCTCTGCCTAAGTTAGAACGAGAATGCTGCGCTTTCTTGCGAGGCTTATATCATATTCATTGTAGGAGACCTAGTAGCCGACGGGTCTCGGCATGGTGCGTTCCAGTATCCCTGCATGTTGAATATTCTTCGGCTGGCGAAGCGCGCCGCGCGCTCCAACGGGCCTCATCCTGAGAACGCGATGACGCTTTGTTGTTGCTCTCCAAGTCCATCAATTCCCAGTCGTATGCGATTGCCCGCTCGCAGATAGACCGGCGGCTTCTGTCCCATACCAACGCCGGGCGGCGTGCCAGTCGAGATGATGTCGCCGGATTGCAGGCTCATGAAGCGACTCACGTAGCTGACCAGATACTTCACGCCGAAGATCATGCTCGACGTCGATCCATTCTGATAGCGATGTCCATCCACCTCCAGCCAGAGGCGCAAATTCTGAGGATCGACAACCTCATCGGCGGTCACTAGCCACGGCCCGATAGGTCCGAACGTATCCGCGCTCTTACCTTTTACCCACTGGCCCGTGCCTTCGAGTTGGAAAGCTCTCTCTGAAAGGTCGTTCACCACGCAATATCCGGCCACATGGGAAAGCGCATGCCGCTCTTCGATGTTTTTCCCCGGCTTGCCGATCACGACGCCAAGTTCGACCTCCCAATCCACTTTGGTAGCATCACGAGGAATGATGACGTCGTCATTTGGACCAGAAATCGCGGACGTCGCCTTCATGAATAACACGGGCTCCGAAGGGACGCTGGCTCCGGCTTCGGCGACATGGTCTGAGTAATTGAGTCCAATACAGATGAACTTGCCCACTTTTCCAACGCAGGCTCCGACCCGGACTGCGCCCGCTACTTTGGGCAGCACGGACGCATCCGTCTTTCGCAAACGATCGAGCGATTCCGGCAGAAGAGTCTCCTCCGCGATATCGCAGACTAGACCAGACAAGTCGCGGATCTGACCGCTAGCGTCCAGCAGTCCTGGCTTCTCGGAACCAAGCGGCCCGTATCGGAGCATTTTCATAGATGTAACAGCCCCGGCTTCATCTTATACGGTCCCTATCGTGTGAGTTGCAATTTTGGCTTTCTGCTTGAGTGATCGTAGGATCCGTCGTGTTTGCATAACCACTCTTGTTCCTACGGTCCGCACACCATCGCGAGAGGGCACTTCTTAAGTGCGACGTACGGTTTCCGACAGAGCAAACGATGCACAACCTTCTGCATTCAAGTTTCATCCCAAACAAGCTGCACTCACGTCGGAAGTACATCTCTTAAGGTTGCCTTAAGGTCCTGGTTGATAGTTTCCGAGTGTGCTCCGGGTATTCCCAACGTCCCTTCGTCAAATGTTCGGATAAATAGGCAAAGGATTTATCAAGGCCTTGGTCTCAGTGGGCTCTTTCCATGAGTCCCCCTTTATTTCAGAGACGCTTTATGTCTGTACGAAAATCGCTGCTCGACCGAAAACGGACGCTGAGTACTCGACAACATCGAGTCGCTGAACTGGTCTCACAAGGCCTCAAGAATCGTGAAATTGCCACGGAACTGGGGATCGCCGCTCATGTGGTTAGAAATTACATCAGTTCCATTTACGATAAGGTTGGCGTCAGCAACCGAGTAGAGCTTGCGCTGTGGTATGAGGCGAGGCAGATCGAAGGCAGAGTTTCACGATAGAAATTTTTTTCTCGATGGCTGCTGCCGAAAAGAACAATCCCTCCAAGCTGGACGGGCTTAGAAACATACTCTGCGACTGGGAACCTCGTCTGTTGATGCAGCAATTTCACCCGGGTGAGAAAGCGGTCTTTGCAGGTGTCTACAAAGTCGTGCACGGCAGCAACCACGAACTTCCCCACTACGTGACGGTCTTGAGAGGCGACACGTTTCCGGTTTGCGCGGGCTGCGGTCGTCACGTGATCTTTGAAATTGCGATATCGGCAACGCGCCTTCACGCGCATGCCCAATTCCAGCACACTGCCCTTCCAACTGACGACGATCCAAACTAATTTGCCAGCGCTATAGCTGCACTAAATCCGCAAGGCAACAACGGGGACCCGATGCTATGCGCTCCGCTTCAGGCCTCGTTCGACACTTTCTCCTCTGAACCCAGCTGTCGAGCAAGGCTGTAGAAAACCGGAATCACAACCAGCGTAATCACTGTGGAAACGGCGAGCCCTCCGATCACGGCGATGGCCAGCGGGCGCTGCAGCTCTGCCCCCGAACCAAGGCCCAAGGCCAGCGGCAGCAGACCAAACAGTGTGCAGAGCGTGGTCATCAGGATCGGCCTGAGTCGTATTTTTCCCGCCTGCACCAGAGCATCTTTCACCGACATCGTTCCGTGCAGCTTCTCGTAGTATTCAAACAAGATGATTCCGTTCTTCACGACCAGACCGACCATGAGAATGATCCCCATGAACGAGGAGACATTCAGCGGTGTCCGGGTGATGAGCAGCAGCAGAAAGACCCCGATCAGCGACATCGGGGCAGCCGATATGATCACCAGAGCCGGCAGGAACGCACGGAATTGCAGGACAAGAATGGTGAACACGGCGGCCAGCGCCAGACCAAGAACGAATAGAAGGTCATGAAACGAACTCACCTGGCTCTCGTATTGGCCCCCGATCTGGTAGGTATAGCCGACGGGGAACGCATAGTCGGATAGCACCTTCTTAACGTCCGCGATCGCGCTTCCCAGATCGCGTCCTTCTAGCCGTGCCGTAAGAGTGATCATCAGGCGCTGATTCTCGCGCAATAATTCGTTCTGACCGCGCTCCTTACCAATGACCGCGAGCGATTGCAGAGGAACAATTTGCTTGTTGGCCGCCAAAATTGGGAACTGCCGGATGTCATTCTCTTGCCCGCGAAAGCTGTCCGCGTACCGGACTCGGATCGGGATCAACCGGTCGCTGAGGCGGAAGTCGGTCGTGGATTCGCCCAGCAGTCCGGCTTGCAACTGATCTGCAACCTGGGCCACCGTCAAACCCACGTGACTCGCCAGCGTGGGATCAACCTTGATCACCAGTTCCGGATTGCCCCTCTGTGGCCCTTTGAAATCGACAATTCCTTTGACCTCTTGAAGCTTTGGACCAAGTTCGTCAGCGATACGTTTCAGTTCGTCCGTGCTGTTGCCAAAGACCTTTACTTCCACCGGTTCGGGAGAACCCTCAAGATCGCCAAGCATGTCCTGCAGGATTTGGACAAACTCAATATCTACACCAACGATGCTTTTCGTGATCTGCGTTCGCAAATCGCTGATCACTTCCTCTATGTCGCGTTTGCGTTCAGAGCGCGGCTTGAGCTTGACCAGAATGTCGCCCTTGTTCTGTTCCGTCGCGAAAAGACCCAACTCAGCGCCGGTGCGCCGCGAATACGCATACTTTTCCGGCAGCGCTTCCACCTTCGCTTCCATTTGCCGCACCAGTGAGTCCGTCTCAGTCAGAGAAGTCCCGGGAGGCGTGAGGTAGTCGATCACCAGGCCGCCTTCGTCCATTTCGGGGAGAAAGCCAGTACCTATGTGCCTGTAGCAGACATACGCTAGCCCGATAAGAACGGCCACGACGAGACCAATCACTGCCCGTCGGCCCAGCGCCCATTGAATGCCGCGAGCATATAAGCGATTTACAGGCTGCATGAATCGACTCGAAGCGTCGCTGAATGCCGAGTGGGGCAGCAGGTATTCAGCCAGCAGAGGCACTACCGTCAGCGCGTACAACAGCGAAAGCAGCACCGCAATGGTGAGCGTCACGGAGAGCGCAACAAAGAACTCCCCAGTAGCGCCCTTCAAGAATCCAAGGGGAAGGAAGACCACCACGGTCGTGAGCGTGGAGCCCACGACCGGGCCAAGGAGTTCTCTAGTTCCGTTCTCCGCAGCAACGTCGACCGGCTCGCCTTCCCCTATATGACGGTAGATGTTCTCAACAATGACAACCGCGTCATCGATCACCAGGCCGATCGCGATGGCCAAGCCGCCCAGCGACATCAGGTTCAGTGTGCCGCCGACCACTTTCATAAAAAAGAAGGTGCCGATCACTGTGAGGGGCAAACTGACCGCCGCCACGATCGTAATGCGAATGTTTCTCAGAAAGACGAACAACACGACCACCGCGAACAGGGACCCAAGGATGATGGCGTCCCGCACGCTGGCCATGGCCTCTCGCACGAATTCGGCCAGATCGTACACGATCGATAGGTGCAGCGTCGAGGGGAGAAGGTTTTTGGTGTTGAATGCAACGTCTTTCACCTGGCGCGAAACCGATTCGATGTTTCCACCGATCTGGCGCGTGACGTTGACGATGGCTGCTGGCTTGCCATTTCCGGTCACTAGCGTTTTTCGATCGGCGGCACCTTCACGCACGACCGCCACATCTTTCAACCGAACAGGGTTCGCGGGATCGTCGCCGATAACAGTATTGGCGATGTCTTCGATCTTGGTGAACTGCGAGTTTGCCACCACCAGGAACTGTTGGTAGTTGGCATCCAACCGGCCTACGCTGGTAATTGTGTTAGTGGCCTGCAAACGATCGGCGATCGCGACAATGCTCAGGCGCTGCGCAACCGCCTTCTGCGGATCGACCACCACCGATATCTCCCGTGTATCGGTGGAGTCCACCTCCACGCGCGCGACGCCCGGCACCTGGCTGAATGCGGGTCGCAGATTGTACAGCGCATAGTCGCGCAGGTCTGAGTTCGGAACGTTGCCGTTCAGTACAAGACTGAGGATTGGCCAGACTGTCGGACTCAGCCGTTCGACTTCGATTTCCGTGCTTGCCGGCAGACCTGCGCGCGCTTCATTGACTCTGGCCTGAACAAGTTGCAGCGCCTGCTGCATGTCCATGTTGTCGGCAAAGAAAACTGAAACCTCTGCGCCACCGCGGATCGTGCGCGATCGGACCCGGCGCACCCCCAGTACGGTGCTCACCTGTTCCTCGATAGGACGCGTTATGGTGAGCAGCATGGTGTCAGGCGAGAGGTCGCCGCTGTGAACGAGAACGACAATGCGGGGGAAATTCAGCTCGGGATAAATATTGCTTGGGAGCTGGTAGAGGGCCACGAAGCCAGCAATGGTCAGAACAATGGTGAGGAGAAAGAGAGCGCGACTGTTCTTGCGGCATGCGCGGACCAGGTTCATTGTTTTACGTGAACCTTCGATTTTTCAGGTAATCCGTAACCGCCAGTCACAACGACTGTGTCGCCTTCGCTCACACCCTCAAGAATTTCAGCGAAGCCGCCGCTCTGTATTCCGACCTTCACCAGAACCGCCTCAGCCTCGTCGTTTGTAACTCGATAGGCTTGAGGCTCGCCAGTATCGTTCGGATAGATCGACTGCACGGGCACCAGAAGACGTGGCCCGTTCTGTTTCAGCGGCAGCACAATGGACAAGTACTGGCCCAACTTCAGAGTTCGCTTGGAGTTTTCTATCCGGATGCGTACCGTTCCATTGTTCGTCGTGGGATCTACTGCTGGAAGAATCGATGCAACACGTGCAGTGAACTTTTTTTCCGGAACAGCGTTCGTCTCAAAGGTGAAGCCTTCCCCGACCTTGATCTCCGCCAACCGGGACGCCGGCACCTGACCAATCAATTCGAGAGTGTCGACCTGTGCGACTTGGACGGCGGGTTGAGCGGCAGTTCCGTCGACCTGCTCGCCGACAGCAACAAACCGTTTGATCACCACACCCGCAATGGGAGACCGCACCACAGATCGCGAGACCTGAACCTTCGCAGACGACAATCCCGCTTCAGCCTGCCTCAAGGTTGCGGTGTTGACCTGCAACTGTGTCCGCGCATCCTCGACTTCCTTCCGCGACGAGATGCCTCGTCCTAGCAATCCCTCTTCCCGTTCCGCGGTTAACCGGGCGTTGTCTGCGCTGGCTTTTGCCTGGGCGACCGCGGCCTCCGCCTGTCTCTCTTGTTCCTGCAGAAGAGTATTGTCAATCTCTGCAAGTGCCTGACTTTCCCTGACTCGATCCCCTTCGGCGACCAGCATCTTCATGACGCGCCCAGGGATAAGAGCAGCAACTTTTGCGTCACGATTCGGCAGCGCCGCAAGATTGCCTGTGACGATTAAGTCCTCAGAAATCGAGGCGCGCTTGACCTTCGTGACGGTCACCTCAGGAACTGCAGCACTACCTTTTTCTTCGTCGGCCGCGCCCTTTCCACAGGACATGAGGAGAATTGCGAAACACAGTACCGCCAACGTTTTGGAAATCTGCTTAGTCAAGCGGCGCTCCAACAACTTCCTCCAATGCCGCAAAGGCGCTCTGCGCCGACAACAAAGCATCCAGGTAGGTCTTGCGCACGTCGTTCAGTCGCCGCTGCGTGTCGAGCAACGTCAGCAGGCTCGACTTGCCTGACTGATAGCTATCTTCTGCCATCTGTTCCAGGCGAACCGTGTCGGGGATGACGCGCTGGCCATATTGCTCCACTTGATGCGCTTTCGCGGCGTAATCGTAATATGCCGCCGCCACTTGGGCCGACACGGTCGTGCGTTGCGAGGCGACCGTCAGGCGTAGCAGTTCGAGTCGTGCCTTGGAAAGCGCAATCTCACCTTGGTCTCGGTAGAAGATGGGCACCGTCGCCGAGAGTCCACCCTTCCCCCCATAGCGAAAGTCGGGCGGCGAGTTGAAATCTGCTCCGGCAGACAAACCCAGATTCGGGATTCTCTGTGCTTTTGCCAGTTCGAGCTGGCGCTCCTCAATATTAAGATCCTGAGAAGTCTTAAGTAGATCGCCATTCGTCTGCAGTGCTTGATCGATGACAGTGTTCAGGGGACCCACCTTCGGAACATTTTCAAGTTCTCCCTGCAAAACGAGACGTTCTTCGAGGCCCCGATTCAACAAGGCCGCCAATCCCACCTCGGCCGAGCGCTGAGCTTGCGCGGTTGTCTCGTAATCGGCTGAGGCTCTTGCCAGTTCCACCTCTGCCTGCAGAACTTCGAGCTGGGCCACGTCACCCGCTTCAAAGCGCTCTTGCGCCATATCGCGAATGCGAGTCGTCAGATCTAGCGCCGTCTTAGCCTGGTCCGTTTGCTTCGCAGCCGACAACGACTGGTAGAAAGCATCACGCGTACGTCTTCGAATCTGCCGTCCCAAGACCGCGATGTCGATTTCCGTCGACTTCTGTTCTTCCTTGGCGACGGCGATCCGCTTGCCTCGCTTGTTGCCTAATTCGACCGGAAGGTCGAATGACACTCCTTCGTGTGGTGTATCGCGAGCTGCCGTAAAGCTGATGGTGGGATTGGGCAATTGCCGAGCCGTGGTGATCCCCGCTATGGCGAGTGCTCGCTGCTGCCGCGCGGCGCGTAGCTCCAGGTTTGCGGTTTGCGCGACCTCCAGGGCACCCCGTAAATCAAGAGGCGGAGATTGAGCTAAAGCCCCTGACAGACATAGCCAGAAAGTTATGATTGAGAGTCGAATGGCCGCTTTCCTGACGGTTTTGGCTTCGGATGCTCGCCTGGCCATTGTTCACGTTTTACGACATTGATTTTTGCAGATTCAAGATTAAGCCAACCTTAAGCTTGCGGTCAGATGCTAGCTTGATTCTCCAACCTTTGTCCGTCTTTGTTAATCTGACGTGGAATGAGAGTGTTGATTATCGAGGACGAGAAACGGTTGGCTGGAAACATTAGCCAGAGCCTGCGGGAGAGTGCCGGCTACGCTGTCGATTACGCTCCTGACGGCTCCGAAGGGTTTCACATGGCGCAGTCCAATTCGTATGACGTCATCATTCTCGACTTGATGTTGCCCGGAATGGACGGTCGAAGCGTTCTGCAGCACCTTCGCCGAGGTGGGTGCACCTTCCCGGTGCTTGTTCTAACGGCTCGTGACGACAAAGAGACTCTGATTCAGGTTCTTAACGACGGAGCCGACGACTATCTTTGCAAACCCTTTGACCTCGGGGAACTCATCGCCCGGGTCAAAGTCCTGATTCGACGGGGGAAGGGCCAGACCACCGCGACACTTCGCTTTGGAAAGATCGAAGTCAACACCGCCGATCGAACTGTTCGGCGCGCAGGGACCGTCGTCGGTCTGACCGGCATGGAATACCGCGTTATCGAATATCTTGCGCATCGTCGTGGCGCTGTGGTGACTAAGACCGAACTCCTGGAACACCTCTACGACTTCAATTGGGAGCGTTTCAGCAATGTGATTGAAGTCTACATTTCAGGACTGCGCCGAAAACTGGAGAACGCAGGAACTGAAAAGCTCATCCACACGATTCGTGGACATGGTTACACCCTGAAGGAATAACATGCGGGCGTTCTCAATCAAACGTCGGATCGTGACCACAGTCATTGCCACGGAACTGGTGCTGGTCGCGTGTCTCCTCGTTCTCGCCACTTCCGTGATGCGCTCGCATGCTATCCGATCATTCGACACGGCGCTGCGAGGACGAGCGCTGGGCGTGGCCGCGTTGGTCCGATATTCGGAAGGGCCGCAACCAGAACTCGTTTTCGACAACTCTCCGATTTCGCAGGGAATGCTGCAGGGAACTGTCGACTGTTTTCACATCCAAACGCAGGATGGACGGGTCTTGGCCTCTTCAGGATTGCCGGGTTTCGAGGGGGCGGCAAGCGGCCAAGATTCATGGGACTTCTCGTCAAATGGAGTGCCTTACCGATCTGTGCGACTCCGCGATGTCCCGGTGCTCGATTCTGAAGAGGATGCTCCCAAACACCCCGTAACCTTGCAGGTTATCTATGCGGCCAGCACTAGTGATATGAGGAAGGACCTCAATCGGGCTTTCATCAGCATTCTTTTAGGTGGAATAGTACTGCTCGCAATCTCGGTATACGCGAGTGTTCGCGCTATCGAAAAGGGCTTATCCCCTTTGTCTGATCTCGCCGGAAGTGCCGGCGCGATTTCGGCTCGGGACTGGACATTCCCAGTTCCACCTTCCACAGCCGAGATCACTGAAATAGCGCCGCTGGCCTCCGCTTTGTCTGGAATGGTGAAAACCTTGCACACTGCCTTTCAGCAGCAGCGCGACTTCACCAGTAACGCGGCTCACGAACTGCGCACGCCAGTAGCAATTCTCAAGTCGACGCTCCAATCGCTTTTGCAGGAGCCGCGATCGAGCGAGGCCTATTGTTCTGGCATATCCGACGCGCTCTCCGATCTTGCGCGGCTAGAAATCTTGCTCCATTCCATGCTCCGACTGGCTCGCGCAGATCAGCAAGGTGAGAATTCCGGGGCCGCACAGCGTTCGAGAATCGACGTCGTCGGTACCTGTGAAGCGGCAATCGCGCGCCTATCTCCGCTGGCGGCGAGTCGGGGAGCGACCATTTCATTCAACGCACCCTCTGAACCATTGCATGTTCGGGCCGAGCCAGAAGACTTGGAAATCGTGTGGGCGAATCTGATCGAAAACGCCATTCGACATGGCCGGCGGGATTCAGAAATTCAAGTGATCGCGGACCGCCGCAATGGTTCCGTCACTGTCGCCGTGCTTGATAACGGGAACGGCATTCCACCCGCCGATATCCCCAGGATGTTCGATCGCTTCTACCGCGGAGATCAGTCACGATCGAGAGAATCCGGAGGCTATGGATTGGGACTAGCCATCGCTAAAGCCTTCGTCGAAGGGTACGGAGGGTCGATCTCCGCCACCTCGCTTGCGCCACGCGGAACCCGCATCGGAGTGGAACTCCCCTTCAGCGACTAGTCGTGTCAAACCCATGGTGTTTCTGTGAATTTTCGATCCCTCATTGTCCGCCTTCACTTCGTCGCTTTGATACTGCGCCACGTTGTGGCTCTGTCCACGATCTTCGTGCTCGCTTCGAATGTAGAGGCACACCGTTGTCACCTTCGCTCAACGCCTGCACCGGCGGCTGCCCCTGCGGCCACCGAACCGCAGCCGCCATGCGGACAGGACGCCGTTCCGGCCTATCCGGGGCTGGGCGATTCCGCAGTCGTCAAGTCATGGAGCAAGTCGGACTTCGGTCACGACTGGAAACCATCTGCCTGCACCCTTTGGAACGAACAGGGATTCACGGCCTTAGTAACGATTTCCGCCCGCTTTCAGTTTCTCTCCGGAGCAGAGGGACTGCTTCAGCACATTGGCGCGATCTCACAGCTCGGCGGCACGCAGTACTGGTCGACCACTCACAAGCAGTGGCGAACCTTGATCACCGATGCCTATGCATTGGCAGGCTCACAGCCCGATCAACGCCGAATGGATTTCACTGTGGATGAGCTGAAGCCAGGCAAGCCGTTCTACTTCGAGCAGATCGACAATCTCTCCGGGAAAACAATTTATCGGATGAACATTCTGGAAGCCTCCAGCGACCGAATCGTCTTCGAAGTAGAGAACGTCAGCACCATGCGTTACCACTTCATTCCCGTGTTTCACCCTGCTGAATTACAGTCGATTTACTTTTTCGATCGCGAGTCTGACAAGATCTGGCGCTACTACAGCATTCTGCGAGAGGGAAAAAATGCCAGCAGGCTGGTCGCGGGAAACGAAGCTTCCTCGGTGAACCGCGCGGTCGCATTTTACCGTCACATGGTCGGCATCCCTTCGAACCAGGAACCGCCGGCCGCGCGCTGAGTTGTCAGGACTCTGCTTACAAACAGTATAATTTGCGGCCGAGTGCCGGCGCGGTTGCGCATGCTCTCATACCAGCAAGGAACGAATCCACATCATGACATCAGACCTGAATCGTCGCGAATTCCTAAAAATCTCCGCCGCTGCGGGTGCCGCCCTAGCCTTGCCGACTGCAGGACACGCCGCTGCTTCTTCCAAAATGATCGGCATCCAGGTGGGGGCAATATCGTTCGTGGACGAGGGTACCGAGAAAGTCCTCGATGTGCTTCAGGAACGTGCCGGCGTGAACACGCTTTTCCTCGCCGTATTCACGTACGGTCGCGGAATCGCGGGAAGGCAAATTCCGGGCCAGCCTCTGCCCGATCATGGCAAGCAGGAATACGACCTGAATTTTCACGGCGGGAACTTCGCCACGCCCCACCCGCAGTACTACAAGAACACGGTTCTCAAAGACACCCGCGCTCCCGATCATGGAAACCTCGACATTTTGGCTGAGGTCCTCCCTGCCGCCAAGAAGCGCGGGATGAAAGTCATCTGCTGGCTGGAGGATGTGTTTCGCACCGACTTGCCGGACATTCAAAAACTGCAAGAGCGGGATCTGTATGGACGCAATGCCGAAACCTTATGCGTCAACAATCCCGAGTACCGAAATTTTCTGACCGGTCTGGTCGAGGACTACTCCCGCTCCTACGATATCGACGGCATCATGTGGGGATCGGAAAGGCAAGGAGCACTTTCAGATGGCCTCGGAGCCACCCACGACGTTCCGCCCGTCGATCCCGGCAACGTGACTTGCTTCTGCGACTTTTGCCAGAGCAAAGCGAAGGCTCGAGGGGTCAACCCGGAGCGCGCCAAGCAGGGCTTTCTAGAGTTGGAGAAGTTTGTTCGCTCAGCGCGCAACGGGAAACGGCCCGTAGACGGATACTATGTTCAATTCTGGAGAATTCTCTTGCGCTATCCCGAACTGGTCGCCTGGGAAATGCTCTGGACCGATAGTCTTCGCGAAACCTACGCCGCCATTTATCAGACGGTAAAATCAGCTAAGCCGGCAGTGCCGGTGGGCTGGCACATCTGGCACAACAATTCCTTCAATCCCATCTACCGCGCCGAGCAGGATCTTCACGAGCTTTCGACGTATTCCGATTTCATAAAGGTCGTGATGTATAACAACTGCGGCGGTGAACGAATGGCGCTGTACGCCGACAATATCGGTTCGACTCTATACGCGGACCTTTCCAAGCAGTCTCTGCTCGACGTGAATTATGAATGGATGGGCCTTCAAGAGGGCCGGTACGACCAGATCCCTCACACTGGACTCTCCGCCGACTACGTCTACCGCGAAACCAAACGTGCGCTCGATGGAGTGGCCGGCAGCGAAACTCTGATATGGCCGGGCATCGATATCGACATACCGACCGAGTCCGGCAACAGCAAATGCACGCCTCAAAGCGTGAGGCAGGCGGTTCAGGCAGCCTTTCGCGCTGGCGCACCAGGAGTCATCCTGTCACGCAAGTACTCCGAGATGCGTCTAGCGAACCTCAGCGGTGCGGGCAACGCGATTCGGGAGTTAAAGCAGGCCAGTTGACCCAATGATCTAAAGACCTAGACAGGGTCCCGGGAACGAAGTGTCCGTGGGGCGCTTACGAATCATTCCTTAAACTTTCGTTATATTTCGATTTTTGATGTACTATCGTCGGCGACGTGCGATTCTTCCTCCGCTGTACAGGAGCGCACCTATGGACCGACGCAGCTTCTTCAAGTCCGCCGCCGCGACTGGACTCACAATCGGCTTATCCAAGGCTACAGCCCTGGCATCCGTCCCCGAACACAACTGGGATAAGTACGATTGGGGATCGGGACCTCCGGTTCCCGACCGCCTGTATCAAGGTCCGTTCCCACAGTACGGCCCCGCGGCAGTTGTTCCCGACAGCGATGTCGTGATGATTACATCACCATCTCAGGACATCGTGCCCAACTACGGTATGGGCCTTGTATCCTATGTCTCCGACGATACCGGACCACTCCATGTCCCTGGGCAAACCCAGGAGCAAACGCTCGAGGACCTGATAAAGCTGCCCTTCGCGCAGAAAATCTATATCCGCCCCAACTGGCGCGATGTTCAGAAGCAACCTGGCCGCCTCGACCTTCCGGACTTCTGGAAGATCACCTTCGATCTTGCACGCCGCTACGACAAGCGCATCGGCCTACGAATTCAGTTGGAGAATCCCGATGTTGCCGAACCGGGCATGCCGGACTTTCTCCTGAACAAGGTTCCCTACGTGAAGCTAAAAGGGGAGTGGAAAGGCAACCCCGCGGAAATGCGTTACCGGAAAGACAACCGCGTGCCCCGTTACGATCACCCTGCGTATCAGGCTGCCTTTCGCGAACTGAATGGACTGCTAGCCGCCGAATTCAACGGCCATCCGCAGGTCGAGTTCGTGGACACGATGATGTATGGGTTCTGGGGCGAAGGCCACACCTGGCCCTACGAGGGGAACCCGTTCCCCAGCCAATTGGTAGCCGAGCAGACGTGGGCGAATATGTTCGAGTTGCAACTAGAACAGTGGACCAAGGTCCCGCTGGCGACCAACACGCAGCCCGACTTCAGCAATGTCGGCAACGCTGACATGGTCGATCGAACCATCCGCAGTGGGAACTGGTTGCGTACCGACACGATCTTTATCGAGAACACCCAGATCGAAGCGTTGAGCTACCGCCCACCTTGGGTTGCCGCGATCTGCGAGGTCGGCTTCACCACGGGCGACCCCAAAGAACTGCGCATCGACGAAGACGGAATCACCTATAACGAACAGATCATCTCGCACGCAGCGGACGTCGGCGTCAACTACCTGTCGCTATGGAGTTGGCACAACCAGTCCGCCCGGAGCATCCTGAGCTATTACGAGAAATATCCCGGGCCCATCGACCAGATCGCGCGGCAAATCGGCTACCGCATCCGACCATCGTTCATTTGGGCTTTCACTCGCGACGGAGTGACGGGCCTGGTCATCGGACTCGCCAACGACGGCATCGCCTGTGTCCCAGGAGTGCTTCGCATGAGCATTGTGGGCGATGACAATAAGGTCCGTGTTTCTGGCTGCGTCGACGCTGGCTATCCGAAGCCGACAGCGGTTCATCAAGCTATGCTCATGTTGCCCGTAGAAACTAAATGGGAGGGCCTGAAGTTGAAAGCTGAACTCGAGGTTAAGGGTGTGCGCTATCCGGTACGCTGGGCTTGTCGGCAAAAGCTGAACACTGACGGCTCATTGACGCTGCGGCACAACTATAATCCGGAACACCCGCTGGTCTAAGTGGCATCTCCATCGTTTGCAGATCAAAGGGCAACAGCAGCCACGAACATTGCCCATAGCGCAGTTGACCGTCTGCTTGGTGTTTGTCATCACTCCTGCTGGTGACACTCGAACCGCTCCGGACCTC
>DASRDJ010000317.1:0-30203 GCA_035652655.1 Terriglobales bacterium
CCAAGCTTTCGATCCGTGAGCGTCAACCTCCGGTTCGTTGTTTGCTCCCGCCAAAGGTCCTGCAACGGTGGCTTGCGTGCCAGGAGAGGAATCGCGGCGCTTCGCTTCGGAACATATACTGACCTACTGAGCCCAGAGCAAATGTGTCGAGTACGTCGCGCAATTGGCAGCCCCTAAAGTGTCAACGTTTGAATGGGTTCGAGTTCTGAGTGTAATTTCCTGATTACAGCAGTAACGCTGACTGCAACCTTGGGTAATTTGACCGGACCGTGCATGTATCTGCATGCTCACTAGAATGGCGCCACCGTCACCAGTATCAGTCAAGCCCCAGCGTCCTGCGCGCATCCGCGTTCCCAATCGCGAACGCGTATTGTTCACGATCCGTGACCATCGGTTTGTCGGCGTCCTGCAGCGTCTGTCCCTTACAGGTGGATCGGTTATCCATACCGAGGAGCCACTGGCGCAAGGAACGTTAGCAGGGTTGGATTTGCGAACCGTTTTCGGAAAAGTGACCGCACAGATCGAATTTCTGCATGTCGGAGCCGACGGGAATACCTCTGCCCAGGCGTTTCGGTTTCTTGGCATGGACGATTCCTGCACCGGGAGATTAAGAGCTGCCATAGAACGAATGGAAGATGCAGGCTACAGCGATACGGAGGTTGAGGGGAACAGTCTGTCGGCACTCGCTTCAAAGAGTCTGAGCACAGTTCGCGATCATATCCAGCGGCTTTGTCAGAGCGCATCCCCTCGCCGGAAGGTTCGGGTGAAGAGCTAAACCTTGCCGAGCGGAATCGGGAGCGCGTCGGTTCTGCGCTTCACGACCCAACAGTCGGGAAGCAGAATCGGCCGAGAAGGCGATCATCATGTCATCGTTCTTAGCCCAACTCTGGTCGAGCGATCAAGGCCAAGACATCGCTGAGTACGCAGTGATGCTGGCCGTGATCCTCGTAATCTTGGTGGGCACAGTACGGCTCATCGGTTCCAACGCCAACACTGTCTTCTCACAGGCCAGTTCCATTTAGTAGTGTGGTGTGCGGGCACCCTCTGGAAAACTCCAACGCAGCATTGCAACTGGCAGGCCGTCGGCCGTTTGTGATTGCAGCAACATTCCCTTTGCAACGCGATGCGCATAGTGGCCGCCAGCCAAGGACGAGCCCGTCGATCACCCCTGGGCCGATCTCATCGGTAGTCGAGGTTTACTTGACTGGTGCAACAACCGGTGGGTGTGGCGGCAAATCGCTGTTGAAGATCAAATAGGAAATTTTCCATTCGCCAGCTGAACGCTTCAAGAGCACAGTGTATTTCCCCGTATCATCTATGCTTCGGCCAGGTCCCGCGGGGATACTCATCTTGTAAGTCCCCACGTCGTATGCGGAGTCGCCCGAGACAGTGGCATCTAGATGATCGAAAGTGAAGGCTGTGGGCCTCATCGGGCTGTGACACCAGTCCTCATAAAAGTGCCGGATGAAGAGTCTCCCCCGTAAGAACGGCTGGTTGGGAGGCATCAGAATCGCGTCATCATCAAACATCGACGCGAGCGCTGGTACGTCGGCGGCTACGACGGCCTTAAGATAGGCATCGGCTCTCTCAACGATCGAGGTGTCATTCTGTTTTTCTTGAGAACCGCTCGCTGCGGCTCTGGGTGTCCAAAATGTGGCTACGGAAAACATGCTCAACAACGAAAAGATCAGTGGAAGCAAGTACATGGCTCCTCCAGGCTCGAAGTTTGTCGGCTCACAGCAGTCTCTTGAGGCGCGCCGATCTGCGTGGCAGAATGCAGCAGACGGTGATGTCTCTACAATGACAGCCCATGCCAAAGAATTGATCAGTCACGCCACGCCCCGCCGTCCTATCCCTTCACAAGCTCCCACTCAGCCTTCATTGACGCTCCGTGTCTTTGTAACCGGGCTTGTGAGCCTCGGCTACGACAAGGCTGCTCTGCTTTCAGCAGCCGGTGTGACGGCGGCACAACTTGAGAATCCAGACGGACGCGTTCCATGTATGAGTATTCCGGCTTCAATTGGGCTGGCAATGCGAACGCGGCCAACAACTAACCTGGGGATTAAGGTTGCAGCCCAAACGCCGATTGGAGCATTCCAACTTCTTGATTACCTGATCGTCACATGCGAGAACGTCGGCCAAGGAGTGCGGCAGTTCGCCCGTTACCTGCGGCTTAGCGAGGCACCTTTTAGCGTGGAAATCCACGATGCTGAAGATCCGGTTCGGGTAATTTATGTGGGTATTCAGGATTCGTTCACCGCTGAATTTGAAATTGCGCTGGCAATTTTTCACCTTCGTCGAGAAGCTGAATCCGAGTTGCAGCCCGAATATGCCTGCTTTACCCACGCACCAGATGATCTAAACGAGGCGGAGCAACTGCTCGGATGCCCCATGCGAACACAAAGGCCGTGGCTGGGACTAGCGCTCTCGCGCCAGAGTTGGGAATTGCCATTGCGCAGACGAGATGTTGTGCTGCAATCGTTGTTACTACGCAATGCTGACGAAATCGCGGACCGTCTCCCCAAGCCTAACGATGTTGTGTCTGATGTTCGCCGGATATTGCTAACCCGTCTGACGCAGGGCGACTCCAATATCGAATCCGTTGCGCGATCCATGGGCACATCCGTACGTTCGTTGCAGCGTCGCTTGACGTATAGAGGTAGCAGCTATCAGGACGTCCTAGATTCAATCCGGCGCGAGGCTGCTGGTCAATATCTCTCTAACCACGCTCTTTCCATTTCTGAAGTGGGATACCTACTGGGCTATTCTGAGCCGGCGGCCTTCCATCGCGCGTTCAAGCGGTGGCATGGGAGTACTCCCCACGAATATCGGCTAGCCCACCGTTCACCATCTTAAGGCAGGCGTTTGAGGTCCGGGTCACAGCTGTGGCAACTCAGTTCGTGGTTGGTCGGCCAACCTTACCGTGGGATTACTTCACGCTTGCCCGTCACTCGACCGTGATCGAACTGAAGCCGCCCGGCGAAGATAAACTCAGCAGCATGCAGCCCATTCGGAACCGTGGGCAGTGAGCGGATCCGCACACCCGTGGCATCGAAAATGGCGTTGCCGATGGCCGGAGCTTAGCCCGACCATTTTTGGCATTCGCCGGCGTCAGCCCGAGGGATGTCCTTGCGATCGAGGAGTACGGTCTCTATCGTCGGCACATCGCTTCGCGGTTTACGCACCACCTCATAGGGCCGAAGCCTTTTAACTACTGTCTTGCCGACTACCCGTTTCTCCCGTTTTCCGGCCAATCCAAGAACTCGTGGAACTTTTGAAGATTAATCACATGATTTGCGCCATTTCTTTAGTTTTCATGTTGTGCAAATAATTGTTCTGTATAGTTAATAGCAGACGGGCACGACGGCAACAGACAAGACAGATAACGAGAAACTAAGGAGAGACAAATTGAAAGCAGCGAGTTTTGCATTGATTCTCAGTGTCCTCGTAAGCGCCATGCCGGCATCCGCCGGTTCCGCCCACAGGGACATTGTTGACACCGCGATCGCCGCGGGCACCTTCAACACGTTGGCCAAGGCGCTGCAAGCCGCCGGTCTGGCTGACACTCTAAAAGGCAAGGGACCCTTCACCGTATTCGCTCCGACAGACGAAGCCTTTGGCAAGCTGCCGGCGGGCACCGTTGAGTCGCTTCTCAAGCCCGAGAACAAGGAGAAGTTAAAGGCCATCCTGCTCTACCACGTGGTGTCAGGCGACGTGAATGCAACGCAGGTGGTGAAACTCTCCTCGGCGAAGACCATCAACGGCCAGGACGTGCAAGTGACGGTCAATGATGGCACCGTCCTGGTCAATGATGCCAAGGTCGTGAAAGCCGATGTTTTAGCTTCGAACGGCGTGATCCACGTGATCGACACAGTACTTCTACCCAAAGACTAAATATTGGAGGAAAAGATGAAGATGAAGACGTTAGATGTGATTGCAGCTGTACTTCTAGTGGTAGGTGGACTGAACTGGGGTCTGGTGGGCGTTGCACACTTCGACCTGGTGGCCGCTATTTTTGGAATGAATTTTGGCGAAACTTCAACACTCAGTTCCGTTGTCTATGCCCTGGTTGCCTTGGCGGCGCTGTACCAGGCTGTTTCGTTCAAGGCCATTCAGCACCGCTGGGGACACGAGTTGGCTCCGGCCCGCGCCCGCTAGAGGAAGGTCACGAAGATCGGGGGAGAACGCCGCTGCGTTCTCCTTCCACTTTACTTGGGAGGGGAATCAAAACACTCAGTCTCGATCGCCGCATCACCGTGCAGAGCGAGGAGCGCCGAATCCCGAAGGAGAGTGGGTAGTCAACCGCCAGGGAAGTCCTGGAGTGGAGTCCGTTGGTTGCTACCGCTTACGTGCGACTTGGCTGAATGACCGTTTTGAGCTTGACGGGCGCGACCAACGGCTACGCAGGCATTGCGCGCGCGATCTTGGGCAAGCACAATGGCGCTTGTTTGAGCGTCCAGTGTTTGCACAGGTGCTATATATGTCGCTCGCCAGCGCCGGAGGCGAGTTCGACTCAAAGAGTTATATTGCGCGGATTGGCGAGCTGGAGCAGGCACATGTCTACGCACTGGATCGTTCTTATGATCTTCATACAATTTGTTTCGCGGTGGCTGCGAGCGGATCGGTATTCACGGCCAGGTCGGTGAAAACGACGCTTCCTAGCCGAATTTCGGAAGCTTGGCGCGTGAATAAGGGCACAGCATGAAGGTCCTGGTTACTGGTGCGTCCGGCTACATCGGCCGGCAGCTGGCGGAAAGACTCTCGGCTGCGGGTCACGACGTCACCTGTATGGTCCGTAATGGCGCGCGCAACTCTCACATTGACTACCCGCAAATCAAGTTCGTCGAGGCGGATGCGCTGCAAGTCGAGACACTACCGCCGGCGCTAAACGGAATCGATGTTGCCTACTACCTAATTCACTCAATGTCCGGGCGAGTGGAAGGGTTTGAATTGCGGGACCGCCAGGCCGCCCACAACTTCGCCATAGCAGCGAAGCAGACCGGAGTGCGACGTGTGATCTACCTCGGTGGACTGGCAGCGACTGGAGCCACAGTTTCAGCGCATCTCAAGAGTCGGCACGAAACGGGCGCGGTGTTGCGAAAATTTGGGCCGCCTCTGGTCGAACTGCGGGCCGGCATCATCGTTGGTAACGGCAGTACGTCCTTCGAAATCATTCGCTGCCTGACAGAACGGCTGCCGGTCATGATCTGTCCTCGTTGGGTAGTGACAAGAACTCAGCCAATAGCGGTCCGTGACGTACTCGCATACCTTGAAGCTGCGCTTGACCTGCGCGAGGTGGTGGAAGAACCCATCGAGATCGGCGGTTCGACCATCGAGACCTATCGCAGCATGATGCTTGCGTATGCGCGACATCGTGGGCTCCGCCGATTGTTGATTCGAGTTCCGGTGCTGACCCCGCGGTTGTCGTCCTATTGGCTGGATTTCGTCACGCCGGTGCCGCCAGCCGTATCCCGCCCGCTCATCGAGGGTCTCCGGAGCGAATCCGTTTGCACCAATGCGCTAGCCGCCAGACTATTTCCTTCGATCCGTCCGACCTCCTACGCGGCTGCCGTGCAAAGAGCACTGGAGCGGCCCGCACCTTCGATGTCGCTGCCGCACATGGGCGGAGCATCGCACCGGACAATTCGCGCCGAGGGGATCATCTGCGACGTAAGGGAAACGATCGTCGACGGTCCGCCCGAACGCGTGTTTGAGTTGATCGGGAACGTCGGAGGGGAGAACGGGTGGTTCTACGCGAGTTTTCTGTGGTCCGTACGCGGTTGGATCGATCGTGCCATCGGCGGGGTAGGCAGGAAACGTGGCCGATCACGAGCGTCTGGCATCGAAACCGGCGATGTCATCGACTTCTGGCAGGTCGAACGCGCCAACGCGGTGAGCGCTGTGCTGCTCCGGGCAGAAATGAAGCTGCCCGGCGAGGCATGGCTGCAATTCAACCTTACGCCCCAACATCATAACCGCACGCTTCTGCGATGCTGCGCATGGTTCCAGCCGCGCGGTTTGGCCGGAGAGATCTATTGGTCTGGGTTGTACCCAGTTCACGCGATAATTTTTTCCGGCATGCTCAGGGTGATCAGAAACCGCGCCAAACACGCCTCTTAAAGTTTGCGCTCATGTGTTCTACCGGTACAGTGACACGCATTACGCCATGCCGGTCAATGGGCTCATCAGAGGAGAACGGCTTGCACCGAAGCACCGCCGCGAAATCGCCGCAGCGAGCGTTGTTCTGTCGGCCGATCGATGGCGAGAGCCCGCTGTGACCCGGCCAACCGCAAGGCCACCCATCGAAGTGGATACGGCAGAGCCATGTGTTGCCACACTGCCGCGTCGCTCCACTCTGTACGACGGGCCACGAGTGCTCACGGTTTGCGGGCGCAGCCGGGCCGAATATCTTCGGAGTAGGAAGCCTTGCGGCTTCCGGATTACGTGGAAAGAGAGTGGGGAGTACTGTGTCCGATCGTCCGTCACACTCGTGGCAGGGCCTCCCAATCCACGGCTTTAAACAAGCGGAACCAAGTCGAGAAGAGGAATGAAGCGCTGTTTTACATATAGTCCGTGGTAACTAGTCGACTTCAGAAAATCGTACAAGGCGACTCTACGTCACCATGCCCTTCTCAGACTGTCCCAACGTTATCTGGTCAACACCGGCCAGCCCGGTGAGAATCACGCCAGCCCCTGAGCTGGCATCTCGACTGGTCCAGCGGGGGACTGAAAGAGCACGACCATTCCCCCGCTATGCGTTCCGGCGCATATGCATAGGTGTGATCTGTGACCAGCTTCGGCTTGGTTAGGCCCTGGGCTCCTTCTCTCTTTGTATCGGTTGTTCTGATTCTTCTTCCATTACAAGCACACACGCAGCAGATCGCCGCGTCCCCAACCGCTTTGGGCTTCGGCAATGTGCTTCTCGGGCGTAGTCTCACTCAAACGGTGAGTATTACAAACACGGGGAGCGCAGGCGTTAGCGTTGCCAGCGTAAGTGCAAACGGAAATGGCTATGCCGTTAGCGGACTCACCTGTCCGTTCACACTCTCTCCCGGGCAGAGTGCGCAACTAAACGTCACATTTACACCGCCCGCCGTCGGTACCGACACTGGCTCCGTTCTGGTCAGCGCCGCTACGCAAACGTGGAGACGCCATCGCAGGTGGGGGTACGCTTCCTCAACAACTACAAGCGCGACCGTGGCCTTATCCGGTTCGGGAATCTCCGCTGCGGGCCAGATCTCAGCCTCGCCCACAAGTCTGAGTTTTGGCAACCTCCTGCCAGGCACCTCTCAGACCTTGAATGAGACTCTGACCAACACAGGCACAACCAGTGTCACGATCTCGCAAGCAAGTATGTCCAGCGCGATGTTCACGGCCAGCAGCTTGTCTCTGCCGTCGACTTTGGGAGCCGGTAATAGCGTGACATTCGGGGTGGTCTTCACGCCTAACGTTGCAGGATCGACAACCGGGAAGCTCTCGATTCTCTCTGACGCTTCAAATCCGCAGCTGAACATCGCACTCTCAGGCAGCGAGAGCGCTCCGGGCCAGTTGACACTGTCGCCCGCGAACTTGAATTTCGGCAACGTAAGCACAGGCTCGAAAACGTCTCTATCGGGCACGCTGAGCGCGACTGGTTCGCCCGTTACGATTTCCTCAGGTACCAGCAGTAGCGGCGAGTTCCTGCTCGGTGGCATATCGCTTCCTGCTACCCTCGGCGCCGGTCAATCGCTCCCTTTCACCGTGACTTTCTTACCACAAAGCTCAGGCAGCGTATCCGCTAGTCTGTCTTTCGCGAGCAACGCCACGAATTCCCCCGCAACGGAATCATTGAGTGGAAGTGGAGTGGCGCCGACTCAGCACAGCGTTGACCTTTCCTGGGGTGCGAGTTCTAGCTCGAACGTGCAAGGCTACAACGTGTACCGGGCGGGCGTTTCGGGTGGGCCCTACGGCGCCGTAGTATCCGCCAACTCGGGCACAACCTTCGTCGACGGATCCGTTCAATCCGGACAAACGTATTATTACGTCGTCACAGCTGTCGACACGAGCGGGACGGAAAGCGCGTACTCGAACCAGGTCCAGGCCGTCATCCCGTCTCCCTGAGGGCAGGGAGCAACACGTTTCTCGGACATGCGGTGATAGTATCGCCGACAGTGGTCGATGGACTAGGCACGGCGGATCTTCAGACTCCCAGCAGATTAAAGCGGCGGGCTCGGGCACCTCGACGATATGCTGTTAGGGCCGTCTTGCCGGCGCTCGAAGCGTTTTGTGTCCTGCTGCCGGTGCTCGCACGAAGAAGCTCTTCCCTTCATGCGAGCATTAGCGTGACCCTCTCCAGAATGCAACGTCGCGAAGCGTCGCCAAGCGGTCGAGCATCTGCGAGTCCCCGTACTAGAAACTAACGGGGTCCACACAATCCCCTAAAAGTTAAACTTCATCCCCAACTGCACCTGACGGGGTCCAACCGACGTGTATGTGACCTTCCCGAAGTTGTCGTCGTCCACTGAGGTGTTCGGCGTGCCGAACACCGGGTGATTTAGTGCATTGTCAGCTTCGATACGAAATTCGAAGTTCATCGTTTCACGTATCTGAAATTGCTTGCCTAAAGACATACTCGTCGTGAACGAAGTTGGTGTGCGAACGTTGCCCAACGCTCGCGGAGCATTTCCCAACGTGAAGTCGTCCGGACGTTGGAAAACGGTGTTATCCACGAAGTAGTTATCCACCCAATCGGGGCCGTGATTGCGCTTCGGTGTTCCCACAATGTTGGGTCGTTGGTCGCCATAGGTTGGTATCGGGTTCCCGTCCGCGACGGAGAAGGATAGCGGCCGCCCAGCAGAGATACGCCAGACTCCGTTCGTTTTCCAGCCCCCAATGATTAAGTCCGCCCAGCGCGGCATGTTGCCTAGGAATGGCCGCCCGTGCCCAATCGGCAGATCGTAGCTGTAGCTGAGTTGAAACACATGGGGAATGTCGAAGGTGGACAGGCTCCGTTCCAGATTAGGTCTATTGGGATCCTGCAGGCTGTCGAAGCTGCCCAGCCAGGTTATGTTTTGATCCGCGTTTGAAGAATTGTCGATCGATTTCGACCAGGTGTAGCTAGCAAGGAACTGCAATCCGTTCGAATACCGCTTTTCCGCGATTAATTGCAATCCATGATAGATCGAATTGGCAATGAGTTGGGGTTCCGTGCTGACCGAGGTGAATTGGGGATAGGGAACCAACAGCCGCCGGTACTGCACTTGCTGACTCGACAGAATGCTGTTGGGGTCGGTGATGATTCCGAAGAAGGGGTTGTCCACGAAGCTATTGAGGCAAGGAATCGTGAGCGTTTGGCAGGGATTATCCGGGTCGGCAGCCTCAGTGGGCAAGGTCTCCACCCATGCCCCCAAATAATTACGCCGGTGGCTACTAGTGAAAGGCAGATGGGTACCTTTTTTACCGATATAGTTCGCGCTGAGTACGATGTTGCGCGGCAGTTCGCGCTCGAATCCAAGACTCCAGCTCTGCTCGTAGGGTGTCTGGTTCGCCCCGGGGGTGCGTAGTGGGCCATTTGCGCCGAAGCCAACGTCGTTCATCAAGCCGAGTGTGTTGCCTGTGGGCTGAAGCAATCCGTTGGGGTACGGATTGTTCAGGTGCAGGTAGGGAGTGGCGCCATCATTCTGATAGGTGGTGACCACGTCGGTGTTCTGATTGAATCCCTGGCTTCCGTATGGCGCGACACCCGTGACGCCCGACCGCGATTGTCCGTAGTAGATGCCATACCCTCCGCGCAGCACCGTCTTCGGAACGAATTGATATGCGAACCCGAGGCGTGGTTGAAAATCGTGCCAGTCGGTTGCATAGTTCTTACGCTGGCTGGAGGAGGCAAAAACCTCGCCGCCTTTCAATGAAATCGTGACCGGCTGCCCTGTGACGGGATCAGTGTATGTCACGCCACCGCCATTCAATGGGCTGGTCACATTGGTATCGAACCAATTCTGGCGGTTCTCGCGTTCCGTGCGTGGCAAAGTGACCTCATAGCGAAGTCCCAGATTTAAGGTCAGTTTGGGAGTGGCTTTCCAGTTGTCCTGCACGAAGAAGCCGTACTGGTAATTTGTCGTGGCTGGCCGAAACTGGATTTCATAAGTTGAGCCGCTGCCATTACTCGCATCGCCTTGCGTCAACTGACCCATCATGAAACTGGCCATGGGATCGCCGCCGCACGCGTCCTGTCCCGAGGGGCAGGCATAGGAGCCATCCGCGTTGAAGCTGAAAAAGCCAACAGGCGCGTTCGTCTGAATGTAGTTGATTTGGTGAAGGCGCCCGTCAAAACCGAACTTCAAATCGTGTTTGCTATGGACCTTATCGATCGTGGCCGCTAGTTGACCCGTGTTTTGTCCTAGCCGGTAATTGCCGTATGGGTCGGTGCCGATGTTGGTGTAGCCGGCGGGAGTGTAAATGTCGATAAAGGTCGCCGGCACCCCCTTGAATCCATTGCTCTGCAGATACGAAGGGAATCCCAATGTGCCAAGCGGATCGTCCACGCCGTGAGGGTTATAGGCATCGATGTGCCATACCCCGCGAGTAAATCCCAAGGTTACATTGAGCAACAGCGTAGGACTGAACGTGTGGACGTAGTTGGTAGCAAAGAGGTGGGCGTTGTCCCAACCTGGACCGGCTGCACACGGATCGGTGAAGTTCTTGAAACAGTCAAAACCCTTGCGGTGGTCATAAAAATACGAAAACTTTCCCGAGATCAGGTTGTTTTGGGAAAAACGATGGTCGATCTTGATATCGAACTGATCTCTGTAGTAGCGACCTGAACCCGAACCAAACCAGTTGTCATAAATGTCGCCGCTCGAAGTCGGCTCCGGAAACAGGTTCATCATATTCTGTGCCACTGGATCAATCAGATTTCCTGCAACGCCCGGTGCTGGCTGAAGATTCGCCGGCAAATTTGGGCTTCCAGGGCTCACGTAGGTCGCGAGATTGTTGAATGGTATGAACGTGCTCCGCACTGCTCCCCCTGCGTTGGGATCAAAAGTTCCGGAGTAGGGATCCCAAATTTGGCCGGCGTCCACACTGCATCGACCGTTCGTGTCGAAGTCGCCTCCTTGTGCCGCGCAAACCTCGCCAAAATCGCCCGTTCGCATGAGATCCGTGGGAACGGCGGCATTAGCTGTGCTCAACCCCGTCTCGCGCACTGCGTCCCAATTGAAGAAGAAGAAGGTCTTGTTCTTAATGAGGGGACCGCCGAAAGTGACGCCATAATTGTTTCGGCGTAACGATGGAATGGGATCACCGTTCCGATTGGCGAACCAATCGTTCGCGTCCAGGCTGTCGTCGCGGAAGAAATCGTACACGCTTCCATGAAAACCGTTTGTTCCCGAGCGCGTGATCATGTTGACAACCGACGCTCCGGAAAAACCGTACTCCGCGCTGAAGTTCGTCTGTTGCACCTTGAACTCCTCCACCGCTTCCGGCGACGGAAGATACGTGGCCGAGGTGATGCCGCCATTGGGCTCGGAGTTCGTAACGGAAGCGCCATCGCTCAGGATGTCGGAGGTTGATCCCCGGCTGCCATTGGAAACGAAGTTGGTGCCCGTGCAGTCGATACCACATTGGTCGTCCATCGTGGTCACGCCCGGGGCTAATGATGTCAGGTTCACAACGTTACGGCTGATGAGCGGCAGATCGTTGATGAAGCGACGGTTTACCACCTGTCCGGTTTCGGCATCTTCGGTAGCCACGCCCTCCGCTTGTCCCTGCACCTCCACTGTCTGGGTGGAAGCACCCACCTTCAGCGTCAAATTCGCAGTCACATTGTCATTGACGTTTACTTTGATGTTCTGGCGCAGAGTCTTCTCGAAGCCAGACATCTCCGCCGTCACCGAATAGGTGCCCGGCGGAACAGAGCGGAACAAATACGTTCCGTTCGCATCGGATGTCGTCTTGAACGTGAACCCCTTTTCCTGATCAACAAGGACCACGTTGGCATGTGCCAACACGGCACCGCTGCTATCGGTCAGCACGCCAGTGACGCTGCCGAAATATCCCTGACCAGCAAGCCAGGTGGGCAGCGCCAATGATGCCGCGACGATGACGATAAGGGTGAACAGCGAGTGGAGACGGTGGTTGATTCTCGAAGTGGATGTACCCATCTGACCCCCTTTTGCGACGGAACGGGATACGACGCCCTGTGACTCCGTGAGCATTCGGCGGCATATTAAACCGATTTAAATGGGCTTGTCACGCATCTTTCTGAGGTATTCCAAATGAGGGCAGCCAAAAAGATGACCATAGAACCCTAACAGATTGAAAATACGATAGTGGGAAGACAATTCCGGCAATCGACATCTTTTTGAAGCGCATCGGATTCGCGAATTTCCCAAGTTGGACTGATTCCCAAAGTTTTCCGGCGACTGTTCTGCCTGTTTCGTCACGTCCGTGCGGACACAAGGGCTGTGCCGATTATTTCGCGGACAATTCCGAGGATCTCAATCCGCTCAATTATTCCAGCAGGGCTTCGCGACGCCTCGCCCGGTTGCGCCGCGCTGCCTGAAGTTGCCAGCTGCGTACTGCTTGTTAACGTCGAGCAGTCCCCAAAGGCGTCATCGACGTCCCCAACAGCCACCCGTTGAGAACGTCTGCATGGATGCGCCCCAAC
Organism: Terriglobales bacterium; assembly: GCA_035652655.1. GTDB lineage: Bacteria > Acidobacteriota > Terriglobia > Terriglobales > Acidobacteriaceae > Gp1-AA133. The sequence continues at coordinate 12,647 of DASRDJ010000317.1, forward strand.
CAGTGTGATCTCTGTCCTTGCGAGCCTTTAGCGGCCAATGATGAACTTTCTACTGGCGTCGTGCCCCCCGCAATCCAGGCGGATGGACGCCACCGCGCGCCAATTGGCACGATCAGCCGCTCGCGGTCAGGAGGCTCTCGCCCATGCCCGAACTGGAAACCAAATCCCTCCCCGAAAGTGCGTACGAACTGCTGAAACCCGGCGAATCGTACCCGCCGATCGTGGCAGCAAATGTGAAACTGCCCGAACTAACAGTTCGATCCATCGGCTGGGGTATTTTTCTGTGCATCATCTTCACGATCGCTGCCGCCTATTCGGGCCTGAAAGTCGGACAGGTGATGGAATCGGCCATTCCAATTTCCATCCTGGCGATTGGCTTGGCCCGGCTCTACCGTCGGCGATCGAGCCTGTTGGAGAACGTGATCATCACGGGAATTGGCGGAGTCGCTGGCCCGGTCGTTGCAGGAGCAGTCTTCACGATTCCGGCGTTGTACATCTTGAAGCTGGATCCGCACCCCGTGCAGACCATTTTCATTTGCCTTGCCGGTGGGTGTCTCGGCGTTCTTTTCCTGATTCCATTGCGGCGCTATTTCGTACGCGACATGCACGGCAAGCTTCCGTACCCGGAAGCCACGGCCATCGCCGAAGTTCTCGTCACCGGGGAGAAGGGTGGATCACAAGCCAAGCTGCTACTGCAGGCTACGGCCATCGCTGGCGTTTACGATCTGTTCGTCACGACGTTCCAGGTGTGGAAGGAGTTTGTCGACTTTCGCTTCGTGCCCGTCGTTCGTACTCTCTCAGACCGTGCCCGGATGGCGTTCAGCTTCGATGCCATCGGCTTCATACTGGGCTTGGGTTACGTAATGGGTCTGCGCAGTTCGATGATTCTTTGCGCGGGCGGTGTTCTCTCAAACTTCGTGCTGGTGCCATTGATCTGGTTCATTGGCAGTCATCTCGACGGTGCAGTCTATCCCGCCACGGTTCCGATCTCGACCATGACGGCGGTGCAAATCTATCGCAGTTACGTGCGATTCATGGGCGTGGGCGCTATCGCGACCGCCGGCATATTCGGTATCGTCAGATCGTTGAGGATCGTGGCCAGTTCATTCCGCATCGCTCTTCGTGTTTTCTGGCAGAAGCAAACCGTTGCAGAGGAACGTACAGATCGCGACATTTCGATGATGGCCATCTTTCTCGGAGTTGCCATTGGCGCGATCGGAGTGGCCATATTGTTGGGCACTCTGCCGGTATCTTGGAGCGTGGTTGGAATTGGACTGGCACTGACTCTGGTCTTTTCCTTCTTCTTTACATCGGTAGCAGCCAATGCCATCGCGACCACCGCCCGCAACCCGGTTTCCGGGATGACGATGCTGACCATCATCATTTCCTGCGCCGTCTTGCTCAGGTTTGGAGTGTCCAGCACCAGCGGTATGTTCTTCGTGATGGTGATTGCCGCGATGGTGTGCACGGCGTTGTCAGTGTCCGGCCAGGCAATTACCGATCTCAAAACCGGGTACTGGCTCGGCTCCACTCCCTCGGCGCAGGAGAAAGTGAAGTTCCTCGGTGTGATTGCGGCGGCGGTCGCGGTGGGGTTCACGATCGTGATGCTGGCGCGGACCTTCCAGTTCGGCGAAGCCTTGCCCGGCGACTTGCGTCCAGTGCTGGCTTCTCCGCAAGCTTCGATCATGAAGGCACTGGTGGAAGGCTTCATGAGCCACCAGCCCATTGCGTATCTGTTATTCGGGGTCGGGGCCATGATTGCCTTGATCATGGAGATGCTCGGCCAGCCTTCGCTCATCTTCGCCCTCGGAATGTATCTGCCCCTCGAATTGAACACCCCGGCGCTGGTTGGCGGATTCCTGTCGCATTGGCTGAACAAAAAATCCGAAAAGACTGGCGGCGAACGAGGCAAAACGATTCGGGAACGTGGTGTGATCATCGCATCCGGGCTCATGGCGGGAGGTGCGCTGGGCGGCGTCCTGGGCGCGGCTCTGCGCCTAATCCCGGGCTATCGCGAAGACCTCATCAAAACGCCCTTCTACTCCAATGAGGCGGTGTCGCAGTCCTTTTCTGCGCTCCTATTCGTTGGCCTCTGCCTGTATGTTTGGTTTAGCTCAGTAAGGAAAACTTCTTTGCAGGTTGAATAAAGGAGATTTTTATGGACCAGGTCGGTCGGCTCGTCACGGATGCAGTGCTGGGCATCGATACCCTTTGGGGCGGTGACGTCATGTGCCCCTCGGGCACGGGACGGTTCATTGCGGACTCGTGGTTTTCCGATGAGCCGCTTCCGATCGTGTACACCGATCCGGCCGCCGCGGTGTTGCGTCAAAGCGGCGGCGTGACGGGTAAGAACCTCAACCGTGCAGCGGTCGAAGACTACCTGCGCCGCATCGACATTCCCAGAGCAATCTCAGGCATTGGCGATGAGGCGCGAAAAATCTCCGGATTGCGGGGAGCCTACTTCCTAGGCCTCTCGCTGAGCTTGGAAACGATGTGGGACCTTGCCCTGGAAGTGTTGGGAAAAGGTGATCTGGTGCCATACGAACGTTGTGTGGAAGCCTCGACCGGGCGGCCTCCGGAACCCTCGAAGCCAGAAGGGAAGCGCAACCGTGTTGCCGAACTGTTAGGCCGTGCCGGCTACTCCACCGCAGGTTCCAACGGGCTTTTGGGAGCCGTCGACGCATGGCGCCAGGACCGACTGGTTCCGATGGCCTCGGTTCGTGCTCTGGGCGCGGCAGTCATCGCTCAGTTTGATCGTCTGACTGAGGCAAATTTGTTGCCCCATCTTCCTGTTGAACTACGCAGGGTGCCTCGGGCGAACATCGAATTCCTCCCTATCAGAGACGCCTGGTTCTCGGGTTCCATGAATTACATCGGGAGGGCGCGAAAGCGCGACGGCACTCCCGAATACGAGGCCACCTACGAGATCAACGATTCGCTGCGGATGTCTGTTCCCGAATTCGAACAATTGGTCAGCCACGAGGTTGTGCCCGGGCATGTGACTACGTTCGCTTACTTGCAGAACCTCTGGGTCCGCGGCAAAGCGGGTTTTGAAGCAACGGTGCTGACCATGAATACGCGAGCGGCCACGCTATTCGAGGGCATTGCCAACAATGCGATTCTCATCGCGCACGGCGTAACGGAAGTCGAACAGCTCCCCGACGAAGACTTGCAGATTGGAGTCCTGCTTGCCCTCTTGCAGGATGACGCAAAGAACCAGTCGTCGTACTTAACCTGGGGACAGGGAATGGAGCGCAAGCAAGTGGCGGCGACCCTTCGCCGGGATTTTCTGGTCACCGAAGAACGCGCGGACAAGCTTTCCGGTAGCTGGGGAAGACACCCGCTGCTCGGTCGTATGTATTTGCCGGCCTATCGCGCCGGCACCGAAGCCGTTGCGCAGTTACGACGACTTCATCCGGCGGATGAAGTCCTGCCGGCTATTTATGGTTGTTCCGGTCTTGTGGATATCGTAACCATCGACGAAGTGTTGAAGTGCAATCCGGTGGCATAGATGGCTTGCCCATAGCTAGTGGGCCATCGCAGGCGGGGGAAGCGGATGCAGGCCGTCGGCCGATGAATGCCGTGCGCATCCGCACGCCGCCCAACTTATACTGACAGACCCTACTGACCAATATCAGTTCCGTCCGTCCATATATAGAATAGATGTGAGTGTTTCCGCCCTCGCGGGAGTCTAGCCTCATGAAGCAAGTTACCGAGCGCGCGCGCCGGTTGCTCTTGTTCCTTCCTCTGACTGCCGTCTCCTTTTTCTCTGGATGTGAAAGAAACGGCTCGGCTCAGCCCGCCGCAGCTTCCGGAGCGCGTCCACCGGCCCCGGTGGTTGTCGCCCGTGTGGAGCAGCGGGACGTGCCGGTCCAAATTCAGGCCATCGGCAACGTGGAAGCCTATCAAACTGTACTGATCAGGTCCCAGGTCAACGGCCAGATTCAGCACATCTTTTTTAAAGAGGGTGACGACGTCCACCAAGGACAGCGCCTATTTCAATTGGATGAACGCCCCTTCCAGGCAGATTTGGAAAAAGCCATTGGCCAGATGAAACGTGATCAGGCACAGGCCGACAATTCGCGGATGCAGGCCGAGCGTTATTCCTCTCTGGAAAAGCAAGGCATTGTCTCGCATGAGCAGGCTGGCCAGGTCCTTGCGCAGTCCAAAGCGGACGCAGCCGCGGTCGACGCCGACAAAGCCGCCATCGATGCTGCCCGTGTGCAGCTGCAGTACACCAACATTCTCGCTCCGATCAACGCCCGCGCCGGATCGTTGATGATCAATCTCGGCAATTTGGTCAAGGCCAATGACACGCCCTATCTGGTCCAGTTGAATCAGGTCACTCCGATCTACGTCACTTTTTCCGTGCCCGAGGCCAATCTTTCTCGGGTGCGACAGCGTTCGGCCGCCGGCCAACTCAAGGTGCGGGCTTATCCCAAGGGGGAAGGGAATCGGCCCGTGGATGGGCGATTGACCTTTATAGACAATGGCGTCGACATGAGCACCGGCATGTTCAAGCTTAAGGGCACCTTTGAGAATCACGATCGACGCTTGTGGCCCGGCGAGTTTGTAGATGTCGCCTTGGAACTCTCGACCCAGAAGAATGCCGTGCTTGTTCCTACCAAGGCGATTCAAACCGGGCAACAGGGCGAATACGTCTACGTGGTCGGCGCCGATAGTACGGCAGAGTCCCGCCCCGTCAAGACGTCAGGTGTGTATCAGAATCTGACCGTCGTTGCGGACGGTTTGAAACCAGGCGAACAGGTTGTAGTGACAGGCCAGTTGCGTGTGGCTCCGAATGCGAAGGTGACAGTTCAACGCACGCTCCCCGCAGACCAGACAGATACGGCAGCGGCCGGAAATCCTGCCGGGGGCGGACTGTGAGTCTCTCCGAACTCTTCATCAAGCGGCCCATCATGACCACGCTGGTCATGGCCGCGATTCTTATTTTCGGAATCTTCGCCTACAGACTGCTGCCTGTCAGCGATCTGCCCAATGTGGATTTTCCAACCATCCTGGTCAGCGCATCGCTGCCCGGTGCAAGTCCCGATACGATGGCTTCGTCGGTCGCCACGCCGCTGGAGAAACAATTCTCCACCATCGCCGGCATCGACTCGATGACGTCCACCAGTTCTCTCGGCCAGACCAACATCACGATTCAGTTCAATCTCAGCCGCAGTCTAGATGGCGCTGCACTCGATGTGCAGGCTGCCATCACCGCCGCCGGAGGACAACTGCCTCCGGAAATGCCGACCCCACCCACCTTTCAGAAAGTCAATCCCGCCGATTCGCCCATCCTTTATTTAGCGCTCAGCTCGCCAACCATGAAGTTGTCGGATGTGGACGAGGCCGCCGAGACCACCATTGCGCAAAACATCTCCATGGTCAACGGCGTGGCTCAAGTACAGGTGTACGGAGCACAGAAGTACGCCATGCGCGCGCAACTCGATCCCAGCGCGCTGGCCTCCCGGCAAATCGGGATCAACGATGTCAGCGCCGCGCTGCAATCAGGGAACACCAACCTTCCCACCGGGACCCTCTACGGACAGAATCACACGTTCACCATTCTTTCCAACGGACAGCGGGCAAACGCTCTGCAGTTCGGCCCAATGGTCATTGCCTATCGCAATGGATCGCCTGTCCGCCTGAATGAACTCGGCCGCGTCATCGACAGCGTTCAGAACGACAAGACCGCTAGCTGGTTCAACGGGGTTCGCGCCATCGTGCTGGCGATTCAAAAGCAGCCCGGCACCAACACGGTTGCGGTGGTCGACAACATCAAGAAGTTATTGCCCCGGCTCGAAGACCACATTCCCGCTGCCGTCCGCATCGACACTCTTTACGACCGCTCCGTCTCCATTCGCGCCTCGGTGAACGACGTCAAGTTCACGCTGTTGCTGACCATTGCGCTGGTCATCATGGTGATCTTCGTCTTCCTACGCAATCTCTCCGCAACCATCATCCCGTCGCTAGCCTTGCCCATGTCGATCATCGGGACCTTCTCGGTGATGTACTTGCTCGGCTACAGTCTCGACAACTTGTCGTTGATGGCCCTCACTCTATCCGTGGGATTCGTGGTCGACGATGCCATCGTCATGCTCGAAAACATCGTCCGCCACATGGAAATGGGCAAGAAGCCGATGGAGGCCGCCATGGATGGCGCCAGCGAGATTGGCTTCACCATCCTCTCCATGACGCTATCGCTGGCAGCAGTGTTCATTCCATTGCTGTTCATGGGCGGAATCGTAGGCCGTTTGCTGCACGAATTTGCCGTTACCATCGGCGCCGCCATCTTGGTTTCCGGCTTCGTATCCCTGACCTTGACCCCGATGCTGTGTAGCCGGTTTCTCCGACATCAAGAACGTTCCGGCCACGGACGCCTTTTCAATTTCAGCGAACGCGTCTTCGGCGCCTGGTTGCATGGCTACGATCGCAGCCTGAAGGCCGTTCTGCGCCACAAGTTCGCCACCCTCATGGTGTCGTTCGTCATCATCGGCCTCACGTTCTATCTGTTCTCAATCTCCAAGACCGGGTTCATCCCCGACGAGGATCAAGGACTGGTATTTGCGTTTACCGAAGCCCAGCAGGGAATTGCCTTTCAGGACATGATGGAGCTGCAGCAAAAGGTCGCCGATGTCGTGCGCTCGGACCCCAACGTCCTGAACCTCATGTCCTCGATGGGGAGCCCAACCAATCAGGGGCGAATGTTTTTCCGTCTGAAAGACAAAAAAGATCGCGTCAACCAGATGAGCGCCATGGAGGTAATTCAGGAGCTTCGTCCCAAGGTATCCCAAATCCCCGGCCTGAATGTGTTCATGCAGATTCCGCCCACCATCCGCATCGGTGGGTCCCTCACCAAATCGCAGTATCAATACACGCTGCAATCGCCCGACACCGCGCAGCTGTATGGCGATGCGCCCAAGCTGGAAGGCGCTCTCCGCGTTCTTCCGCAACTCCAGGACGTTACCAGCGACTTGCAGGTGAAGAATCCGCAACTCACTGTCGAGGTCGACCACGACCGCGCGTATGCGCTGGGACTCACCCCGCTACAGGTTTCCGACGCCCTCTACTCCGCGTACGGCACCCGCCAGATCAGCACCATTTACACGCCCAACAACGAGTACTACGTCATCATCGAATTGTTGCCGGAGTTCCAGAACAATCCTGACAAGCTGTCGCTCTTATACGTCCGCTCCAACGCCGGAAAATTGGTTTCGCTCGATACGGTCGCGAAGCTGGTTCCATCCGTGGGACCGCTGATGGTGAATCACCTGGGTCAGTTACCGGCCGCGACCATCAGCTTCAACCTGAAACCCGGAATCGCTCTGGGAGATGCCACCAAGCTGGTCGAGCGCGAGGCGAACCGGACCCTGCCCGGTGATATTCAAGGCACGTTCCAAGGCACCGCCCAGGCTTTCCAGAATTCATTTACTGGCATGGGCCTCTTATTGCTGGCCGCGATTCTGGTGATCTATATCATTCTCGGAATTCTTTACGAGAGCTTCATTCATCCTTTGACGATTCTGTCCGGTCTCCCGTCGGCCGGCGTCGGGGCGCTGCTGACCCTGACTCTGTTTCATCAGGAACTGAATCTTTATTCATTCGTGGGGATCATCATGTTGATTGGCATCGTCAAGAAGAACGCCATCATGATGATTGACTTCGCCCTGGAAGCGGAGCGCACGGAGGGCAGAAGTCCCGAGGAATCCATTTATCAGGGCGCGTTGGTCCGCTTTCGCCCGATCATGATGACCACCATGGCTGCGTTGATGGGCACGTTGCCGATCGCGATCGGCTTCGGAGCCGGCGCTGATTCGCGTCGAGGATTAGGTCTTGCCGTGGTTGGAGGCCTGCTTTTTTCCCAGGTCGTCACGCTTTACATCACGCCCGTCTACTATGTATATCTCGACAAACTGCAGACAAAGTTCCGCCACCGCCGCGGCGGGCGAAAGCCGGAGATCCGAGGCGAGGAAAGGCTGAACGAGGTAGCGCTGGTCGGCCCGAGACGCTGAAGCCATCGTGCGATAGGAAGCCACTCAGTGCATGCGGTAGCCGGGTTTTGCCGGCGATCACACTCCTCTTTGATAGCGACCAGCGACTGACGACTATCGACTGACTAAGGCGTCGGCACCACCGCCTGCGCCTGGTTCGAGTTCACGCTCTCGTTCCCACTGCTGTCGACTGCCGTCACCACGTAGTAGTAGGTCTGGCCCGCTTGCACCGTACTGTCCGTATACGTTGTGGAAGCATCCGCCGCGCTGTTCAAGACGGCATAAGGGCCACCGGACTGCGTTCCGCGGTACACGTTGTAGCCCACCACGGTCGACGTGCTGGCTGTCCATGCCAAGCTCACGGTGTGTTGCGGAGCCGCGGTCCCGGTTCCGGTCAACGCCGCTGTCACCGGTGGATTGGTGGCGTTGCTCGTAAACGTAAACGTTGCCGAAGCCGCACCGCTAGCCTGCGGTGCAAACGTCCAGGTAAATGGCGCGCTTTGCCCCGCCGCCAGGGTTACAGGCAACGACAATCCGGTTAGCGTGAACTCCGGATCGCTTGAAGTGACCGAAGAAATTGTAACGCTGGCTCCGCTCGCCGTCAGCGATCCCGACTGTTTTTGATTAGCGCCCACGGTCACGCTGCCGAAGTTTGCCGTCGCCGGGCTTACTGACAGTTGACCCGGCGTGGCTCCTGTTCCCGATAAAGTTACGCCCAGGTTGGGCACTGATCCGTCCGCAGTCAGGATCAAGCTGCCGTTAGCCGCACCCCCGCTCGTTGGCGTAAACGTCACGTTGAATGTCAGACTCTGTCCCGGGTTCAGCGTCGTGGGCACGCTCAACCCGCTAGTGCCGAAGCCCGCTCCCGACACAGTGGCGGTGGCAAGATGCAAGACGGTTCCGCCCGAGTTCGTTAGCCGCTCGCTTTGCGATTGGGTGTTGCCCACCTGCACGCTGCCAAACCCGATACTCGTCGGACTTGCGGCCAGCGTAGCCGCGGTAACGCCCGTCCCTGACAATCCCACGTTAAGTGATGGATTCGACGACGTACTGGTGATCGCGACACTTCCAGTCACGGCTCCCGCTGCGTTCGGATTGAAGGTTGCGGTGAACGTCGTACTCAACCCCGCACCCAGCGTGAGGGGAGTCGAGATCCCGCTCAAGCTGAAACCGCTTCCGCTCGCCGAGACCTGTGAAATGGTCACGCTCGAACTCCCGCTGTTCGTAAGCGTGATGATCTGGGCCTGATTGTTTCCCAACTGCACGCTTCCAAATACAACGCTGGCAGGATTGGCGCCCAGCGTTCCCACCGCCTGCGCCGTTCCCGTAAGTCCCAGACTGACTGCCGCAATGTTGCTCGTGAAAGTAACACTTCCGGTTGCGCTTCCGGCTGCTTGCGGCGCGAACGCAACCGTAAAGCTGGAACTCTGTCCAGGTGTCAACGTCAAGGGCGTAGCTAGTCCGCTGATCGAGAATCCCGTGCCTGCGGCCGTGGCCTTGGTGATGGTCACAGAGCTTCCGCCAGAATTGGTGATGGTCACCGGCTGATTCTGACTGCTGCCGACTGTCACGCTGCCGAAGGCAACGCTACCCGGATTCAGCGCGAGCGCGCCCGGCGCCACGCCCGTTCCGGTTACGGCCATACTTAAATTGGCATTGTTGGCGGTCGATGTGATCGCAATGCCGCCACTCACGGTCCCTGCCGACGTCGGCGTGAAAGTCAGTTGAAATGACGCGCTCTGACCCGCTCCCAATGACAACGGCAACGTGAGCCCGCTGATGCTCAACCCCGCTCCAGTCACGCTGGCTTGCGAGATGCTCGCACTCGTGCCGCCCGAGTTGGTCAGGGTTACAGTCTGACTTTGAGTGCTTCCAGTTGTCACATTTCCAAACGACACGCTGGCTGGTGCGGCCACCAGTTGGCCCGGAGTGATTCCGTCGCCCGAAACCGACAAGGCTAAGCTCGCCGGGGCGGTATCTTGCGGTCCGGCCGCATGCTTCTTGGACTTCATCGTCAGGGAAGAAACTCCGTTAAGAGTCACACTGCCGTTAACCGCTCCTGCAGACTTGGGCGCAAAAACCACGTTGAACGCGGCACTCTGCCCGGCATCAATCGTCACCGGCAAGGTCAGGCCGCTGATCGAAAAGGCTCCGCTGCTGACCGACGCTTGCGAGACGGTCACGCTCGTCCCCCCGCTGTTGATCAGGGTCACAGCTTTGGCCTGGCTTTGCCCGACTCCCACGTTTCCGAAGGTCAGCGAGCCCGGGCTTGCGGCCAGTTGCCCTGGGGTAACCGCACTTCCCGACACCGCGATGTCGATCTTTCCTCCCCCTGACGTGTTGACGGAGATCTTCCCGGCGGGTTTACCTTTAGCTTTCGGCGAAAATGCAATCGTCAGGGCGGCTGACTGTCCCGGACTCAGCGTGAAGGGCGGAGCGGGCGTCATCAATTGGAATGAAGCGTTCGACGAACTTGCGCTGGATACCGTCACGATGTCCGCCGAACCATTGGTCAGGGTGTCGGTGACTTGGGTCGTGGTGCCCACCACAGCGGTGCCGAAATCCAGAGTCGTACTGGCGGCCGAAAAAGTACCGCTCTGTGCAGTAGTGTTACCGGTGTGGAGGGGTAGGCAACCTGTCATCGCGCTGATGACAAGGAGCAGGATAAAGAAACCTGCAAAACGATCCCAACGCGAGCTGAGATCCATCGGTCGTCCCCTTCCAAGCCGCGACTCGCGTGCGCGCGGCGGGAGAATTGGAATTGACCACCCTGGCTGTCAGTTCGTTCGTCTTTCCATTCGACAGTCGCAGGGGAGGTGCCTCCCTATATTCGTGCGAGCGTAGGGTATGCGACCAGATATCGGAAGTTCAGGGCAGCGTGCGGCAGAGGTTCAGCAGAGCGGTCAATCGGTAATGAATGTTTAAAATCACAACACCCTATTCACGCGGCATTTGTCGATATCACAGCCGCTTGCCGCTCTGGTGTGATTGCATCGACACGGATCGCTCCCGTAGTGCTTACAATTGTTTTACAAGCGGTCGCAGAGCGACATCCTGCTTAACCAGTAAGAAGAGAGCTCAGCAGGGAGGGGATTCTTCGCCACCTACGGTTCATTCGCCAGCGTCTCCAGTACTCGCTGAACACCATCCACCACCCTGGCGGTTTTATCGAAATCAAGTTTGTCGAAAGTGTCACGCGAAGTGTGATAGTAGGGATACCTGAACACCGCTGTATCGGTGATCATGATCGCCGGATAGTTTTCCTTCCAGAAAGACCATTGATCTGACCATCCAACACCGGGCCATTCGCCGGGCGCAGCAACTCCCTCCGATGGAAAGCTTGTTGATTCGCGGAACTCACGAATACACATCCGCACTAAATCTCTTGCCTTAGAGTTCCCCACGAATCCTATGAAATTGCCTCGCTTGGGGTAGAAGAGCCCCAACAGCGGAGGATACTTTTGACTATCCGCTGCGTCGGAGTAAAAGCCAATCGTCTCAAGAGAAACCATGGCTGAGATCCGAACACCCTCGCGTCGAAGTTCATGTGCATATACCCGGCTTCCCATGTTTTCGGTTTGGAAATATGGCGGCTCCTCATTGACGAAAAAAAGAAACCGTACTGTTCTGTGCGGTCTGCTGCCCTTCAAGAGTTGCGCCAACCGCAATGTGGCTGCGATGCCGGTGGCATTGTCGTTCGCACCAACAGTACCCGCTAGGCTGTCATAGTGTGCTCCAACGATGATGGAGCTTGATTCGGGTGCCGTTCCGAGGAGAATCGCTTCGAGATTGTGTACTGGCTGCCCTGCGAAAGAGTAGGAATGGTCGGCAACGGCATAACCTGCGCCTTGGAGCGTTTCTCGAATGTAATCCACCGTCTTTGCTAGTGACCCCAACCGATCTATGCTTCGTTCCCCAATCGTCTCGGAGAGATATTTCACGTCGGAAGACAGTAGATCGCGCAATTGAGACTGTTCCTGAGTCAAAGGAGGGAGAGGTCCTCGATAGGACTTGAGAGGCATTTGCGTCATCCGCAAAAGCCAAAGGAGCCCTCCTAATAGGGACAAGACACCGATACTGCATATTATGCGAAGCTTCCAATTTGGACGGGAGACCAGTTCTACTGATTCAAACATTGGGACAGGCGTTCGCAATCCGTAAGAGTAGCACTGCTTAGTCACAGATCGTCCGGCTGCTGCAGGTTGGTCACTCCGGCGGAAGCGAACCGTCGCACAACCATCGGCGCCGGTCGGATAGCCGTCGCAAGTCGGACGTGCACGCGCACGCCACGCGTAAATCATCCATGAGCGCGGACGCAAGTACACTCACGACCTCACAAAGCACCCGAAATCCCTGGTTCAGGAATGTCCAAGGGCGCGCCGAGCCTTGGAGTAATCCCCCGTGCGACTCGTCCAGTTATTCGCCAATGTCGCTAACGCCCAGCCCGATGCAAACAAACAAAACCACCCGCTCCGGGGAACAGCCCAGAGCCATGCGCACAATGCTGCAAACGTCGGAATGATGGCCGAGGAGGTCACACCCGCAGACCACATCAAGGCTTTGGCACCGGGACTGGCGCTCTCCATCGAAACCTTGTCAGTCTGCACGCCGAAGAAAGGGAGATGCTCGAAGACCCAGCGAACTCCCCAGGGCCAACCATCGGGATTGCCAGTTCCACCCACTGTATAGAACAGAAAACGAATGCCTACCAACCGCCCGACTAGCCAGTGCGCAATCGCGTGCGAGCACAAGTAAAGAAGAACCCATGCAAGAATCATGGTGGCGACGGCGAGTGCAGGTAAGTTTGCCGACCGAGACGCCGTCAATGCGAAATACGCAGCCACCATTCCGGCGATCTGCACCGCATTGCCCATGGCAATTGAGAGTCGCGCGAAGATTTTACGTTTGGCGCTGATTGCTGGACCCATGGTCTCCCTTCAGATAGCCCGGCAGATTCTATCGTAGCGATTGCTCCAAGTGCCGGGCCATATAGAAGCAATCCTGTCTACAATAGTTCGTCTACGAAGCATTCTGTGGAGCGAACGATGAGCACTCCTCTAACTTTCGTTTTCTATGTTGCGGTGAAGCCTGAAAAGCTTTGGGAGGGCCTGTTCTCAGCGGAGTCGAACCGCATTATCTTTGCTGGCGCTGACTTTGAAGCCGACCTGAAACCCGGCGGCTCGATAAAGTGGGTCGGGCGTGGACCTGACGGCAGCCCAGCCACTTTGGTGGGAGGCGAGGTCCTTAGGTGTGAGCCTCCCGAATTGCTTGAATACACCTTTCAACTCGGCCAGAGTCCCTTCAAATCTCGAGTGATGGCCGAACTAGAACCCGAGACGGAAGCCACCAAGCTCACGATCCGTCACGATCAGTGGGATCAATCGGATCCCGCGCACGCTTTTTGCGCCGACGGTTGGCCGCGCATTCTCTCACGCCTGAAAACCCTGCTGGAAACTGGCAAGACATTCCGCCCGCACTGATCGTGCGTTCCGATCTCGAATAGGCCGCCAAGCCTCTCGCAACGGGCCAACGCGGGTTAACAACTAAAGGTAGTCGATTACCACTGCAAACCTCTGAGTCTTTTATTGTTGTGGGATTTTCCGGTTCGGCGAAACTTATTTTTTTCTCCAGTGTTCAGCAGACGTAGGACGTACCGACGCGGAACCTTGCCAGGAGGAGGTGCGTCGCCACGGGCACGAGCGCCACTGAACCGCCGCTTTTCGAAGTGATCGACGAAGGCAAGGCCGAAGACTCGGTTGCTCTATGCGTATATGGCACTGGGTAATTACCGTTTCATTGCTGCTCACGTTAAGCGCGAGCGCCCGGCAGTCGGTGAACTCGTCTTCATCCTCAGTGACGGAGCAGACGCCAGAATCGACCGCGCCTAGCCCGGCTTTCTCGCGCCGGCAACCCCAGGGCCCATCACCGAACGCTTCGCCGCAGTGGGTAGTACCAGCCGCCAACACCGCGCCCGTCGCGGTATCGTCCACCACGGTGGACGAAGTGGTGGATCGCGCGATCGGGCGAGAGCACGCCCTGATGGACATGCTGAAGGCCCGCACTCCGCTGGTTGAGACGTACCTGCAAAATCTGAAGTTCGACCCGAAAGTTGGTCCGGCACCGGTGCAAGACCATTACTTCCTCGGCCGCATGGATCTGGGCGAGCGCGTAGATCGCCGCGACTATCTTTCCAAAGACACCAGCTTTGAGAACCATCTGTTGGGCGGCTTCACCAGGTTGTTTAGGTTCGAATACAAACCGCTGGGTTTCTCATGGATGATCTACGCTGATCGCAACGACTTCAATCGCCAAACATACGATTTCAAGTACGTGCGCCGCGAGTTCCTGGGTGATGTCCGCTGTATCGTCTTCGATTTGTCCCCTAAACAGGGCACCGGTAAAGGTCGCTTCCGTGGACGAATTTGGGTAGAAGACCAGAATTACAACATTGTGCGACTGAATGGCTTTTATGAGCCGCGCCCGCGCAATGCCTACTTCTTCCACATGGATAGCTGGCGCTTGAACCTCGTCCCGGGCTACTGGGTGCCGGCCTACGTCTACAGCGAAGAGGGAGATTTCAGCAACCACTTGAAGGACAACATTACCTTCAAGGCTCAGACGCGCCTCTGGGGTTATGACCTGAAGGAGGATTCCCAGAGCAGCGAATTGACACAACTGACTGTGGACTCCACTGTGAAGGACGAAAGTCCGGCGACGCAGGATGCTTCTCCACTGCAAGCGCAGTGGCGATGGCAACAACAAGCAGGAGACAACGTGATCGAGCGGCTACAGAATGCTGGCCTGCTTGCTCCCCAGGGCGAAGTGGACAAGGTGATGGAGACCGTTGTTAACAATTTGCTGATCACCAACAAGATCGAACTTCCGGGCCCGGTACACGCCCGTGTGATGCTGACTCTGCCCCTCGAGACGTTCAGTGCGGGCAACACCATCGTGGTAAGCCGCGGACTGATAGAGGTGCTCCCGGACGAAGCCAGCCTGGCCATGGTGCTTTCGCGCGAACTGGCTCACATCATCCTGGGTCACAACATGGGCAGCAAGTATGCCTTCTCCGATCGCATGTTGTTCTCGGATGAATCCACCTACCAGAACCTGGGCTTCCGACACGTTCCCGAGGAGGAAACTGCAGCCGACGAGAAGGCTATCGAACTGCTGAAGAATTCACCGTATGCCCAGAAGCTGAGTACGCCAGGTCTGTTCCTGCGCGAGTTGGCGGCGCGAGGCCCGGCGCTGTCCGCGCTCCTGACCCCACACTTGGGCACTGGCTTCGCCGACCGTAAGGGCGGCATGAATCGTATGATGGCGTTGATGAACTCTGCTCCGGCTCTCGATCCCGACAAACTGGACCAGATCGCAGCCCTGCCTTTGGGCGGCCGCGTCAAGCTCAATCCCTGGGATGACCATGTGGAATTGATCAAGACCATGCCGCTGGCCATTACCTCGGCACGCTACAAGATGCCCCTGGAAGTGACGCCATCTTTTCCTTCGCTCTCCCGCTCCGGAGCACCTGTCAACCCGAACACTACAGCGAACGCCGCGCACCCAATTCCAAGCAATTAAAAACGGGACGGAGCTTGGAAGTTCTTACGTCGATCACTTCTTTAAAAAGAAAGCACCAGCCATTGTCATGTACTGACTGCCGTCAAGTTACGATGTCACGCACGATGTCGATAGTAGATCGTTCGGACTGTCCTGTCGAAAGAACCTTAAAAATCTCTCAACCGCGAAGAAAGCTTCTTCAGTCCCGGGAATCACTCCATCAAAGTTCCGCTGATGCGGATGGGACAACCCACATCTGGAGTAACGGGAGTGTAAGTGGCTCTCTCTGGACAACCACACTGGCAAAACTGTCAGTTTCTGTCGCGGTCAGACGCCGACTAGCATCACGCACGAGATTGGGGGCAACCCAATGGCTCGAACGTGTCTTTAAGCGCAAGGGGACTGCGCCGTGGTTTCGCTCCGTCTTAAAGAGAGGTCGGACGGTATGGATGGGACTGGCAATCAGGGAATCAAAAGTGACGCCCAGAGTCAGATGGAAGGTCATCCGGCGATAGACGGCCCAACAGGAATCAACCGCCGAGAGTGGGTAAGAGCCGCCGTGGGCGGTAGTGTTGGACTTGCGCTCGATGGCCTTCTCGATTTGCCTACGGTCAGAGCGGCCACACAACAATTAAAGCTCGCAGATGTAAGCGAGTTCACGACCTCGTGCAATTTCTGCTCCTGTGGGTGCGGCATGATCGCGGCCGTACGCGAAGGCAAGTTGATTTCGATGGAAGGCGACTACGACCACATCGTGAACCGCGGGTCGCTGTGCGTCAAAGGCATCTCAATGTTCGCGACCCATGCCTCACCGAACCGCCTTACAACGCCCCGCTACCGGGCGCCGGGCAGCGACCACTGGGAGGATATTTCCTGGGACGACGCGATCGCGCGGGTCGCGCAGAAGATTCGGAAGACGCGCGATGCAACCTGGATCGCCACTGAGAAGGTCGACGACAAGGAAATTCCGGTCAATCGAACGGACGCGATCGGCTTCTTGGGTGGCGCGCAGAACACGAACGAGGAGTGCTACCTCTTCCAGAAGGCGGCCCGGTTGCTCGGCTTGGCTTACGTCGAGCATCAGGCCCGACTTTGACACAGCCCCACGGTCCCCGGTCTGGGGGCCTCGTTCGGGAGGGGGGCGATGACCAACCACTGGATCGATCTGCAGAACTGCAAGACGATCCTGGTGGAAGGCAGCAACGTGGCCGAGAACCACCCCATGGCCTTCAAGTGGATCCGGAAGGCACAGGAGAACGGGGCGAAGATCATCCACGTCGATCCGCGATTCACCCGAACTTCCGCGGCGGCGGACGTGTACGCGCGGATCCGACCCGGCACCGACGCGGCGTTCCAGAACACGATGATCAACCACATCCTTGTCAACAAGCTGTACGACGAGGACTACGTCACGACCCATACCAACGCCCTTTTCTTGGGCGATCAGGCGTTCGACTTCACGGACGGCGTTTTCAGCGGGTTCGACGCGGAGAACCACAAGTACCACACGGAGAGCTGGGGATATCAGCTCGATGCCAGGGGAAAGCCCCGTGTCGCCAAGAGTCTGGATGACCCGCACTGCGTCTTCTCGCGCCTGAAGACCTTCGTCTCACGGTACACGCTGGAGACGGGCGAGCGGATCACCGGCATTCCGGCCGACCAGATCCGCCAGATCGCGGAGATGATGGCGAAGAACCGTCCGGGATCCATCCTCTACGCGCTCGGGATGACCCAGCACACGACCGGCGTGCAGGGGATCCGGTCGTTCACGATCCTGCAGCTCCTGCTCGGCAACATCGGCAAGCCGGGCGGCGGCGTCAACGCGCTGCGCGGTGAGCCAAACGTGCAGGGCGCCTGCGACATGGCGGTGCTCTACAACTACATGCCCGGGTACCTCAACTCACCGACGAATGCCGAGCCGACCATTTACCACTACGTCCGCAAGAACGGGATCGCCGACAGCCGGTACCTGATCAACACGCTGAAGGCGTTCTTCGGCGAGGCCG
>DASRDJ010000318.1:0-3748 GCA_035652655.1 Terriglobales bacterium
GGAGTCCGCTTCGGGGGGAGCGGGAGTTGCAGCCGGCAACGCCGGTGCATTTTTGAACCACACGGGTTCTAAGTACTCCAGCAACCCTTCGCGACCCCCTTCGCGACCGTAGCCGCTCTCGCGGTATCCGCCGAATCCGCAAGCCGCATCGAACAGGTTCGTGCAATTCACCCACACTACTCCCGCTTTGATCTGCGCAGCAACATGCAGGGCAACGTTGATGTTTTCGCTCCACACGCACGAGGCCAGCCCGTACACCGTGTTGTTGGCCAGCTCCACGGCCTCGGCGGGCGTGCGGAACGTCATCGCCGCCAGCACCGGACCGAATATCTCCTGCTGCGCCACAATCGACGTTGGATGTACGTTGCTCAAGAGCGTTGGGGGATAGAACAATCACTTCGAGGGCATCTGGATTTCCGGCTGCCAGCAGGTCGCGCCTTCCGCGATGCCTTGGCTCACCAGTCGCTGAATGCGGTCAAGTTGAACGCGGTCGACGATTGCGCCGATATCGATCGCCTTATCGAGCGGCGAACCCGCACGCAGCGTGCTCATGCGATCGCGAATGCGCGCAATCAGTGGCTCGGCAATACTCTCCTGCATCAGCAATCGGGATCCTGCGCAACATACCTGTCCCTGGTTGAACCAGATTCCATCCACCAGTCCCTCGACAACGCTGTCGAGGTCCGCGTCTTCAAACACGATGAACGGCGACTTCCCGCCCAGTTCCAGCGACAGCTTCTTGTGGCTCTCAGCCGTAGCGTTGCGGATTGCACGCCCGACTTCCGTTGAACCCGTGAAAGCGATCTTGTCGACGTCGGGATGCTTTACCAAAGCTTCGCCAGTCGAACCGTTGCCCGTCACAATGTTCACCACACCCGCCGGTAAGCCGATCTCCAGGCAGATTCCCGCGAACGCGAGTGCTGTCAGCGGAGTAAACTCCGCAGGCTTCAGCACCACGGTATTGCCGGTCGCCAGGGCAGGCGCAATCTTCCACGCCAGCATCAGCAACGGGAAATTCCAGGGAATAATTTGGCCGACCACGCCACACGCGGTGTAATCGGGAAATTCCTGCGGCAGGATCTGCGCCCAACCGGCGTGATGATAGAAATGCCGCGCCACCAGCGGAATGTCGATGTCGCGGCTCTCGCGAATCGGCTTTCCGTTGTCCATGGTCTCGAGCACGGCGAGCAATCGCGAATGCTTCTGTACCTGCCGCGCGAGCGCGTAGAGATAGCGCGCACGCGTATGCGGACTCAAACCTTGCCACTTGGGAAATGCCGCTCGGGCCGCCTTAACGGCTGCATCGATGTCGGCCGCCGACCCCTGCGCCACGCTAGCCAACTTCTCGCCCGTCGACGGATCTGCAGTGTCGAAGTATTCCCCAACCGCAGGCTTGGTCCACGCCCCGTTGATGAAGTGTCCGAACTGCCGCCCGTGCTGATCGAGCCAAGTAAGCGCCTCCTTCGAATCCTCCGGCGCCGGACCGTACTCCATCGTTGCGAATTTTTCAGCGATGCTCATGCCGAGTGCGGTACTCCCTTCGTAGCGCCAGCGTCTCGCCGGCGTCCTCGCCGTCGTCATCAACACTAATTCTTGGTCACGCCGCCCCGTCTCAGAAAATCCGTCTGCTTGAACTCACGGGCTCTGGCTCAAGCAATCGGATGCCGATATTCCGCCGAGTATCTTCCGGTGGCGTGGAACTCGAGTTGCCGTTCAATGTCGTTGAGCAAACTGCTCGCGCCCAGCCGGAACAACTCAGCTTTCATCCAGTCGAGGCCGAGCTCTTCTTTCATCAGCGCCAGCCATTCGGTCGACTGCTTCGCCGTCTTGATGCCGCCGGCCGGCTTGAATCCCACCGCCATGCCCGTCTCCTGCGCGTACTCGCGAATCGCGCGTGTCATTACGAAACCCACGGACAGGGTGGCATTGGTGGCTTCTTTACCCGTTGAAGTCTTGATGAAGTCAGCTCCGGCCATCATCGCAATGACGCTCGCGCGACCCACATTACGCAGCGTCATCAGATCGCCGGTTCCGAGAATGACTTTCATATGCGCCGCGCCGCATGCCTGCTTGAACGCGGAGATCTCGTCGAACAATTCCTGCCAACGCCCGCCGAAGACGTGCGCGCGGGTGATGACCACGTCAATTTCGTCCGCTCCGGCCGCGACCGATCGTCGAATTTCATCGACGCGATCTTCCAATGGCGACAGGCCCGCTGGGAATCCCGTCGCCACGGCCGCCACGCGAACCCCCGATCCTTCCAGCGCCCTCCGCGCCGTCTCGACGAACCGGTGGTACACGCACACCGCTCCCACCTTTATGCCGAGGTCTTCAATTCCGAGTCGTTTGGTGAGTTCCTGAGAAATTGGGTGGCGGCCTTTAGCGCAAAGTCTTCGCACGCGTTCATCGGTGTCGTCGCCCGAAAGCGTGGTGAGGTCCATGCAGGTAACAGCTCGCAGCAGCCATGCGATCTGCCAGTCTTTCTTCACGGTCCGGCGCAACACATGACTTTGCGCGCGCCGTTCCACGGCGCTGGTGTTCACGCGCACCTGCTTGACCCAATCCAGATTTAAGGGGATGCCGCGATTCGATAGCAGCGGACGCCCGCCGAGCGTTGCAATCGGTCCATGACCGGGTGCTGCCAGCCCTTCAGCGGAAATTTGCGCACCGCCTTCCGCGATGCCGTATCGTCTATTTTTCTCCACCGCCATTGGATGATCCCCGCCGGAGCCGCGATTCCAGCGCGCGTAGTCGCACCAACGAATCGCGTTGTTTTCGAACGCAATTGTACGGCAGAACCGCCAAAAGGGAAGGGGACCCAGAAGTGGAACTAAAGCACGCGCCGCGCTGCGAGGGACCCCGTTTTCCTTGACACTCCCATAGCGCGCAGCTAGGCTACGGCGTCAACACATCGGCCCATGAAAATCGCCCGCTTCGCCTTGTCCGCAAAATCTTGCAGGAAGAATGCCGCGCTGTGGATCGGTGTTCTCCTGCTTGCACTCGTAGCTCTCCCCGCGTCAGCCGCCAAAAAGATCATCTTCGACACCGACCCCGGCACTGACGACGCGCTTGCTTTGATGCTCGCGCTCAACTCGCCCGAGCTCGACGTCCGCGCCATCACCGTCGTGCCGGGAAACGTCACGGCCGAAATGGGGTTGGAGAACGCCCTGCGAATGGTCTCACTGGCCAACCGCTGCGACATACCGATCGCTGCCGGCGCGAAGCATCCGCTCTTCCAGAAACTGATAACCGCGGAATTCTGGCACGGCAAGAACGGACTCGCCAACATCGAGCTGCCCCCGAGCAAATGCAAAGTCGACCCGCGCTTTGGGCCCGATCTCATCATTCAACTTGTGCACGAGTCTCCGCATGAAATCACCCTGGTGCCCGTCGGCCCGCTCACCAACATCGCGCTCGCGGTGGAAAAGGATCCATCTATTGTTCCGCTCGTGAAGGAAGTCATTCTCATGGGTGGTTCGATCACCGGCGGCAACGTCAACGCTTCTGCCGAAGCCAACATCTACAACGATCCGGAAGCGGCGCAGGTCGTTTTCCAGGCCGGCTGGCCGGTGACGATGGCCGGGCTTGAAGTCGGCGATAAGGCGATGCTCACGCCCAAGTATCTCGACGAACTCAAACAGGCGCACGGGCCGATCAACGATTTCATCGCGACAGTTCTGAAATACCTCATCGACCTGTCCGCGAAGTTCGGAGAAGCCGGCACGCCGATGTACGATCCTTCGGCCGT
>DASRDJ010000319.1:0-2210 GCA_035652655.1 Terriglobales bacterium
GAAAAACCAATATTTGGTAGGATCAATGCGAGAAATCGTCAAATTTTTCGGAATTTTCCCGCTCATCGACCCTGAATTTCTAGAGCCTGGCGCGTAATCTCGAAGGCATCTCCGATGTCCGTTCCTGGCGTGCGCCGTGCAAAGGCGGCGCTTTCCAGTGGGTGCAACCCCACCCGGCAATTGCTCCAGCCGGAAGCAATCGGAGCAGTCATGGAGGTAACGAAGTGACTGAAGCCTTCGATTAGCGTGTCACGAATTGGTGGCAGCGCGAGTGTGCAGGCCGTAACGCGAGTGAACGCCGAGCAAGCCTCGAAAAGGACAATGCGCAGGCCGACCCGACGACCCTTTCGGGGAAGGCTGATATGGCTGGGTTGCCGAGCGAAACTATCCGCTCAGCCGCTGCGCCGGGGTAGTGGCGACAGCATGCACACAAGGAAAGCGTACGCAACACGGGAGGCCCCATGGCGTGGTCAGGGATGACCAGCCGAACGCCCGCGAGGGACAGGTCGGACGCCTTGGGGCGGCGGAGAGGTTCGCAGTACCGTTGAAGCCGGGTAACGCCGGTGGAGGGAAGGGACCTCAGTTCAAGACGAACGCAAGACGTAGTGAGGGACCCTAGGGGATTGGGCAACCTATCAACTCCGAAGAGTGTTCAGAAACTGCAGACGGCGTTGCACGCGAAAGCGAAGGCAGAAGCCGGCTACCGCTTCTACGCCCTGTACGACAAGATCAGCCGCGAGGACATTCTGGCCTATGCTTATGCCCAGTGCCGCTCCAACAAGGGCGCACCGGGTGTGGACGGTCAGGACTTCGCGGACATCGAAGTGTACGGGGTGCAGCGGTGGCTTGGTGAACTGGCGCTTGCGCTCAGGCAGGAGACGTATCGACCGGACCCTATCAGAAGAGTGTACATACCGAAGGCCAATGGCAAACTCAGGCCATTGGGCATCTCGACCCTGCGTGATCGGGTCTGCATGACGGCAGCGATGCTGGTGCTGGAACCGATCTTTGAGGCCGATCTTCCACCAGAGCAGTATGCCTACCGTCCCGGGCGAAATGCCCAACAGGCGGTGGTCGAAGTGGAAGCGCAGCTGTTTCGCGGCCACCCGGAAGTCGTTGACGCCGACCTCGCGGACTACTTCGGGAGCATTCCGCATGCCGAGCTACTGAGATCGGTAGCGCGCCGGATTGTTGATCGGCGCGTGCTGCATCTGATCAAGATGTGGCTGGAATGCCCCGTGGAAGAAACCGACGATCGAGGACGGAAGACACGCACGACCGAAGCCCGGGACAACCGACGCGGCATCCCGCAAGGTTCACCCATCTCACCTTTGCTGGCAAATCTCTACATGCGCCGGTTTGTGCTGGGATGGAAGATGCTCGGGCTGGAGCGAAGCCTCGGCGCTCGCATCGTGACCTACGCCGACGATCTCGTGATCCTATGCCGGAGGGGCAAAGCCGAAGAGGCCTTGTTACGACTGCGGGAGATCATGGGAAAGCTGAAGCTGACGGTCAACGAGGACAAGACACGAATCTGCAAGGTGCCGGAAGGGAAGTTCGACTTCCTGGGATACTCGTTCGGACGGATGTACTCAGCGAGAACCGGCCAGGCGCGCCTGGGGTACCGGCCATCGACGAAGAGCATCAAGCGCATGGTGGAAACCATTCATGCGCTGACGGCTCGAACCGGGTTAGGGCAAGACACCACAGAGTTGGTGGCGAAGTTGAACCGCACGCTGCGCGGATGGGCGAACTACTTCAATGTAGGTACAGTCACCAAAGCGTATCGGGCGATCGACAACTACACCGCTGTGCGGTTGCGCCGGTGGTTACGCATCAAGCACAAGGTCAGGCGATGCAAGGGCGGGGCCTATCCACTCTCGCACCTTTACGGGCACTTCGGGCTCGTACGCCTAACCGCGCTTGGGCGCGACATGCCGTGGGCGAAGGCGTGAGGTCTTGTCCGAGAGCCGGATGCGGGAGAGCCGCCTGTCCGGTTCGACGAGCGGGATGTGGAAACGGAGTCACGGCTACACCACTAAGGCACCGCCAGACGAAAGAGGCGGAAACAGATATGTGCAGCCTAAAGCCACCGCGCCACATCTCGACTCCACCTCAAACCCGGACTTCCTCCTTGGGGGGCACGCGTCCGCTGCCGCCGAGCGCAGACATTGGTCCGGGGAGGGCAGTCCATTGGTCAAGCGGGGCAA
>DASRDJ010000320.1:0-2447 GCA_035652655.1 Terriglobales bacterium
CCTTTGCAATCGGCGGCCGGACTGGAGATATCAAGGGGGTAAGCGAGCTGATAGCGCAGAGAACATTTCCGCAGAAGGATTTAGACTCGGCTCTGGCTCGAGCTGCGAGATATTCTGCAAACAATACGCAGGTGATTTTGCTATTGGTCAAGGCGGGCGCTGATGTTAACTCCGAGCAGTACGATGGAACTACTCCATTGATGGACGCGGCGGAAGAGCTGAGCTTGAGCAACGCAAAGTTGCTTATATCTCTTGGAGCGAACATCACAAAACAAAACACTGCAGGAGAAAGTGCATTCACACTGGCCCAGCAACAAATCCGCCAGATTCAGGGTGGTGGGAATCAAAGCCCTGAATACGCTACAGAATTGTCTGACCTTTTGCGGTTTTGATTCGTTCTTCTTCTATCGAGCTTGCAAATCGATCGCCAAGTCCCGATTAACGCATTATAAAAGGGCGCCCGCTTGAAGTAGATTTTGATCGTTCGCATCAACCTCTACAACAAGGAGCACCCTCATGAATGACGCCAAGTATATTGGGATGGATGTGCATACGGCAACGATCTCGGCGGCGGTTCGGGATGCAAGCGGAAATCTGGTGATGGAGGCCACACTCGAAACGAAATGCGAGACTATCCTCGAGTTTGTTCATGGTCTGCGCGGTAGTTTGCACGTGAGCTTCGAGGAAGGAACGTGTGCCTCTTGGTTACACGATCTTCTGAAGCCTCACGTTACCGAAGTGTTGGTTTGTGATCCGCGTAAAAATGCCCTGTTGAGAGTTGGCAACAAGAACGACCGTGAAGATGCACGCAAGCTGTCCGAACTGTTGTTCCTGAACAAGCTCCATCCGGTTTATCACGGCGAAACTGGAATCCGTACACTGAAGGAACTGGCGCGTAGCTACCTGACGCTTACCCGTGATCTGACACGGATGATGAATCGCCTGAAGGCCATCTATCGAGGTTGGGGGATTGCTTGTGGCGGTCAGCAAGTGTATGCACCGCGCTACCGTGCCGAATGGCTCGCCAAGATCACCGAAGCCGGCGTGCGCCGACGCGCTGAGATCTACTATCAGCAGTTCGATGTCTTAGTGGCTTTGCGCCAGGGAGTGCGCCGAGAGCTATTGGCGGAATCCCGGAAACATCCGGCCAGGAGATTGCTGCGGCAGATTCCCTCGATCGGCCCCATCCGCGCCGCTTTATTGATCGCTCTACCGCATCGCTTTCGTACCAAGCGGCAGCTGTGGGCCTACTGCGGACTGGCACTGAGAACCTACGATAGTGGGGAATATCGCTTCGTGGGCGGTCAACTGAAACGCTCTAAGAAAGCAGTGACCATCCGCGGACTGAACAAAAATCACAATCATGATCTGAAAAATATCTTCAAGGGTGCTGCCACCCGAGCGGCTGCCACAGCTGGGCCTCTCCAGAATTTCTACGAGGCTCGTATCGCTAACGGCATGAAAGCACCGATGGCGCGCCTGACCTTGGCGCGCAAGATTGCGGCCATCACTTTGCTGGTTTGGAAGAAAGGAGTTCGTTTCGACGCTGAACAGTTAAAGCAACAAGCAGCTTGAGCGACTGGTGAGAACTCTTTTCCTCGCTGGATTCATGTCTGGCGGCGATCTGTCGGTTCTTCTGGCGCTCTGGTTCGAGGGCGAGTATCCATAACGGCGTTAGGTGGAGACTGTGCTTCCAGCACTAACCATCTCTTGATTAACTATATGCCCCCTCGGACAACCAGAAAAAGCTATAGGCCTCGAGCCTCAGATAGAACCATGGTTGGCATTTTTATTGCCACCGTACTGCTTGTCGCATCAGAAACCGAAGCCGTCGTCACGACCGCAACATGAATCTGCGGAAAAAGAGCACCCCAAGAGCCTCCCAACATTACGTGGGCTGGAGAGCCAGGCAAAAATCTTTGCTCCTTCCAGTCGCCGGGGAAGTTTTTCCCTTGACTCTCCCCTTTATAGAACGCCGTTACCGTCCATTTGAATTGACTTCTCAGGTTACTCGACAAATCAGGAGTTAGCGTCAATTTGTATTACCCTGATTGGGGGAGATTGCTTCTCAATGCAGCCCAAGATTTGGATTGGAACGATTGAAGTGTATTTCGCGGACTCAGAAACACCAACTGTTTGGGAACCCGCTTTTACTACCGTCACGACATGGGCGCGTGACTCAGAGGAGTTCAGCCACAAATGCAATCGAATGCTGGAGAGCTACGGATGGAAACTCCTTGGAATCGAACGGGCCAGACCTGTTTCAGATGAGGACGAATTTGGTGAAGACGTAACAGACATGCTGGAAAGAACGAAAGGTAATCCGAACGCCATTATTTACGGCACATTTCATACATACCCCAAGATGTGACCGACCTAGGTCCCGATAAACGCGGTGCATTCGATAGGTCGATGCAACACCATCTAGTAGACCTTGTACTTAAGGA
>DASRDJ010000321.1:0-16484 GCA_035652655.1 Terriglobales bacterium
CACCGGCGGAATTTTCAGCGCACTTTCTTCTACCACGCCCGAAGTAGTGATCGAGGCCATGCAGGCCGCCAAGCGTCACGGCACAATTGTTTCTTACGACTTGAACTATCGTCCGTCTCTCTGGAAGTCGATCGGCGGCAAAAAGCAGGCGCAAGATGTAAACCACCGCATCGCCCCGCTCGTCGACGTGATGCTGGGAAACGAAGAGGATTTCTCGGCGGCTCTCGGCTACGAAGTCGCCGGCGTCGATGCGAGCCTCTCCGACTTCGAAGTTGCTAGCTTTAAGCAGATGATCGAGAAGGTCGTGAAGGATTACCCCTTCCAAGTGGTGGCCACCACGCTCCGCAAAGCTAAGACCGCGACCCGCAACGATTGGGGCGCCATCTGCTATAGCGACAGCAATTTCTATCAGGCCAAAGACCGCAAAGATCTCGAAATTTACGATCGGGTCGGCGGCGGAGACTCGTTCGCTTCAGGCCTGATTTATGGCTTCCTCGCCGGCAAAGGCGCGCAGTTCGCCGTGGAATGCGGCGCCGCGCACGGCGCGCTCGCCATGACCACGCCAGGGGACACAAGCATGGTCACCTTGCCGGAAGTGTTGCGGGTCATGGAAAACAAGGGCGCTCGCATCGCACGCTAACAATTTATTTTTGGGAGTCAGCTCGATGGACAAACAGCAGGTACGCGATCAGATTCTGGCAATCGGCGTTGTTCCCGTGGTGCGTGCCGCGTCTGCGGCCGAAGCTCGGCTCGCTGCGGAGGCTGTATGCGACGGCGGGATTCCTATCGTTGAAATCACGATGACGGTTCCCGGCGCGATCGATGTCATCCGCGAACTTCGTAAGAGAGCGCCTGCCTCGGTCCTGATTGGCGCCGGCACCGTGCTCGACGCTGAAGCCGCGCGCCGATGTCTGGACGCCGGGGCCCAGTTTCTGGTTAGCCCGGGACTGAATGTTCCCACCATCGAGTTTGCTGTTCGTTCCGGAATCTTGATGTTGGCAGGAGCGCTCACGCCCACGGAAGTCATCACGGCCTGGAATGCCGGTTCCGATTTCGTGAAAGTCTTTCCCTGCGGCCAAGTGGGAGGAGCGAAGTACATCAAGGCCCTGAAAGGCCCCCTGCCTCAGATTCCTCTGGTTCCAACCGGCGGAGTCAATCTGAACACCGCCGCCGAATTCATCGAAGCCGGAGCAGCCGCCCTCGGGATCGGCGGAGAGCTCGTCCAAGCCGACGCTTTGAAATCCGGGAAGGCCGACGTGATTGTCGAAAACGCTCGAAAGTTTGTCGCAATCGTGAAGCAGGCCCGCGAACGCAATGCGGCTCCGAAAGTCCGCGTCGCCAGCTGATGACTTCGCTACTGATTCACACCGCTCGCCAGAAATCCTCCATCGACCACCAGCAGGTGACCGGAAACGTAGGTGGCAGCGTCCGACGCTAGAAATACCGCGGCCCCAACCAACTCTTCGACCTTCCCGAATCTTCGCATCGGCGTACGCAGCAGAAATTCCCGCCCGCGTTCGGTTCCATCAAGAAGAGCTGAGTTCAACTCGGTCCGAAAAACTCCGGGTGCGATTGCATTCACGCACACACCGTGCTTCGCCCATTCCACAGCCAACGATTTCGTGAGAGAAGCCACCGCCCCTTTGCTGGCGCAGTACGCCGCCACTTCATAAAGTCCGACAAATGACGCAAGCGAGGCAATGTTGATAATCCGTCCGTAACCGCGCTCGATCATGTGCTCGCCGAACACACGGCACGCACGCATCGTGCCGTTGAGGTTCGTTTCCATGATCGCGTTCCATTCCTCCTCCGGCACCTCAAGCGTCGGACTACGCTTCGTGCGACCGGCGCAGTTCACCAGGATTTCGACTTTACCGAACGCCGCGCACGCCTCTTTCAGCAACCCTTCGAGGCTGGCGTTCTGGGTGACATCACAAGTCACGGAAAGTGATTTTCGGCCAAGCGCTTCCACCGCCGAAGCCGCAGCCCGCGCTTCCGCCTCACGACGTCCGGTGGGAACCACGTTTGCGCCCGCTTCCGCGAGTCCCTTCGCCAGCGCCAGCCCAATTCCGCTGGTCCCGCCGACCACCACCGCAGTTTTGTCCTTGAGATCGAGAACAGGATGTCCCATGTAGAGGATTGCCTTCGATGAACGATGAATGTCTGGCCGATTATAAAGCGTTTCGCCGCGTCGCCCGCTTTGCGCGAACGCGCAGGAGACGAATCAGTACTCTTCGGCTCAAAAAAAAAGCGGCCGGACTCACCCGGCCGCCCATGACCAATCGCGCTATGTACGAGGTGGTCTCCGCGAAGAATCAACCCTTCTTCTTTTTCCCTCCACCATGGGAATGCCCCGCTCCCTTCGCCTGCAGCTGTCCAGCAAATGGGGCAGGCGTCTTGAGCGGACCCTCCGGCCCGTGCGCGTGATCGGAGTACTGGAACTGCACAGGAACGGTTTCGCTGCTATTGGTCAGCTTTACTTCCTGGAAGACCTGCGTAAGGGGATTCGCTTCAAAGACCGGGAAGTCACCACATTCCTCTCCCTGTTTCGAGGTCCAGCCGAGAAACTTCACCCCCGAGGGATCGTTCCCCGCGCGAATGGCGTCTTCGACGTCAGCATCCGTCCGGGCTTCATTCAGTTCGTGATAGAAAGTCGCGACGACGTTCTTCCATGCTTGATCGAAAACTGGGATGCCGTTCGTCGTTCCGTCCGGCAAATTCTCCGAATACACTCCGATGGCGTAGTAAATGATCTTCGCGGCAGCACCGGTGCCCACATGTACCGAGCCGTGATACCCGCCCAGACCCTGCGTTGAATCTTCATCCTCTTCAGCGGGCAGGCGTGTCTTCACCTTTTCGGCTCTTACCGAGACTTCAGCGCCAGTAGGCGTTGTATCGGTGTTCAAGATCGTCCCGCTCGGCAGCATGAAATTGAACACAGTTGACTTGAAGTCGAATCCGTTCAAAGTACCAGCTGTGAACAACTGCTGAACAAGAACCCCAACATCTCCCTGCGAATACACTTTTGGAGGCGGCCCGGCCAGCGTCTGCGATGGTTCGAACGTGCTCGTAATCTTTCCCAAGGGATAGTACTGCGACATCACGTTGTTCAGGTCCTCATCCGACATCGCTGCCGCCAGCGCTCTGTCGATGTTCTGAATGTCGCTGGCCTTCCAGGCTCCCGCCCCACCCACGTAGAAGTTCGTGAAGACAAGGTCGGCGATCGTGTGCCCTCCGTGGAAAATCAAATCATGGGCTGGTGTTGGCGGAATTCCGGGTGCGATCACCTCCGGGCTCGGCATCGACATGCACGCGCGGAAACCCATCTCGGCCTTGGTTCCATGCCCGACAAAAACACGCAGGGGTCTAACCACCTGCTTCGACTTTTCTTCTGTCATGAAACTCCTCCAAAGAGACACCTGGTTAAGGGTTCAGCAGGGATGGGGCGGTTGCTCGATTTGCAAGGGAAAGCTCGTTCATAGTTCGACCGCCTCGGTTCGTCAACCACAAGATTTGCAAAGCCCTATGGCTGTCGTGGGCAAGGACTTAGCAGGCGGCAAACCGGGCCTGTACGCTGTTGGCCGCTGCCGCGCCACCGCAATGGGGTGTCGCATGATTGGCATCGTTGCGCGAGCGGACCATGTTCCCTTCTACGGGAAACTCCCGAGGGGCATTGGAAGCCTGAAAAAATTGCCTCGCCACAACTTTCGTAGAGTGCCCGTGTTTGATCAAAACGGGGCGCGAAGGACAAGGCCCCGAGAAATCGCACCAGTTCTCGCAGCGCCGCAGATTGCGCCCGCGAGGGTGTGAAAGAAGTGCAGAACGGGCCAGCGGAGAGATCCGCTCGTCGGACCGGTCAGCACCGAGAAGGGCGTGCCAGGGGATGGGGACGCCCTTCTCATAATTTTCATTCGTTTCTATTTCGTGATCGTGCCGCAAGCGATCCGGTCGCCCGCATTGCCCGCCGGATCCGACTTCATGTCATCGGCCTTTGCGTGAATCACCAGCGCGGTGCCGCCATTGCTGAACACCGAGTGGTTGTCGTCGCCCATGGTGACGTCCTTGTTCGTCACTGAGGTCTTGGCAGTTCCATCGGCACCCACGGTGAAGTTCTGCATGTCTCCAGCGTGATGGCCCTCGGGATTCTCTAACCCATGCTTTTTGCTATCTGGATTGAAATGCCCGCCGGCCGACTTGAAATCCGGCCCGTCGCATTTCGCGGTTTGATGTACGTGGATGGCGTGGTCGCCCGGAGGCAGGTTCTTCAGGTCGAGGTTCAGCGTCACGCCGTTGCCCTTGGATTCCTCTAACGTAGCAGTCCCGACACTTTCGCCCTTCGCATTCTTCAGTTCAACAGTTTTCTTGTCAGCCGCGTGCAACAACGATGCACCGAACAGTAAACAGAGGGGGAGAACGGTTTTAATTTTCATATCGAAAATTATAGACGGCGCCAGCGAGAGATCCGGCAGCTCGCTGCCCTTCCGGATTCCGCAAGTACGCGGAAATCAATTCTGGAAGGGCGTCCGGTCATTGAAGAAAATACAGCCTTTGCCGTATCGACACCCTCTACACATTTTTCATGTTTCCCGAAGTTCCACCACTCTCTTCTGCAGTTCAGCCGCGATAGACGGGGCTTCGTCCGTCGCCGCGAAAATCACCGGCTGCCCAATCCGCACTCGAATTTCTCTTGGTCGCGCAAGTCTTCGCCCCGCCCGCTTCACATTAAATAGTCCGTCAATCCGCATCGGAACCACAGGAACGTTCAGGCGCGTTGCCAACAAACCCACTCCAGCGCGAAAGGGAAGCAATTCGCCGTCGGTCGTGTGATGCCCCTCGGGAAAAACAAGCACGCTGTAGCCCCGATCGACGCACTCTCCCGCATAGGCAAAGCTCTTGAGAAACGCCGCGGCTCTCGGCAACGGAAAGAGATTCAGCAACGCCACGCCCGAAACCCACTGCAAACGGTCGTAAGCACGCAACAAAAATCCGCGATCGGCATTGGGAGTCCGCAAAACTTCGAGCGCTTCGCCACCGGTAGCGGTCGCCAGGCGATGCCGCAACCGCGGCGGCAGTGCAGTCTGGACGAATCCCACATCCACATCGTCAATGTGATTGCAGACGACTAGCACTGGGCCATGCACATCCTTTAAGTTCGTGCGTCCTTCGATCTTCGGCCAACCCAGCAGCATGATCGCCGGACGCATCAACGCGTAGTACGTAAGAGTGCGCACCCAACGCAACGGCCACGTCAAAGTCCACCTTGGATAGTGATACTCAACGCGCTCCCCACCCTTCCCGCTGAGTATCTGCTCAAGGTCGCCCACGGTGCGCGCCGCACTGAAACTGGTCTCACTCAAGTCCACCTGGTAGCGGTCTTCGAGCGCACTCATCAATTCCACGCGCTCCAGCGAAGTCAAGTGCAAATCGCTTTCGAGGTTTGCTTCCTGGCGTAGAGCAGGCACCGCCCGTCTAGAGATTTTCCCGATCAAGTCCGCCAGAGGGCTCGAGCCCGCGACCTTCGGCGCCTCTGGAACATGCCGGGTCTGCACCGTATCACGAATCACGTTGAGGCGCGGCTTGCCAGTGGTTGTTCGGGGAAAATCCGCTTCCGGCCAGACAAACCATTCACGCATCCGTTGATATTCAGCAAGCCTCTGATTTGCACTCTGCACAACCGCCGCAGGGTCCGCTGCCTCCTCCCGCAGAATCACGACCGCGCAAGGCTCTTCGTTTCCACCGCGCACCATCCCCACAATGACGCAGTCTTGCACTTCAGGCTGCGTACGCAACGCCGCTTCCAAATCCTCCGGATACACATTCATCCCCGCCGGCGTGACTAGCACATCCTTCTTGCGCCCTTTGAAATAGAGATTCCCTTCCGCATCGAGCGCGCCAAGATCGCCAGTGCGATACCACCCGTCCTCGCCAGCCACGTGTAATGGCGCCGGACCACCGTCACTTTCGCGAGCGTCTACACCGCCTCCAATGGCCTTATTCCAATACCCAGCCGCCACCCCTCCACCTCGAACCAGAATCTCTCCGTCCTCGGCTAGTTTGACTTCGCGTCCGGGCAGAACCTTGCCGATCGATCCCTTTCCCAACTTGAACGGATGATTCACACTAACCAGTGAGGTCGTTTCCGTAAGACCGTAGCCTTGAATCACCGCAAATCCCATTCGGTTCCAGAACTCCTCCGTTTCCTGATCGAGGGCCGCTCCGCCGGAAATGAAAGCCCAAAATTTCCACCCGAACCGACGATGCAAACGGCGGAAGATCCACCCTCGGCGCAGAAACTTTTCATCTTCCGCCTTCTTGAACTTTGCTCGAAAGGCACTCGATCGCCCGGAGTCCTCCTCGTCCCTTTCGACTTTCTCTTTCAGCGATTGCAACATGCGCGGCACCGCCACCAGCACGGAAGCCCTCTCCCGCCGAATCGTCTGCAACACTTCCGCAGGTCCCAAGGAGCCTTGAAAAATCACAGTTCCCGCCATGAGCGGAGGAAGAAATATCCCAAGAAATTGTCCGAAGACATGGCTCAGCGGCAGCAAGTTCAAAAAGCGCACCGGATGCACCCACCGCTCATACTTCAGATACTTCCGAATCTCAGTCTCAAGCGGTGTCGTATTTGACAGCACGTTACCGTGAGTGATCACGACTCCCTTCGGCTCGGCTGTCGTTCCCGACGTGAAAATAATTTCCAGCGGATCGCTTGCCACAACGAGGACACCCTCGCGAGGCGAAGCTTCACGCGCCTTCAGGGAGGCACGCAACTCTTCCAGAATCAACGA
Source organism: Terriglobales bacterium (assembly GCA_035652655.1). Classification (GTDB taxonomy): domain Bacteria; phylum Acidobacteriota; class Terriglobia; order Terriglobales; family Acidobacteriaceae; genus Gp1-AA133. Next base: position 6,789 of record DASRDJ010000321.1, read on the forward strand.
CGAAGTCCCAACCGCAGACTGCGCGTGTTCGAGCGAGCACACCATCAGCCGCGCTCCGACCTCGCGCATCACCCGCAGCGCGAAGTCGTCGGTCGCTGCATCGTCCATGGGGACGGCAATTACGCCTAGCAACGCGCATCCCAGGAATGCAGCCACCCACTCCGCACAGTCCTCTCCCCGGAGCAAGACTCGCTCGCCCTTCACAATTCCCCGCGCCTCAAGCTCGCGGGAGAACTGAAACGCCAAGCCCGCCACCTGCGCGTACGACCATCTCTCGGTGCGATAACCGCGCCTTTGCACGTAGGCGCATTCCTTGCCATGGACTAGAAAACGGTCCAGCCATTCGCCGACGGAAGTGCGCGACATGCTCATCAATTTACGCGAAGCGGCGCCTGCCGTGCCTGGCCCCGTCCGCCAACGTCAGACCGCCCCATTTGCCAGAGAGTACCGCGCGGAGGTAGGCTGCTAACGCTGTGGCGCCGCCATCCCCCGCGTCGCCTGGCGAAGTGCTGGCGTTCGGGCCCTCAGGACGCAACACCAAGTTCCAACAAATTAATGTATTCCGCAGGAAGAGCCGTCATTTCCGGGCGCGCACTCGTTGCAGGGCTGGCGATTCTGTTCACCGCCATTGCCTGCAACCAGCCAGCTCAGACATCTGCCAAGCCCGATTTTCCTCGACCCGCGCCCGCAGGGTCTGCTAACTCGGGATCGTCGCGTGATCTCTCCCAGGACGAGTCTGCCGGTGGCCACACGCTGCGCAAGCACGTTGGCCGCACTGACGATCAGCTTCGCGGGCGTTTGCGGCATGAACGAAACATCTCCGCCGCCTCGACCTGGACCGATCGCGATACCGCAGAACGGGCGGTCGGAACCGCCCTTGAACGAAATCACGAGAAGATCGATCGCTGGTTAAGGCGCGAAGGCGGTCATCCCAATCTCGTCATCGATTACGACGGAGATTCGTCCCACCCCATCGGACGATCTCTGCGCCGCGACGCCGACCAACCCGGATCCTGCGCGCACGCCACCATCGTTCTGCGCTGGGTTCCACCCGACAACTACTACGTTCTGACTTCTTACCCGGAGTGCCGCTGATGAGTTCGAATGCGTCTCACAAACACAGCGATATCACTGCCGAAACCTTCCCCGCCCTGCGGAGTTTCATGCGGGGCTATTTTCACGAGGATATGGCCGACGAATACGGCACGCTTGATGAGGCCGTCCGCCAGTTCCGTGAAGACGCCGATACCGACGAGCGAAAGACGGTTTCCAGTGAATGGCACCGCTTCGTGACCCAGACGAAGGGACAGCCTCTGCCCGCCATCAACAAGATTCTCACCGACAAACTGGGGAGTGCCTGCCGCCTTCAGGCCGACGATATCGACAAGATTACGCGCGCCTTCGAAGGTCTGCCTCCAGACTAAACAGCTCATGAAGAGCGAGCTCCCCCGCCGCGAAAGGGTTCCATCCGAATTTGCTGACGACCGACGACTGCCAGGGTAACCTGTACTACTACTTGCTTGCGAAATCCCCTGCCCTCTGCTTACAATTCCGCCACCACAGATTCACATTTGGTGAGGTAGCCTCTCTCTGAGGCTTATTTTCGAAGATTCATTCGCGGTTTCCCCCGCGCGGAGGATCCACTCGATGAGCTTTATGGTTTGGCATGTCATTCGCCGCCTGCCCAGGCCCGCCCTGCTTGGAATTCTGATCTTCACTCTGACGGCACTGGCTCGCGCCTAACCGGTTGTGTGAATCGGTGGAAGCGCAAATTGCCCCCATTTGCCCTGCCTTCCGAACCTTTTTCCCAAACAGGTTCCATTTAACAGGTTCCTTCCGTAACCCGGTCGTACACTCCCTTTCGGTAACCCTTAGTAACCATACGAATCCGGGTTACCCGCCTTACAATTGCGGTTGTTAGTCAGACTGTCCCTTGGGCGAGCTGAACCCGGGGCAGTTCGTTCCGGCCCGTCTGTCGAGGCTCCCAGGTGAGCAGATCTTCGGCGGGGAAGAAGCTGGAGTCCGCACTCTTATGGCATTTGGTTTCGGCTTTAACAAACAGAAAGTTCTGAGCGCTGCGGAGAAGTACGTCCAGCAGGGCAAGCTCCAGAACGCCATTGCCGAGTACGAAAAGATCCTCAAGGCTGACCCCAAGGACCTGACGGTGCTGAACACCGTGGGAGATCTCTACTCTCGCAATGGGGAAGTCGACAAAGCGACCGACTGCTTCAAAAAAGTTGGCGATGCCTACGCCGCACAGGGCTTCACGGTCAAGGGCATCGCGATGTACAAGAAGATCGGCAAGCTCAAGCCCTCGCTCGAAAGCGTCCTGAAGCTCGCCGAACTCTACACCCAGCAGGGCCTGTTCAACGATGCCCGCGCACAGTACCTGCAGGTTGCCGAAGAATTCCTGCGTGCCGGAGAACTCGAGCAGTCAGTTCGCATCTTCCAGAAGATTCTAGAGATGGACCCGGAGAACGTCGCCATGCGCGTGCGTTTGGCCGAGGTCTATATCCGGCTGGGCAAGAAGAACGACGCCTGGCAGATTTTCTCCGCAGCCGCCGAAACTTTGCGCAATCGCGGGTCACGCGGCGGCGCTGAAGAAATCCTGCAGCGCATGCTCACGCTCGACCCGGGCAACAGTTACGCGCTGCTGCTGCGCGCCCGCAACGCCATCGAATCGGGCGATGCTGCCGGTGCCATCCCGCTCTTTCAGAAAGTTCACGATCTAGACAGTCATCCCGACGGCATGCGGGATCTGCTCAAGGCGTACCTGCAAACTGGGCGCGTCAGCGAAGCCGGCCCGTTGGCTGCGAAGCTTCTCACCACTCACAACGACGCGGGGTCGATGTTCTCTTACGTTGATGCTCTTCTGCAGAACAATGCGCAGGAAGACGCCATATATGTGATGGAAGAGCACGCCGACCGCCTGCTGGCTGAGAACTCGGCAAAAATTTTGGAAACTCTGCGCGCCGTGATCGGGCCGCTGGGCAGCAACCCGCCTGCGCTCGAAAAAGTGCTCGCTCTGTTCCACAAGGCGGGCGACCAGTCACACGATACGGAAGTTCACGAACTGCTCGCGCACGCGAGCGTCCAATCGGGCGATCTCGCTCGTGCACGCGAGCTGTATCAGGGCCTCACCGAAGAGGAACCGCAAAATCCCATCCACATGCAGAACTACCAGCAGGTGGTTGGCATGATGGGCGGAAGCACCGGATCGAAGCTGCTCTCGGTGGAAGAAGGCATCGTTCTCGTCGAAGAACTGGAGGCGACCGCACCTCCGATCGACCAGGAGTACTCTCCGGAAATCGCGAATGCGTTGCGGGCTGCTATCACTGACACCGAGTTGTTCGTATCGTACAACATGCCCGACAAGGCGCTCGGCCCCTTGATGGCCGTGTTGCCTATCGCGCCCAGCGACGTGCGCTTGAATCAGCGTTTGGCCGCCCTCTACGTCCGCTCCGAGCGTTTTGCCGATGCCGCCGCCAGCTGCCGTACGCTGGCATCGGTCTACAACGAAGCTGGCCTCTCGGAAGAAGGATCGCGCTACGAAGATCTCGCGCAGCGCTGTGAGGAGCACGCCTCAGCCGTTCCCGGGCGCACTTCCGCACCGCTTACTGACGAAGCCGAGATTCCGATCGCGCCCTGGCCGATGTCGTCCGGGACAACTCCAGAATTCTCCGTTGCCGAGTCAGAAGAAACCTCGGCCCCTTCTCAGCATGCTCACGAGCCCGAGGCAATGCCGGTCATCGTGAACGAGACATCCAGTGAAATCGATCTCTCCGATGAATGGGACGGCGCCCTTGCAGCCGAAAGCGCAGAAGCCACCGCCGCCGATGCCGAACCCGAAGCCGTACCCGTCGAGCAAGCAATCGAGGAAATTTCCGTAGAAGCCAGCGACGCAGTCGCCGAGACCATCGAAGAAGTTCGGTTCTACATCGAGCATTCCATGCTCGACCAGGCGCGTGCTGCGTTCGTGAAATTGCAGTCCCAGACTGCCGACTACGAGCAGTTGGCCGCTATCCAGGCAGAAATCGATGCCGCCGTGCCCGCGGCCCCCGAGCTCGCAACCGTCGAAGAAACGTCGGATGATATTCCCGAAGCCGCCGTCGCGCTCGAGGAAACAGTCCCCACTCACGAAGAACCTGCGAGCATCCCGCATGAAGGTGAGCCGACAACGCCACTGCACCAAATGGTTGCAGAGCTTGATTCCTCGCTGGGCGACGGATTCCTACCCGACACGGTGCATCACGAAATCGAGAAGGAACAGGAAATCACTGCGCACGCAGGTACCGACCCCAGCCTGGTCAGTCATCTGGAGTTCATGGCGGGGCCGAAACATGCTCCTGCCCCGGCGCCAGCGGACAAGCCCAAAGACGCCGGCGTTCTGGGCGAGTTTGTCGCCGATCTCGAAAATTCGCTGGGAGACAGCTTCCTGAAGGAAGCCCCAGTCCCCACACCCGAACGACCAGCGGCCCATGTAGCCCCTGTGCCAGCTGCAACACCCGAGCCTGCCACCGCCCAATCCGGATTGCACATGGCTGCCAGCGCAGCTTCCGGCGCCGCGCCGCACTCTTTTCCCGTACCACCCGTCATGGAGCCTCCAGCCGCCGCATCGGCGGTTGCAGCACAGCCTTCCGGTACGACTTCGACGTTCCGGGCGTCGGTTCGTCCGACCAACGGCACCGCGTCGCCGTCGAAACCCGACTTGGCTGCGAGCGTCGATCTGGCCGACATGTTCGGCGAGATACGACACGAACTCGAAGAAGAAACCACCTCTTCGGACGAAGATCCCGAGACGCACTACAACCTCGGCGTCGCCTTCCGCGAAATGGGATTGCTCGACGAGGCCATCGGCGAGCTGCAGAAAGTTTGCCAGTCCATCGATCACGGACACGGCTTCCCGCAAGTCATGCAGACCTACACCTGGCTCGCGCAGTGCTTCCTCGACAAAGGCGTACCCGAAGCAGCCATCCGCTGGTATGAGAAAGCTCTAGCTCTCCCCTCGCTTGACCAGGAGACGCGCACCGCTCTTCACTACGAACTGGCATCCTCCTATGAAACGGCGCAGGATAAGAACCACGCCCTGCACCATTTCATGGAAGTCTATGGCAGCAACATCGACTATCGCGATGTTGGTGAGCGCATTAAGGCCTTGAAGTCGTAGAATGGCGTGATGATTTCCAGAAGGGTCGCCTCCCCGGAAAAAATGGCTTCACTGGAAGGGCTGGCATCCGCCTGATGCCCGACTCCCAGACTCCTCCGCGGACGGAAATCCAGCCGCCTGTACCCACCGGGTTGGCGCCCGAGTCCCCGCCCTCCGATTCCGCAGCCGATCTCTCGGAAGCCAAGGGCCCGACGCGGGTGCAGATCTGGGTTCACCGTTTACTGGTTTTGTCATTCGTCTTCGTGTGCGCGGCCGCGGGTGTGTTGCTGGTCGTACTGCCTTGGACGCCGCAATGGACCGACAACTCCCTGCTCCTGCGCTATCCCGACCTGCGCACGATCATGACGCACGGCTTCTTCCGCGGACTGTGCAGCGGCTTAGGTATGCTCGACATCTGGATCGGCTTTTCCGAAGCCATCCACTATCACGAAGACCGGCTCCCGTAAGTGCATGATCCAACTGACAGTATTCCCAAATTTTTCGTCGAAAGTCTCCGCATGACCGACCGACTCAAGCCCGCCACGCTCGCTTATCAGAACGAACCGTTCCTTAACAGCCCCGACGGCCGCATTCTCCGCATCCTTGCCGAATATAGCGAGCCCTTTGCCCGCTTCCGCCGCGAGCAGATCCAGGACACGGTCGTCTTTTTCGGATCCGCGCGCTTTCAGAGCATGGAAGACGCCGAAAGCAATCTCGCCACCATCCGCAAAGGCGACGCAAAGGCCGACGACTACGCCACCAACCTGAAACGGGCGCAGGCCGCCGTCGACATGGCACGCTACTACGAAGATGCCCGCAAGCTTGCCTCCATGCTGACTGAGTGGTCCATACAGATTCCGGCGCGCCGTCGCCGCTTCGTGGTCACCACCGGCGGCGGTCCCGGCATCATGGAAGCTGCCAACCGCGGCGCCAAGGAAGCCAACGGCAAGACCATCGGCCTCAACATCAATCTGCCCTTTGAGCAGTTTCCGAATCCTTACATCACTCCTTCGCTGAACTTCGAATTTCACTACTTCTTTATGAGGAAATTCTGGTTCGCCTATCTTGCGAAAGCGCTGGTCATCTTTCCGGGAGGCTTCGGCACGTTCGACGAGTTATTCGAAATTCTCACGCTCGCCCAGACCGACAAACTGGCCAAGAAGATTCTCGTCGTCATCTACGGCAGCGAGTACTGGAACAAGCTGATCAACTTCCAGGCAATGATTGACGCCGGCACCATCGCCGCCAAGGATCTGGAACTGTTCAAGATGGTGGATTCTCCCGAGGAAGGCTTCGAGTTTTTACGTGATGGCCTGACCCGCCACCACTTGGGAGGCGCGCCCAAGAAAGAGGGAGAGGTTCTTCCTGAAATCGCAAAGACGCGGCCCTGAAACGGCAGCGTGGATTAAACTCACCGCTCGCGCAAGCCCGCCAGTTCCCGATGCGTAGCCCTGTGCTTTGCTACATCACCGATCGCACCCAATTCCCCGGGGAAGAACCGTCTCGCCGTGCGCGTCTGCTCGAGAAAATCACCGAAGCTGCCCAAGTCGGCATCGACTACATCCAACTCCGCGAGAAGGACCTCACCACGCGTGCACTGGAATTCCTAGCGCACAAGGCCCTCGACATTATTCAGAGATCGCAACCGAGAACTGAGAACCAGAAACTGAGAACTCAGCTCCTAATCAACTCCCGCACTGATGTCGCCTTGGCCGTCTCAGCCGATGGAATACATTTGCCAGCAAGTGATCTCACCGTCACAAAGGTCCGCGAGATCTGGCAGCAAAGTGGTTTATGTAGCGCGGGCGCCCCCGCCCGCGGCACTGTCAGCGTGTCGTGTCACCGACCCTGTGAGGTTGAGCGGGCCGCAATCGCGGGAGCTGACCTCGCCCTCTTCGCCCCAGTTTTCGAAAAACGAGCTGTTCCCGGCACGAAGGCAGCCGGACTGGAGTCGCTTCGCCAGTCCTGCCAATACAAAATTCCCGTTCTCGCGCTCGGAGGCATCACGCTCGAGAACGCGCCATCCTGCCTCGAGGTCGGAGCCGCCGGCATCGCCGCCATTCGCCTCTTCCAGGAAAACAATATCGCCGATGTCGTCCGCCAACTGCGCGGCCGTTAGCCCGTCCATCTGATTTCGATGGCAAGCGATTGCTTCTCCCCTTCGCCAGATCAAGGCTCTTAACCGCAGCGTTCTCAAAGAATATTCCGCGAGGATCCCAGAGAAATCGCGCAGAGAACCACTCCGCATCTCTGAGCGCACTTTGCGATCTTTTCTTTGCGTCCTTAGCGGTTACGCTTTTCCCCGACCACTGTAAGGCTATGCTAGCCTCAACTCCAGAACCGATGTCCGTGCTCTCCCAATCCGCGCCCCAGGAAATCGTCCCGCAACTGGTGACAATCCCCGCAGGCTGGTTCCTCATGGGCTCCGAGACCGGCCAGGACAATGAGCGTCCAATCCACCGTGTGTGGATCGACGCTTTCCAACTCGCGGCACGTCAAGTCACCAACGCCGACTACACAATCTTTCTACGCGCTGAGGCCAAACTCGCACCGCCGTTCTTCCAAGCCCCAGCCTTTTCTGATCCACAGCAGCCAGTAGTCGGAGTGTCATGGTTTGAAGCGGCGGAATACTGCGCGTGGTTGGCCTCCATTACCGGTGACAGATACCGCCTCCCGACCGAAGCGGAATGGGAGCGCGCCGCGCGCGGGGACGTCGAAGGTAAACTTTATCCGTGGGGAGACGCGGCACCAGAATCGCTTCCCAACTATGCAACGCGCTGGCAAAGCGGCCCCGAACCCGTGGGCATGTCTGCCCCCAATGCATTCGGGCTGTTCGACATCTGCGCCAATGTGCACGAGTGGTGCAGCGACTGGTTCAGCCCCGACTATTACGCAGTCTCACCCGAACTGAATCCACGAGGCCCCGAGAGCGGCATCCGACGAGCCTCCCGAGGCGGTTCGTGGCGTCACCACATCAAGGTCACCCGCTGCGCCGCCCGCTCCAGCATTCCACCCCACTTGCAATACGCAGACTACGGCTTCCGCCTAGCGTGTGATCTGAAAGAAAGAAATCCGTAATGCAACGCGGCCGCCGATATACGTTCCATCCGCGCAAGCGGAATCAGCTGCCGCTCCAAGGGGTGACGGCTCGTCTCCCTCTGCGTCCTCTACGAATGTTCTCTGCGCCCTCTGCGTTTTAACATTTTCGCGCCTTCCCGATCTCAGCGGTTAAAGGCTCTTCGCAACTCCGATACAATCACCAGTCGCAGGTGACTCATGTTCCAAAACAATCTCCTGAAGAACAAACGGATTCTCATCACAGGCGGCGGCACGGGCCTAGGGAGAGCCGCCGCCCAGCGATTCCTCGGATTAGGAGCCACGGTTTACATTTGCGGACGCCGCCACGAAGTCCTCGCAGCGACACAAGCCGAACTCCACCAGGCCACCGGCGGCCCCATCCACTCGCGTCCGTGCGACGTCCGAGACGCAGCCAAGGTCGAGGAAATGATCGAGACCATCTGGCACGATGGTCCGCTCGACGTGCTAATGAACAACGCTGCAGGCAATTTTCTGGCACGCACCGAAGAACTCTCCCTCCGCGCCTTCGAATCAGTTCTCGGCATCGTGCTGCAAGGAACGCTGAATACCACCATGGCCTGCGGGAAACGCTGGCTGGCCGCAGAACATCGCGCCGTCGTCCTCAACATCACCACCACGTACACGACAACTGGCTCGGCCTATGTGGTTCCGTCCGCGGTCGCGAAAGCCGGAGTGCAAGCTCTTACTCGCAGCCTGGCCGTGGAATGGGGAAATCGCGGCATCCGCATGAACGCCATCGCCCCCGGCCCGATCCCCACGCAAGGAGCCTTCTCGCGCGTGTTGCCGCATCCCGGACTCGAAACCGTCGCGCTCGATCGCAATCCCCTCCATCGCTTCGGCACGGTCGAAGAGTTGGCTAACCTCGCCGCGTTCCTGGTGAGCGACGGCTCCGGCTACATCAATGGCGAAGTCATCCGCATGGATGGCGGCGAGTTCCTGCAAGGCGCGGGTGAATTCAGCAGCCTGGGCCGCATTCTGAAAGAAGAAGACTGGCAGGCGATCAAATCGCGCAAGAAATAGCGGAAAAAACTGCGGAAACGCACTCGGGAAGTCCAAGCCACGACAAACGACTAGTGACTGTCTTTTTTCGGCATCACAATCGCCTTCAACAACATGTTCACCAGGCTCAGCACGATGGCGCCCAAGAACGCCGCCAAAAATCCATGCACCTGAAATCCCGGCGACAGCAGGGCCGACGCCAGTTCCAGCATCAAAGCATTGATCACCAGCCAGAACAATCCCAGCGTCACCAGCGTCAGCGGAAACGTGATCAATTTCAGAACCAGTCCGATTGTCGCATTGATAAACCCGATGACCAGCGCCGCGATCAGTGCGCTCTTCCACCCGCTGACATAAACCCCGCTGACGAGTTGCGCCACAACCCAGACCGCCACCGCGCTCAATATCCAGTTCAAAAGTAGCCGAAGCATGGGCTTCTCCGACTCGCATCA
>DASRDJ010000322.1:0-19639 GCA_035652655.1 Terriglobales bacterium
GGCCGGTCTGGGTACGCGTCACGAATTCCGCGACTCCGCCGAATCCCGTGATGGGTGCGCGCGTGACGTTTCAGAGCATGATGTTTCTGCCGAGTTCGCCCCCCCGTTGAGGGCAGCGGTGACGCTGGCGTCGGAGAGCATCCCATGAAGGTGCTGCTGGGATCGGATCGTCGCAGGCGACACCGGCCAGCGATGCGAATGGCTTGGCCTCGCTCACGCCATCGACTGGCGGACTGGCGCGCCCGCTCGACATCGAGATTATGGCGACTGCGGGCACGGCGACGCCGTTGCAGTATGAGCTATCGGTGATTCCGGCGCTGTCACCGCCGACCGGTGCGAGCACGGGAATGGCGCGACGGAGAGTGCAGACGGACCCGCGCGAGAGGGTATACAGCGTATACGAGGACAGGGAGCGTGAAGGGAAGGGCACGACTTCAGTCGTGCCCTATTAGGCGCAGCAAGGAGCGGCTTTAGCCGCTGAGGTCTGCTTTTGAAGCCGATTTGTCAGTTCTCGCCTCGTGGGACTTACTTCGTAACATTCTCCACCTGGCAGCGCAGAGAACTGTTCGTTGTGGAAGCCTACGTCCGTTTATTCCTGAAAACTCTTTATGGTTACAAACGCGAAGGGCGTTTCCAATCGCACGCCTTCGTCCTGATGCCAGAGCATGTACATCTGCTGATCACGCCCGCCCCGACGATCACGCTAGAGCGTGCTTTGCAGTTGATCAAGGGTGGATATTCTCACGCGTTTGGCATTGCATTTCGAAGAGGGGAGGTTTGGCAGCGCGGATTTACCGATCACCGTATTCGCGATGCCGAGGATTTTGCCCACCATCGCAATTACATCCACAGGAACCCCGTGGAGCGGCACTTGGTGGGGACGCCCGCGGACTATCGTTTTTGCTCGGCGTTTCCGGGATACAAGCTGGATCCGTGGCCCCCAGCGGCTGAAGCCGTGTCTTCTCCCGTGCTGGTTCGGCACGAGTAAACTCGTGCCCTTCCCTCCTGAAGTCGCGCGCGTCCAGCCGAACAGGTTGCCGGGCACCGAACGGGGTCTTGGCTGACCTCGCAAATATTCGGTAGAGGGGAAGGGCACGACGTCAGTCGTGCCACTCCAGTCGAAAATAAGGAGCGGCTTTAGCCGCTGAGGTTTGCTTTTGAAACCGATTCGTCAGGTCGCGGAGTGAGCTATCTATCCAAACCCATTAACTTTCGATGCTAGTCGCGACGCGGACAGGAGTGTCCGCGCCACATGATTATTTCTTCGTCCACTGATCGACCCACTCGTTGACCGTCTTGTACCAGAGCTGGCTGTTTTGCGGCTTCAGCACCCAGTGGCCTTCGTCGGGGAAATAGAGCATCTTTGACGGGATGTTCTGGCGCTGCAACGTTGTGAACAGTTGGAAGCCCTCGCTGACGTCGAGGCGGTAGTCGAGCTGGCCGTGCACGACCAGTGTCGGCGTCTTGAAATTCGTGGCGTACATGTGCGGCGACCACTTGTCGTACATGGCGCGGTTCGTGTAAGGCGTGCCTTTGAACTCCCACTCGTTGAACCAGAGTTCTTCGGTGGTGCCCCAGGCCGAGGTCGAGTTGAACATGCCATCGTGCGTCACGATGCACTTGAAACGCGTGGTGTGCCCGAGAATCCAGTTGGTCGCGTAACCGCCATAGCTCGCGCCCATCGCGCATTCACGATCTTTGTCGATGAACGGATACGTCTTCTCGGCGTAGTCGAGGCCCTTCATCAAATCTTCATACGGAGCACCGCCCCAGTCGCCGTTGATCGCGTCGATGAACTTCTGACCGTACCCGGTCGAGCCGTGGAAGTTGATCATGATGACGACATAGCCGTTTGCGGCGAAGAGTTCCGGATTCCAGCGGTAGGACCAATCGTCTCCCCAAGCGCCTTGCGGGCCGCCGTGGATGAGGAATTTCACTGGATATTTCTGGCTGGCGTCGAAGTCGGGGGGCTTGACGAGGAAGGCTTGGACTTTGTCGCCCTTGGCGCCTTCGAACCAGAACGTTTCGAGGGGGGACATGGCAACTTGGGAGAGAACCTTCGTATTGGCATGAGTGAGTGGCTCAGGTCTGAGAACCTCGAATTTCGCTTCGGGATGACTGATCGGCCCGTCCTTCCCCAATAAGGGTTCAATTCTCGTGGGTGTTGTCATCCAGTAAATCTCGTTCGGTGCCTGCACACCCATACGCGTGAACAAGAACGTCTTCCCATCCGCCGCTAGGCTGAAGTCGTCGTTGAAGCCACGAATGACTTCGGCGATCTTTGCACGAGCATTAAGGTTCTCCCCGGTCACTTCGAACCAAAGAGCGTAAATTGGAGCCTCACCTTTGTCTTCCGCGGAAAAATAAAGACGCTGCGAATCTGGCGCCCACACAACCGTCCCGACCCAGCGGTCGAAGTCGTCTGTCGCGTTCGCTGTCGTTCCTCTCTTCCTGTCGTAGAGCATCAGCCGAAATCGATCGCTCTCATATCCCGGCCTTTGCTGCGCGCGATACGCGATGTACTTTCCATCCGGCGAATACAGCGGCGTCGAATCGCTGGCGGGATTTTCGGCGGTGATGTTCTTCGCCGTTCCGCCTGTCACGGGCACGAGCCACAAGTCGTTGTTGGTCGACGCAGCTTCAACCTTGTCGTGGTTCGAGGCATAGCAGACTTCCCGGCCGTCGGGCGAGAACGCGTAGTTGTCCTGGCCGCCGAGCGAGAAGACCGGAGAGTCGTAGTCACCGGGAGTGAGATCGCGCGGTGGAGGCGGGGCGATTCCGGATCCGGGCTCGCCGGAACGCGCAGAAGCGAGAACATCGGGCACAATGAAAATGTGGCTACGCTTCCCTTCTTTGTAAGCGTTCCAGTGGCGATACAGCAGGCGATCGAAGATCAGCGCTTTGACCTTCGATCTCTCATGCTCTTCGAGTTTCTTCGCGTTGCAGGCTTGCTCGTCGGCCGGAGCCCCGTCGCATTCCGGATAGACGTCGGAGGTAAAGAGAATATTCTTCCCGTCAGGCGACCAGAGCTCGCCACTGGCTTCCGTAGCAAGCGCAGTCAGCTTGTGCACGCCGCTGACGCTTCCTGCTGTGCTGTCGAAGTCCGCGATCCACACTTGCGATCCGCCTTCTTTGGCGGAGATGAACGCGAAGCGTTTGCCATCCGGCGCCCAGCGCGGTCGGTCGCCGTCCTGATCCGCAATGAGGATCCGCTCAGCGGACGCCGGAGAAGAGCCCGCCGAGCTTTGCTCGGCCTTGACGGGCGGGACGCCCGTCGCTCCATTGGCAGCATTGGGCGCCGCAAGTGGCACGATCCAGATGTGGGGAGTTTTCTTGTTCGCGGCGAGATCCACGTCGACGGCGCTAAACAGCACCCACTTGCCATCGGGCGATGAGACCGGCTCGGCGACGCGCTTGAGCGACATCATGTCTTCGAAGGTGAAGGGATGCTTGGCTTGCGAGAAGGCGGGGACTACAGAAAACACAGTAAGGAGCAGGATGAGAACACGACGCATACGTCCCTCCGCGGACAAACGGAGTAGTGTAGAACAGCGGGAGTATTTGAGACAGTGATGAAGCTAGCTTTTAGCTCTTGACTGCTAGCTCTTAGCTCCATCCACTCATACATACCAGCCAGTAGCTGATTGAAGATTTTGAAGTTGCTCTCCACGAAGCCTTCGCACATCTCGACTGGCGACTGAAAGCGATTTGACGCGGGATTCGGCTAAAAGCTAACGGCTAAAAGCCAAAAGCTGCTTCTCCCCTGCAACCTCTTGCGCCCTGTTGTCGTCTAAGAAAACAGGCAGAAACTGCAGTCTTCCTTTCCTCCGGGCTCCCTGAGCGGAGAGGGCTCGGGGGTAGGAAGGCAGCAGTTCGCCCACTTTCCGGAAGTAATTTCTTCTAAACTAGATCCATGAAACATTCGCTCCGCACGTTCGGCCTTATTTCGTTTTCCATCGGGCTGCTGACTCTACTGGCGGCCGCCGATGAGGGTGCGCTCGACAAGTCCGAACCCAAGGGCATCACTCCCGAAGAAATCATCAAGCGCTTCTCAGCCAAGGAAAAGGAATTCAAGGAAGCTCGGGATCTGTACACGTATCGCCAGGATGTCATAGTCCGCACCATGGACGGAGATACCAAAGATGGCGAATATCACCAGGTATTCGACATCACGTTCGACGACCAGGGTCATAAATTGAAGAACGTCGTCTTCGCTCCCCAGTCCTCTCTGACACGCATCAGCATGAGCCAGGAAGACGTTGACGACATCGAGAACCGACTCCCGTTCGTGCTCACCAGCGATGAGATTCCTGAGTACGACATTCTCTACGTCGGAATGCAGCAGGAGGACGACCTGCACTGTTACGTGTTTGATATTGCACCCAAGCAGATCACCGGCAAGAAGCGCTATTTTCAAGGCCGGATATGGGTCGACGATACCGATTTCCAAGTCGTCAAAACTCACGGCAAGACTGTGCCCGACATCCGCAAGAAAAAAGGAAATGAAAACCTGTTCCCGAGCTTTACCACCTGGAGACAAAGGATTGACGGCAAGTACTGGTTTCCGGCCTACACGAAAGCAGATGACACCTTGCACTTCTCAGGTGGGTTTGGTGGAGATGTTCACATCATCGAGATCGTAAAGTATCAGAATTACAAACGATTCGGCTCGAAGACGCGGATCACCTTCGAAGGCAAAGAACTTCCGCCGGGCGAGCAAAAACAGCCAGACACGGCGCAGCAACAACAGCAGCCGCAGAAATAGTTTCAGGTTTCGAGTAAAGACAAAGGCCGCGAAATTGATCGCGGCCTTTGCTCATGCAACTTGAAACTGGAAACTAGTAGAAAAGATACTTTCTCCACTTGTCATCCGACCGTCCCATCAATCGCATGATGTGGCGACTGGTGTGGAGATTGAAGGCGCGGGGTTCGCGCGTGAGTTTCATGCCGGCCTCGATTGGCGTTTGGTTGCCTTTGCGGCGATTGCAGGGGTGGCAGCAGGCGACCAGGTTCTCCCATGTAGACGATCCTCCGCGGGAGCGCGGGACCACGTGATCAAGCGTGAGTTCTCCCGAGGCCAGCGCAACCAAGCAGTACTGGCAGGTATTGCGGTCGCGCAGCAAGATGTTCTTCCGCGAGAGCGCGCGTGTCTGATGCGGAATGCGGCGATACTCCAACAGCCGAATCACCGACGGAACTCGCATGGCCACGCGAGCTGCATGCAGGAAGTGACCGTTCTCTTCCTCTGCCATGGCGACGCCCTTCAAGACCAGCACAATCGCGCGGCGCGCCGCGCACACGTTGATAGGCTCGTAGGAAGCATTCAGCACGAGCACCGGTGCGTGCAGCGCCTGGAGATTGTTGTAGGTCCCGGTCGCCACCGCGAGCACGCCGGCCGCGGATCTGCCGATCATGCCTCGCATCGAGTTGTCGATCTTTCCTGACATAAACATCAATCCCAAAAACTATCCGTGCGCCGCCATGCTTAACGATGCGTCGTCCTGCGGCTCGAAATGAACGGCCTGCACTTCCGCTTTCAACGTGCGTGCGACGGTCGCAACCCAAACCCGAGTAGCTCCGGCGCGACGCAAAACCCTTGCACATTCGGAGACCGTGGTCCCGGTCGTGAACACATCGTCAACCAATAAGATTTCTCGTCCGGCAACTTTCTCACGATTCGCAACACGAAACGCACCGCGCAGGTTCTCGCGCCGCTGGTGACGCGTCAGCCCGATTTGCGATTGAGTTTCGCGTGACCGCTCGAGCACATCGGCCGCGAGCGAATACTTTTCCCGCTCAGAATTCACCTTGAGCGCCATGCGCGCGATCATTTCCGCCTGGTTGAATCCTCGCTGACGCAGCTTCGCCGAAAACAGCGGTACCGGCACCACCAGAACCGTCGCTGGTTTCCAGCCGACCTCAAGCTCAGCGATCACCTCGGCCAGCATGCGGCCAAGCACGTTTGCCGCAGGGCGCACCTGCTGATACTTCAGCATGTGGATCAGATCGCGTAACCCGCTCTCGTAGCTGCCATAAGCCGCAGCCTTCGCGAAAGGCTGGTCGATCCGGCGGCAGATGCCGCAGCGGATGTCTTCGCCTTCCAAAGCATAGGCGGAAACAATACGCTCCCCACAAATCGAGCACAGTCCGCCCGCGATGGGGTGCACGGACTCCAGGCAAACTTCACATACAGGAAGGCGGGAGATCCGGATCAGAGGTTCGCCGCAGATGCGGCAATCGGCGGGAAACAACGTGGCGAAGAGGCTTTCAGCGACATCCGCTGCCCACGAAACAACAGCAGGCCTTGTCCGTGCAGCCGTGGCCTGCATAGCCCGAGTTCGGTCCCAGCTACTGCTGAAGACGACCTCCTGGTCATCCGGGGATGGCGGGAGCGGTGCGCGCCCTGGATGAAATCCCTTTCAGTATAGCGGCCTTCAACAGCCTCATGCAATCCGCTGGTGGTCTTTCCGTTCGAGACGAGTTTCCTTCCGGGCTTCCCCACTATCGGCCGCACGCGCCGACGCAACCATCGCTTCCGGGTCAAAGTTCATAGGTTCCTTGCGGGGCAGCAACCGGACTGACGCCCGGCGCCAAGAGCGCTGGTAGCAGTCTCCGCAGCGGGCGGGCTGCAAGCCTAAGGAAGGCAAGACAAACTTCTCGAGCCAATTGCGCGGGCGGGAGGCATATCCCTCGCTGCTGCCGCAGTTCCGGCAACGATATTCCTGGAGAAAGGGGGCCGAAAAACGAGGACCGGAAAGCGCGCACATCGCTGTAGTTCCTCTGGGGCTCGCGACCGGGGAAACTCTGACAACCTTACCGACTGATTTGATTCTAACCCCTTTTGGTTCAGAAAGTTTTGCCGAAAAGTTTGTACGGGTGGGTAGTCAGATGTGTGACCGGCACGGCGTGGATGCCTGACCCGTGTACTTGTAAAGGTCTGCCACAGCGTGCTAACGTGCGCGGTCGCGAGCAATTGCTGGATATATCTCGTCCCACGAACCACTTGCGAGGGTCTTCATGAGCACTCAAACCGCCGCGCCTCCTGAAAAACGCTACCGCCCTTACGTGCCCGAGAACATGGAGATGAAAGAGTTCACGTTCCGGGCCGTGCTGATCGGACTGTTCCTGACGGTAATCCTGGGGGCGGCCAATGCTTACCTGGGTTTACGGGCCGGCATGACCATTGCCGCCACCTATCCGGCGGCCGTCATCGGCATGGCACTTTTGCGTTTGATGAAGGGTTCTCTGCTTGAGGAGAACATCGCTCGAACCGTGGGTTCGATCGGCGAATCGGTAGCGGCGGGTGCGGTGTTCACGATTCCCGCATTCTTGATTTCCGGTGCGTGGAGTTCGTTCGGATTTCACGATGCGTACTGGAAGTCCGTTGCGTTGATGGCGGTCGGCGGATCGCTTGGCATTTTGTTCGTCACTCTGCTTCGACGCGTCATGGTGGAAGACCCAGAGCTTCCCTTCCCGGAGTCGGTGGCCGCATCGGAAATTCATAAGGCAGGTCAGCAGGGCGCGGGCGCCGCGAAGCTGCTCTTCGCCAACATGGGTTTGGGCGGATTGATCTATCTGCTGGGCGCATTTCAGCTGTTCAACGCCAGCAAAGCTTTCGTCATCCACATCGGGCAGATCGGAACCACCATGCTGAAGCTGGGACGAACCAGCACGGCGCCCGTCGTCAGCGTGGGTGGAGTCACAACGTTCCAAGCGCCTGCTATTAGTCCTGCTTATTTGGGCGTGGGCTACATTATCGGACCGCGACTGGCAGCGCTGAACTTCGCGGGCGGCGTGGTTGCCTGGGGACTGCTGGTTCCTCTGATCATCTACTTCCTTGGCCCGACTTTGCAGGCCACAATGGCGCCGGGCACCGAAGGCAATCTGGCGGGAGCGGTCTGGTACAACATCGTGCGACCGGTTGCTGTTGGCGGGATGATGGTGGGGGCGGCCTGGACCCTGTTTCGGATGCGCAAGAGCCTCGCGATTGGCATGAAGCGCGCGGTTTCTGACTTGAAGAAGTCGGCGGCTGTCCACGCCGCCACCAACCGCACCGAGCGTGACCTGAATGGCAAGGTTGTGTTCGGGGGACTCGGGGCGGCTTTCCTCTGCATGATTGTGTTGTACTTTCATTTTTCAGGCACGTTGAGTGGGGCGATCACCGCCGCGATAGTCATGATCGTGGTCGGCTTCTTCTTCGCAGCCGTATCGGGCAACCTTGTGGGAATGATCGGTTCTTCCAACAATCCAGTGTCGGGATTGACGCTTTGCACGCTGATCATTGCTGCTCTGTTGATGGTAGCGATTGGCGTTTCGGGCATGAGCGGTGTGGCTGCCGTGTTGGGTGTTGCTGCTGTGGTCTGCGTATCGTCGGCGGTCGCAGGCGAGATGCTGCAAGACCTGAAGGTCGGCCACATTCTGGGAGGCACTCCGGCCAAGATGCAGCTGGGAGATTTCCTGGGCATTCTGGTGGCCAGCCTTGCATTGTATTTTCCGTTGCTCGTGCTGCATCAGGGGAACATCAATCGCGGCGGGATCGGTTTTGGTGATCCGCAGCTCTCCGCGCCGCAAGCGGGCTTGATGGCATCTCTGGCCCAAGGCATTGTCGGACACAACATGCCGTGGCCACTGGTTGGAGCCGGCGTGCTCATGGGCCTTGCCATGATCATGCTGGAAGTGAAGAGCGTGATGCTCTTCGCCGTAGGCATGTACTTGCCGCTGGAGACAACCTTCGCCATCTTCCTGGGCGGCGTCATCCGCTGGATCACCGACCGGATGCGCGACAAGCGCGGCTTCAACGATGCGCAGAAGGCTCGCGTGGAAAATGCCGGAGTCTTGACTGCCTCGGGCATGATCGCTGGAGAGGCAATCCTGGGGCTTGTAGTGGCAGCCTTCTATTTCTTCAATAAGCCGTTGCCTGTGATCTTCGCCCAGCCGGCGACGTATTCCGGATTCATCGTGTTGGTCATCATCGCGTTCGTGATGGTGCGACTCCCGCTTGCGAACGCGGGCAGTCCGGATGAACCGGCGCCGCCGACGGCGATCATGTAAGTACTGGGTAAGCAGGTGTAGCGCGGGCGCCTCGCCCGCGCTTTTTGTCCGTAGTACATTTTTGTGGCTCTCGGATCGCATTCATGTCCATAGCCGAAAATGTCGCACGGGTTCGCGAGCGGATTCGTTTGGCTGCAGCCAGCGCTGGGCGCGACCCCGATGCGATCACGCTGATGGGCGTCAGCAAGACGTTTCCGCAAGAAGCGATCCGCGAAGCTTATGATGCCGGGATTCGGGTGTTCGGAGAGAATCGGGTGCAGGAATTCGCCGGGAAGGCGGATGCCTTGCGCAATCTGGTTGATGCCCGCTGGCATCTGATCGGCCACCTGCAGAGCAACAAGGCGGCAAAAGCGGCGGATCTGTTTCACACAGTCGATTCGGTGGACTCTCTGAAGCTGGCGCAAAAACTGAACGACGCTGCTCACGCCGCCAGCAAGACCCTTCGTGTGCTCATCGAGATCAACGTCGGCGGCGAAACGGCCAAGACTGGGATCGCTCCTGAGGCTGCGGAACTGGATCGACTCCTCGCCGAGGCTCCGCGGTTGGCGAGCCTCGAGTTCCGTGGCCTGATGACGGTGCCACCCTATACGGAAGACCCTCAAGGAGCGAGGCCGTATTTCCGGAAGCTGCGCGAGTTGCGCGACCAGATCGCGGGCCGGAGTCTTCCCATTGTCAGCATGGACGAACTCTCAATGGGCATGTCGCATGATTTCGAGGTCGCTATTGAAGAAGGATCGACCTGCGTGCGGGTGGGGACAGCGATTTTCGGGGGAAGGGCAAAACCTTAACCACAGAGGACACGGAGAGGCACCGAGGAAGCTCGAGCCAGGGGATATTGCTGCAATCAAAAGAAGCGGCAACCTCCGGACCACACCCATGATTCCTGTTCATGAAACTCCTCTCGGCGTGACTTTCGCGGTCAAAGCGCATCCGCGAGCCCGAAAGAGTGCCATCACGGGCGAGTTGGGTGATGCTTTGAAGGTCTCGCTTACGGCGCCGCCGATCGACGGGAAGGCCAACGAGGCCTGCATCGAATTCTTCGCAAATCTTTTGAAGGTGCCGCGCGCCTCCGTTAGTATTGCTGCCGGTCAGAGCAGCCGGAGCAAGATCGTTCGTGTCGCCGGAGTGACCGCACAACAGGTTCGAGATCGATTGACTCGGTAATAACGCGGACTCGATTGCCCGCGCCACATCGACATCTCAGGGAGCCTTCTTGACTCTTTCCGAACGACTGCAAGAGATTCGTACCGGCTTCGAACGGCCCTTCTGGGTTGCCAACATCAGCGAGATTTTCGAGCGGCTCTCGTATTACGCGGTCTTCGCAGCGCTCGCCCGTTATCTTCACGAAGCCCTGCAATTCCCTACCGATCAGGCCTCCAGCCTTAGCGGGCTCTTCGGCGGTGCGGTCTGGGTAATGGCGATCTTCGGGGGTGCCCTGGCGGACCGCATTGGCTTCCGCCGCGCGCTCTCACTGGCTTACTTCATTTTGAGCTGTTCGTACTTTCTGGTGGGTTCCGTGGCAGCACCTTGGCTGGCACCCGTGCGGGCGGCACTTCCGCTCGGAGTGATGGTGGGGATCATCTTGTTTCTGCCTGCCCTCGGCGTGGCGCTGGTAAAGCCCAGCGTCGTAGGAACCACCGCCCGTGCGTCCAAGGAGAACGTTCGGTCGATCGGGTACTCGATCTATTACACCCTCGTCAATATTGGCAGTTTTCTGGGTCCGTTCCTAGCGGGATGGATCCACTCACGAATGCAAGTTGAAAATGTGTTCCGCCTGGCGGCCGGCAGCGTATTTCTGATGTTCATCGGCGTTCTTATCTTCTTCACAGAACCCCGACGCGCGGCCGGTGAACAACAGACCACATCGCTCGGACAAGTTGTGCGAAACCTGCTGACCGTACTCCGCAATGGTAAGTTCGTTTTATTCCTCTTGATTTTTACGGGCTATTGGATTGTCTTCTGGCAACAGTACCTGATTCTGCCGATCTACATTCACGACTATGTTGATCCCGATGCCAACACGGAGATGATTTTGATTGCGGACCCGATCGTGGTGATCACGCTGACAGTCGCGGTCAATGCGCTCCTGCGGAAGATCTCGTCATTCGGAGCTGTGACCCTCGGTACCCTTATTACCGGAGTGGGATGGCTGGTTTTCGGTGCGCATGCGGCGGTGTGGACAGCCGTGGTTTCGTTGGTGATTGTCGCGCTCGGAGAGATCACGCAACAACCACGCTATTACGAATACATCTCCCGACTGGCGCCGCCGGGGCAGCAAGGAACTTACTTGGGATTCGCGTTTTTGCCGATCGGCCTCGGCTCGCTGATCGGCGGACGCTTTGGCGGATTTCTGCTCCATCACTTCGGCGAAGTGCAGCATCGCCCAGAGCGGATCTGGTGGACCGTGACGGCGGTCGGATTAGTAACGACCGCAGCACTGTGGATTTATGACAAGGTGCTGAACATTTCTGGCACGTCAAGCGACGGCAGAGACCAGAGCGTTTAACCACACATAACGCCCAGCTGGCGCGAAGGACGCGAAGGCTGCTTCGACGTCACAGCCCGCGGGGTGGCACTTGGTTTATGCTTCTGCGCCGGTACCGCTATGGCGAAGCGCAAAATCACTCCTGCTTATATTGCCGCCCACATCCGCCGCGTTTTGAAGGACGGCGGCTCCGCGCCGCACGCGAAAGGAGTGCAGTGGTTCTTCAAAGAAGAAATCAAGTCCCGCGGATGGTACACAGCGGAGTTGCGGAAGGTCGCTGTGCGCTTTCGCCGTACCATCGTCCGGGAACAAGATATGGGATTTCTAGTGAAGGTCGCCGATCACCTTTTCCGAGGACGGGTTCTCGAGGAAAAGGTTTTTGCTGTTTTCCTACTCGAGAAGATCGTTGTCGACTTTAGCGATGCCGAGTTTCTCCTGTTCGAATCGTGGTTGGACCGGATCGGTAGTTGGGCGGATCACGATGGACTCGTGCACTACCTGATCGCGCCCATGATGGTCAGCAAGACTTCACGGGCACAGCGTGTTTTTGTGTGGGCACGGTCGCGTAACCGGTGGCATCGGAGGGCGGCGTGCGTGGCTCTGATTCAGGGCACTCGCCGGAAAATGTTTCTTCCACAAATCATTCGGCTTTCCAATATGCTGCTCGCGGACGAGAATGACATGGTGCAGAAGGGATTAGGATGGCTGCTGCGTGAAACCGCAAAGTACGCACCTAAGAATGCAATCTCCTATCTGCGGCAGATTCGAGGACGTGCACCCCGTCTCGTCCTTCGAACCGCATGCGAAACCCTGCCTCCCTCCGCCCGCAGGAAGATTTTGGCAGCATGAGCGTCCTAAGTGCGTTCGGCCTGTTTTCGGTCGGGGCCATGCTGGTTTGCTATGCCCTCGAGGATCGTAGTCCGTGGTTCATTCTGGCATTCGCATTCGCCTGTGGGCTCGGATCGACCTACGGATTCCTGCAAGCAGCGTGGCCTTTCGGAATTGTCGAGGCCCTCTGGGCTCTAGTGGCGCTGCGCCGCTGGCGACGGGTTTCCCAAGGCGAACGCTGAAGGTTCGCGCAAAGACGGCCGCTTGATTACAATAGTTGTTTGCCCATGAACCTGCCAGCCATTCAATCTGCCCTGCGCGAACGCAATATCGATGCGTGGTTGTTTTACGACCATCATCATCGCGACCCGATTGCTTACCGCGTACTCGACCTGCCCCGTTCCCTTATGGTCACCCGGCGCTGGTTTTACCTGATTCCCGCGCACGGGGAGCCTTCGAAACTGGTGCACAAGATCGAGGCCGGACACCTCGATTCCCTGCCCGGCGCCAAGAGCGTGTACTCCGGATGGCAGGAGTTGTTCGCTCAACTCAAGACCTTTCTCGACAACCACAAAACGATTGCCATGCAGTATTCGCCCAACAACCTGGTGTTTACGGTGTCATTGGTGGATGCGGGAACGATCGAACTGGTCCGCAGCATGGGAAAGACGGTGGTCAGTGCGGCTGACCTGATCGCGCAATTCGAGTCGACCTGGACCGACGAGCAGATTCAAACGCACTTCGCGGCGCGCGACGCGGTCGACAGCATCACAGCCGCGGCCTTCCCGGAGATCGGTCGGCGAGTCCGCAATGGCGGAACAACCGAACACGCGATGCAGCAGTGGTTCATGGAAGCCTTCCAGCGCGAAAATCTGGTCACCGACGATCCTCCAGTGGTGGCGGTCAATGCCAACAGCGGCAATCCGCACTACGAACCACATGCCGAGGGCTCCGCTCCCATTCGTGAGGGCGACTTCGTTCTGCTGGATGTGTGGGCGAAGAAGAACACTCCCGGTGCGGTCTACTACGACATCACCTGGACCGGATATGTCGGCAAGGCACCCTCCAACAAGCAGCGCGAGATTTTCCAGATCGTCCGCGACGCACGCGACGTGGGCGTGAAGACAGTGCTGGACGCTATAGGCGCGGGCCAACATATCGCCGGGTGGCAAGTCGATCGGGCGACGCGCGATCATATCCAGAAATCCGGTTACGGAGATTACTTCATTCACCGCACCGGGCATTCCATTGGCACCGACGTGCACTCCAACGGCGCCAACATGGACGATCTGGAAATTCACGACGAACGGCAGATCCTGCCGAATTCCTGCTTCTCCATTGAACCGGGAATCTATCTTCCCGACTTCGGCGTGCGCAGCGAAGTGAACGTGCTAGTGCGGTCGAACCGCGCTGAAGTGACAGGCAAAATCCAACGCGAGATCGTGATCATCTGAATGGCAAATTCCACCACTGCGAAAACCAAGCCATCGGAACCTTTGGTTGAACCGACACCGATGACCCTCATGACAGTAGCTGCGCCCGCCATCGCGTGGCTGATTCCCGGGGCCGGGCACCTGATCCAGAAGCGCTGGATACGCGGCGGCCTGCTGATGGCGTCGATTGTCGCGATGTTTCTCCTTGGCTTGACCATGCAGGGACGCGTCTACAAGCCGAATGGCGGCGACATTCTCGACATGCTGGGCTTCGTCGGAAATCTCGGGGGTGGCGGGCTGTACATTCTGACACGCACGCTCGATTGGGGACACGGCGCGATCGCGCACGCCACCGCCGACTATGGCACGAAGTTTCTGATCGTCGCCGGCCTGCTGAACTTCATCGCAGTGGCCGACGCCTATCACATCGCCATCGGGAAGAAACCATGACGATCCAACTCTCGCACTTCAGTAGCGCAATCCTGTTCGCGATGTTCGCCTCGGTGGTGTTCGGCATCACCCAGCGCACCACGCCACGCGAGATGATCCGCTATGGCCTATACTGCTTCGCGATGTTTACCGGCGGAGTGCTGGTGGCAGGCTGGGCGATGTGGCTGATCCGTAGATAGCCGCTGGTCATCAGTCGCTAGTCACTAGCAAAGAGAAATGGCTGATTGCTGATAGTCGATGGCGCTTCGCTGAAGACGAGTGACCGACTGGCCTACCGCTCTTCCCAGACGAACGCATCGAAGACCCGACGCAAATCAAATCCTAAGCGCCGGTAAAGATCAACAGCGCGCGTATTCGCCTCAGTCACAGTGAGTGACAGCAAGGAGAACTTGCGTTTGCGCAGCGCGTTTGCTGTGCAGGCCAAGAGCGCCTCACCTACTCCTCGCGAACGGTATTCGGGCAGAATGCAGACTTGGGTAACGTGTCCTACGTCGTGACGTACACGTGAGCACAGGATCAATCCCGCCATGTGACGGGTGACTTTGTGGTTCACCACAAAAGAAGCGTCGGGATCGAACTGGCCACATCCCGGAAAGCGAACTATGTTGTTAAGGAAGCGCAGCGACCCGCTCAAGGTGCGGTACTGATCGTTAATTTCAGCATCCACGTGACCGCGATAGGCTGCAGTAATGACGGCCGCAGCGGACTGGTAGTCGCTGTCGAGCCAGGGACGAATTTCGAAGTCCGGATAGATCGAGGGCGCCGGCTGCGACGGGCGGCTCAGCGGCATCGCCATGAACAAACGCGGCTGGCGCCGAAAGCCCTGCTCCAAAAATGGCCGAGCGAGCACTCCGGCATCGTGCACTAAAAGCTGTGCCTCTACGCGGTGGATGCCGGGCGACTGCTGCAGCGTCTCAATCACGTGAGTAAGCAACCGTCCTTCAACCTCGCGAGATGCAGGCAAGCGCTCTCCGTCCGTGACAAAGAGATCGCCGATGACGCCCTTGCTCCCTTCGTACACGAAGAAGGCGTAGCCGAAAATCCGGCCGCGTTCGACGGCAGCGTAACCCGGCAATATCTTGGCATCGACGTAACGCAAGATCATGTCCGAGGAACTGGTGTAGTCCCACGACAGCAGGCGCGACCACACCTGCGTTTCATCGTCCAGCAGGGGGCGCAGATCGACGGAAGAAAAGTGCCTGAGGTCGAGAATCTCCAAGGGACTCCGAGAAGCGCGCCCTGGCCCGACCGAGCATCGTGAGGGCGTGAACCAAGCAGTCTAGTGCTTCAAACTGTGTGAGGCAAACGGGGGAAGGCTGGAGTGGTTGGCGAGACAGGTTCGGATTTGCGCACGGGCTTTACCCGGCGATCAACGCATCGGTTCCATGGGTTGAGCACCAGAGTTCGTGTTTGCCCCCGCGACCCAATAAAACTCAAGATGTTGCGGCGGGAAGTCTCCCAGATACGAAACCCGGCGGCTCCCGACGAACTGCGGAATCGCCACGCGCGCTCCCTGCGGAATAAGAAGCAGATGTTGTTCAGCCGGCACTTGCTTGAGTTCGTAACGGCTAATGGGTTGATTCCGATAGAACGTCAAGCCGTACTCGGTTTCGCGCGCCACGCTCAGCGCCGCAACCGTGAGAGGCTTGAGTTCCATGCTTGCCAGCTGCCGGGCAACTGGCCTCGCAGAGAGCGTCTCATCTACAACCGGAGCCCCGATTTTGAGCAACGCCGCAACGGCCAGGACAACCGGAATCAACGTGACGAAGTAGAGCCCATGCAGGCCGAGCTTACCGGTGAGCGTGACAGTGATGCCAATGGCGACAACCAATGCAATCGCGCCTGCAACCATTGTCAGCGTCGACCACGGCAGGCGGTGCTCGACCACGATGTATCCGATGGCCACGGCTGGAACGATGAGCGCAGCGGAAATCAGCGCGTGCGCCATCAAAAGCCACAGAGGACGGCGATCTTCATCAATGTGTCGGCGGACATATTCTGCAACCAGCAAGGGTCCCGCCGGAACCGCCGGCAAGATATATCCCGGCAACTTCGATCTGGAGAGTGAGAAAAACACCACTGGAATCACAAGCCACAGAATCAGGAACACATTGAGCGCGTCACCCGTCTCCAACAGAGCCCTGCGCTCAGCCCACCAGGCTCGAACGACCTCGGCCATGCCCGCTGTCACAAACGCGACCCACGGTACCAGCGCGAGAGCCACTACCGGAAGGTAGAACCAGAAGGGTTGCGTGTGATGATAGAGATCACTCCCAAAGCGCGCGAGATTGTGTTCGAGGATGAAGACGCGGAAGAACTCGGGATTGCGCAGCTGTACCGCGATGTACCACGGCGCAGCCACCGCCAAAAATACAAGCACGCCGGGCAACCACAACGTCTTGAGGATGGACTGCGCCTTGCCAACGGCCAACGCAAACAGAACGATGACCACTCCGGCGAGAAGCACGCCTATTGGGCCTTTCGCCAAGACAGCGAGGGCGAGGAAAAAGTAGAAGCCGTAAAGTAGCTTCTGGGTCGAAGTCTCCCACCACGCATACCAGCACAGCATGGCCAGCGAGAACATGGCGGCCAAAGGCATGTCGGTCGAGGCGGAATGCGCGAACCCTACCAAGCCCGCGGCCGATGCCGTCATCAGGGCGCCATCCAGATGAAATCCGGGGCGCAATTTCTTCAGGAAGCAGTAAACCGCAAGCACGACGAGTGAGGCGTCGATGGCTGAGGGGATACGAGCGACCCAGTCGCGCACTCCGAAGATTGCAAATGCGATCATGGCCTGCCAGTAGTACAAGGGCGGCTTTTCAAGCCACGGCGTGCCATTCAAGGTGGGCGTGGTCCAGTCATGACGCGCGAGCATCTCGCGTGCTACCTGCGCATAGCGCGGCTCATCCGCGCCTACCAATCCAAATTGCCCGAGCCCATAGAAAAACAGAAAGACGCAGAATCCGACCAGCAGCAGCCACTCGCGAACGCGCAGCTTCACCGGCGAATCCCCACGCATGTGAGTTTGAGCACTGCAAACGGACGGGCTTCGATTTCGTCAGCGACGTATTCAATCCAGAAAGCGCTCGACTCGCCAGCCGTCACGATTGCACCTGCTGACGAAACAGAGCGTAAATGCTGATGAGCGTCCACGTAACTTCGAGGACAACGAATCCAACTTGAAAAGGGTGGAACGCGATGTATCCGAGGATCGCTGAACCGATGGCGTTGAGAATGTTGTAGGCGGCCTGGCGCGGATTCATCCAGCCCATCTGGTGGCCGGCATACGCGACGAGGATCAACATCGCGCCCAGAAAGGACGCAGATTGTCGCCACATCGAAATTTCCATAGGGGGCTATTCTACCGGGAAACTGGAACTGTCTTGTGCTGCGGCGAGGGCAAGGGCGCCGGCGCTACGCGCGAATCTTCTCGAGGATGCGGGCAACGGCGATGGAGAGCGGGCCGTCCATGGAGCAACCGCTGGCGCACTCGTGTCCGCCGCCGCCGAAGCCTTCGGCAATTTGAGCCACATTCAGCGCACCTTTGCTGCGCAGGCTCACGCGATAGCGGCCGTCCGCCATCTCGCGAAAGAACACTGCGACTTCCACGTCGCCAATCGAAAGTGCGTAATTGACTAGACCTTCGCAATCTTCCTCCTTCGCCTGGCTGCGTTCCATCTGCTCGCGGGTAATCCAAATCCATGCAAGAGGGCCCTCGCGGTGAAGGTTGGAAAGGGCCGCGCCCAGCAGCCGCATCTTCGCAGTGGAGTGAGCGAAGTAGATATTGCGGGCGCAGTGTGCCGGATCAGCCCCTGCCAGCACCAGTTCTCGCGCCAAGGTAAACGTATGTTCGTTGGTACCCCGAAACATGAACGACCCGGTGTCGGTCATGAGTGCCGTGTAGAGGCATGTCGCAATTTCAGGTGTGATTTTTACGCCGGCTTCTCGGGCCAGTCGGAAGACGAGTTCCGCGGTTGCCGTGGCTTCGGGCTCGATCCAGTTTACATGCGCGAACGGGCGGCCACTGACGTGATGATCGATGCTGATGAGAAACCGGTTCTCGAGGCCTTCGAGGCGGGTACGCTGGATGCTATCGCACTCGAGAATGATTGCAGCGTCGTAGTTGCCATTCACGCGATCGGCTTGCACAACTCGCTCGGCAAACGGTAAAGGCTGATAGATGCGTGGAACGGCATCATGGAGCACCACATCGGCGTCCTTGCCCATGCACCGGAGAATCTCGCAACAGGCTAGTGCGGAGCCGATTGCGTCACCGTCGGGACGCGCGTGCGAGGTCAGCACGAAACGGTTCCGGCGCTCGATGCTCTCCAGGACTTCCCTCAACATAGGGCCTACGCCCGACGGGCACGTGCCGAGCCGGACTTCTTCTTGGAACGGCCCAACAGCTCGTCGATCCTCGATACGTATTCCTGCGACCGGTCGTGAATGAAAATCAGCTCCGGTGCGCGCCGCAAGTGCAACCGCTCCACGAGTTCGCGGCGAACAAAGCCCGAAGCCGCCTGCAGGCCTTCCATGGTGGCTGCTGCCGCAGTTTCGTCTCCTTGAACCACCACCATCACACGCGCGGAGCGGGAGTCAGGGGCAAGAAGGACTTCGCTCACGTTGGCGAGACCAATGCGAGGATCGCCGAGTTCTCCCTCGAGAATCGTTTCGATTTCCTCGCGCAGAGCCTCGCTGAGCCGCTCCCGGTGATATTTCTGGCCGCGCCGTTCCAACGAATCACTCCCAAGTAAAACGGATGAGAATATCAGAAGTTGCGCTGCCCGGGGGAGAGATGACAGGGACAGCGAAAATGCGAGCAATTACAAGAATTCCACGAACGAGTCGGTCAGGTCCGCGCCGCCATTATTCGCGATGCGCGTTGCGGAACGCTCCACGTGCTTCATCAGCCCGTCGAGATAGTCGCGTGAATCAGAGACGCTGACTACCCCCACGGTCGCCCGGTTCCAAAGCCCACTGGCGTCGAGTTCCGCGACCGCCACGTTGAATTGGGAACGCAGCCGGTCTTTCAGGCTGCGCACCACTTGTCGCTTGTCTTTCAGCGATTGCGCGGCTTCAATGCTGAGCTCGAGCGTTAGAAAAGCGATTGGCATTGGTTCTCAGTTCTCAGTTCCCAGTTCTCAGAACAGCGTAGCGCACACACCTTCCTGAGAACTGATAACCGAGAACTGAGAACTGCCTCTAAGCAATCACTTCCGCGGCAATGCGTTCGGTAACAAACGCCTCAATCACGTCGCCCACCTTGATATCGGAATAGTTGGCGATCGAGATGCCGCATTCCATGCCATTGCGCACTTCGCTGGCGTCATCTTTGAAGCGCTTCAGCGAGCCGATCTTGCCTTTGAAGATCACCACGTTGTCGCGCAGCAAG
>DASRDJ010000323.1:0-4723 GCA_035652655.1 Terriglobales bacterium
CAAATTCGACCTGGGGAAGTGCTGGTTCAGCCGGGAGATCAGATCGTGCCCTTCTTCGTCGTCACGGCAGGCGGAGTGGAGATTGTCCGGCCATCCAGCGCCTCCGAGACGCTGGTTGTGCTCTATGGCCCGGGTCAGTTCACCGGTGAGGTCAACATGCTCTCGGGCCGCCCCGCGCTACTGCAAGTGCGCGCGAGCGAAGCGGGCGAAGTGATCGAAGTCGAGCGCGAACAGTTGTTGGCGCTCGTGCAGACCGACAGCCAGCTCGGCGAGATCATCATGCGGGCCTTCATCCTGCGCCGGGTGGAATTGATCGCGCACGGGCTCGGCGATGTCGTGCTCCTGGGCTCCAATCATTGCTCGGGAACGCTTCGCGTCAAAGAGTTTCTCACCCGCAACGGCCATCCGTACTCCTATATCGATCTCGACCGTGATGCGGACGTCCAGGTTTTGCTGGACCGGTTTCACGTGACTGGCGGAGATGTGCCGGTTCTCATCTGCCGTGGGGAGACAGTGCTGCGGAATCCGACCAATCAGCAAATTGCCAGTTGCCTCGGCTTTAACGAGGCCATCGACCCCACCCATATACGCGACGTGGTCATCGTCGGCGCCGGACCGGCAGGACTCGCTGCGGCCGTGTACGCGGCGTCGGAAGGCCTGGATGTTCTCGTGCTGGAGACCAACTCGCCCGGGGGACAAGCCGGCTCCAGCTCCAAGATCGAGAACTACCTTGGTTTCCCAACCGGCATCTCGGGTCAAGCACTCGCGGGCCGGGCCTATACCCAGGCGCAGAAGTTCGGCGCCCAGGTGATGATCGCGAAGGACGCCAAAAGCCTCGTCTGCGACCGCAAGCCCTATGTCATTGAGACTGACGATGATGTGCGCGTATTAGCCCGCACCGTCATCATCGCAACCGGCGCCGCCTATCGGAAACCGCCCATCGAGAATTTGCTGCAGTTCGAGAACGCGGGCGTATACTACGGCGCGACATTCATGGAAGCGCAGTTGTGCCGCGGTGAAGAAGCCGTGGTGGTGGGCGGCGGTAACTCAGCCGGCCAGGCCGCGGTGTTTCTGGCTCAGAGCGCGAAACGGGTGCACATGCTCGTGCGGTCGAGTGGGTTGGCGGAGAGTATGTCGCGCTATCTGATTCGCCTCATTGAACAGAATCCGGCCATCGTCCTCCGAACCAACACCGAAATCGTCGCCCTCGAAGGGGATAATCATCTCGAACACGTGCGCTGGACCGATCAGCGAGGCAACACCGAGACCCACGACATAAGGCACGTTTTCCTTATGACCGGCGCAGTTCCCGGGACGAAATGGGTCGAGGGATGCATTGCGCTCGATGCCAAAGGATTCATCAAGACGGGTCCGGATCTGTCCCCGGAGGATTTGGCCGCCGCCCAATGGCCGCTTGCCAGGGCGCCCCATCTTCTCGAAACGAGTTTGCCGGGAGTGTTCGCGGTCGGTGACGTTCGCGGCGGCAATATCAAACGTGTGGCGTCGGCGGTGGGCGAGGGTTCGATCGCGATCTCCTTCGTCCATCAGGCGCTTTCCCAGTAGGAGGCGATAAACAATGGAAGATAGAGCTTGCGAACATATTCGCGGTATCACGACGGTAAAACACGCAAAGCGCCGTCAGTGCGATGAGTGCGTGAAAGTGGGCGCTCGTTGGGTTCATCTGCGCATATGCCAGGAATGCGGCGCGACGCGCTGCTGCGATGACTCGCCGAACCGTCATGCGACCGCGCACGCGCATGCGAGCAAGCATCCGGTGATCGCCTCCGCGGAGCCTGGAGAACGTTGGTTATACTGCTATCCGGATGAAGCTGTCGCGGAATATTGAGTCAGACAGAGTTTGCAAGTGACGACGGAGAAATGCTCCGGTGAACATTGGACTGCTATATAAGGACGGAGGAGAAAAAAATGATCGAAGAAGAAAACGAGAAGCGCGTTCGCGCGTTCTACGAGGCTACCGTCCCAGGACATCGCGAGTCGCTGCGAGGTCTCCAAGCGCCGCACGTCGTCTACGATATGCCGGAAGGGATGCCCATGGGTTGCGGCCATTTTGAGGGCCTTCAGGACGTGCTCGATCGGTTTCTCACCAACTTCTATAAAGCTCTTGACGTTCACTTTGTCGCCGAAGAGTTTATTGCCGCTGGCGAGGAAGTCGTCGCCCTCGGTCGTATCGAAGGAAAAACGCGAAAAGCAGCCGTGCCCGTCAATGTGCCCTTCGCCCACGTCTGGACAGTCCGCGATGGGTATCTCCAACGACTGCGTGCTTTCACCGACACAGCACTGCTAGCCCATGCGCTGGCGAAGAACTGAACTGTTCAAGCTGACCTTTAGGCGCCGTTTTCGCGCTGCAGGAGCAATGTGATTCATAGTTATAGGAGTGAACTCGACGTTGGGCTAAAAGAATTTCGGAGGACTGAGTTATGCAAGAAGCAATCGAGATAGGATATCAGGCTTTTGTTTCAGACGGCGGTGAGGAGTTCGGGGCGGTTCGAGCGGTTTCTCCGAATGGCCGGCCCGAACTGGTGATCTACGTGGAGAATGCGGGGGACTTCGTCGTGCCACTCTCTGCGGTGGAGTCAGTACATTCGCAGAAGGTCATCTTGAGCTGCGCCAAGTTGGAGCATCGTCTGCGACAGGCGATCGGTCACGCGCACGATCGCGAAGAGCCCAACGCTTGAACTGATTGGCATTTCGCACTGGAAACGCACGGTGAGGAGATTGCCGGGCGATTTACCGACTGGTTCGACTGCTAGTCATGAAAATCCGAAACGGTTGATTCGCGGACATGCGGTGACGTTGATGCGTCGTCTGGTCATCGCGCCGTATTTAACGGATGCTGCAGTGCAAAATTAATATTTGAGATCGGAGGACCCTGTGGCGAAATCGTGTCAACATTTGGTCGGGCTAACGCCCGCGGACTTTCCTCCGCAGAAAACTCCCGACGCCTGTGAGGAGTGTCTAGTTGAGGGAACCGTTTGGGTTGCTCTTCGCGAGTGCCAATCGTGCGGCCACGTTGGCTGTTGCGATTCCTCGACAGGCAAGCACGCGACCAAACACTTCCACGAGACGCAACATCCGGTCATGCGCGCTGTCCCGCCGGCGGCTTGGATATGGTGCTATGTTCACGAGACGCAGGGTGTTCTCAATTAACGTCGACGATCAGAAAACACGAGTCTTGGGTAATCTCCCTGGAAAGATACGCCTCTTTTTTCGACGATAAGAAGCGCATCGTGTTGTTGATCTGGAACAACCGACAATCGGCGAAATGACGGAGCAAGGAACCCTCTCATTCAAGCAAACGGGCGATGCCACGCTTGAGGTGCAGCTCGCGGGAGCCTGGCGGTTGCGCGGCGGCCTTCCATCCGCGGCACTGGTCAAACGCGAACTTGAATCAGCCCCGAGCGTGCGACACATCGGTTTCGAAGCCCGCGCGTTGGCATCGTGGGACAGCAGCGTTCTGGCTTTTCTCGTTGAAGTCTCCGAGTTATGCCGCATCCGCGGCATCGATATGGATCGCACGACCTTGCCTTCCGGCTTGCGCAGGCTACTCGATCTGGCCGAAGCGGTGCCGGAGAAAAAAGGCGCGCGCAAAGAGACTGTGGAGACGCCTTTTCTTGAACGCATCGGCAACACCGCCATAGGCGCCGGCACGTCTCTCGGAGAGATGCTGGCGTTTCTCGGGGACATGACGCTTACCTTTGTCCGGCTCTTTCGTATGAAGGTGCGATTCCGCGCCGTGGATCTCTTTCTCTTGATTCAACAGTCCGGCGTTCAAGCGCTCCCCATCGTCACATTGATCAGCTTTCTAGTAGGCGTGATTCTCGCGTTCGTCGGCGCGGTGCAACTCAAACAATTCGGAGCGCAAATATATGTGGCAGATCTGGTCGGTATCGCCATGATTCGCGAAATGGGCGCCATGATGACGGGTATCATCATGGCGGGCCGAACCGGCGCTGCATTTGCCGCTCAGCTTGGCACTATGAAAGTGACTCAGGAGATCGATGCCTTCACAACCATGGGTTTTTCGCCGCTGGAATTTCTTGTGCTGCCAAGGGTGATTGCGCTCGTGCTGATGATGCCTTTGCTTTGTCTTTATGCGGATTTCGTCGGCGTCCTTGGCGGCGCCGCGATCGGTGTGGGTATGTTGGATCTTTCCTGGACCACGTATTTTCGCGAGACCTCGAACGCTATCGACCTGGCGGACGTTTTTGGGGGGGTGTTCAAAAGTTCAGTCTACGGTGTGCTGATCGCCCTTGCGGGTTGCTTGCGTGGCATTCAATGCGGCAACAGCTCCTCCGCCGTCGGCGATGCGGCGACTTCCGCCGTGGTGACGGGAATTGTTGCCATCGTGATGGCGTGCGGCATTTTTGCCGTCGTGTTCTACGTCCTCGGGATTTAAGAATTTCCCTCTCCGGAGAAATCCCCATAAGGGGAGAAACAAAAAGGAAACCCCGTAAGTAGGCTTGATCTATATGTCAGACGGGCTCGGCAACGGAAATGGAGCGAAGGCCCACATCACTGTGAGCAATCTCACAATGGCGTACGGCAGTTTTGTATTGATGCACGATTTAAATTTTACCATCAACCACGGCGATGTGTTCATCATCATGGGTGGAAGCGGCTCCGGCAAGAGCACCTTGCTCAGACATCTCATCGGTCTGAACGAACCGGCGCAGGGAAACATTTTCTACGGCGACGAAAACTT
>DASRDJ010000324.1:0-2971 GCA_035652655.1 Terriglobales bacterium
GGTCTCGGCGAACGCCGGGCCGCCTGCCATAGCGATTGATGACGAGATAGAAATCCTCCGGCGCACCCGGAACAATCGAGGGCCATTCACGCATACGCAACAACTCCCTGACTAGGAGCCCGTCCAGATAGGGCGTTGTGACGGGCATTTATTGCAGGGCAGCCGGCTCAGGCGGCGTTTGCGAGGGTGAACAGCTTCAGGAGGTTGTGGGTGGTGCAGATCATGGCCCATTCGGCGCGCACTTTCTCGACGCCCCGCAACAGGAACTGGCGGAAGCCGCGTGCCTGTTTGATCTGTCCGAACACCGGTTCCACCACTTGCTTTCTCAATCGGTAGGGCGTTTCGAAGCCGCCATCGGCGATCTTCTTTCGCATCCGCTGGGTCAGCGGTCCGCCGATTTTCCCGTTCGCGGCTGTCGGGTGCTTGGCGCGTCCGGGTGCGACGTAGCCGTCGATACCGTGTGCTTCGAGCGCTTCCAGATTGGCCTCGCTGCAGTAGCCGGAGTCAGCGGAGGCCTGCTCCGGTTTGCGGCCGAGATTGTTCTCGGTGGCCTCGATCAGGGGCACCAGCTGGCCCTGATCGTTGCCGCACTGGGTCAGTTCGTGCGCGACAATGATCTGGGCGCCGGCGTCAACGGCGGCCTGGGCGTTATAGGCCTGAACGAAGCCATCCTTCGACTTCATGATGCGGCTATCCGGATCGGTGAAGTTGCGTTGCGACTTGGGATCAGGTTGGTCCGATGGCGGCGCCGCCGGTTTGCCCGGCTTCTTGCGGCCTTCGGCTTGGCGCTGCTTTTCTTTTTCGGCCTCGATACGACGCTCTTCCTCCGCCGCCAGCCTGGCGTCGGCCTCCAGCGCCGCCATCGCCTGCTGGATCTTCGCCAGTCGTTTCTGCTTGTCGCCGGCCCAATCCGGCATCTCGTCGCCGCGCTTGTCTTGGCCGAAAGTCTCGTCCTCTTCGGAATCCGCCGCCTCGGCGGCCGCCAACATGCGAGCGACCTCGGCTTTCAATTCCGCCTCGCGTTTCTTCATGCGCTCATAACTCATCGCTTTATGTTTCGACGCGTTCGCTTTGATCTTCGTGCCATCAAGCGCGACATGGCCGAGTTTGACCAGCCCTGCCGTCTCGCACAACTTCAGAACCTGCAGGAACAGCGCGCCGAGCGCCTTCAAATGCCGCTTGCGGAAGTCGCTGATCGTGCGAAAATCCGGCGGATCGAGCGCCACAATCATCACAAAATCGTTCCGCTCGCGGCAGGCTCGGGCAATGCGCCGCGACGAATACAGTCCACTGGCATAGCCGTGCAGCAGAAGCGCCACCATCATCCGAGGGTCAAACGGCGGCTGCCCGAGCCCGCTCACATAGCTGCCCGTGATCTCCTTGAGATCGAGGCTCTCCCGCACCAGCCCAACGATAAACCGCGAGACGTGGTCCTTGGGCACGAAGTCCTGCACGCTCGGCGGCAGAAGCAGCGTCTGATCGATACTCCAGGGGCGAAAATACTTGCTCATAGCAAAGGTTGAATCAGACTCGCGCAGAACTGTACACCGACTACTCGGACAGGCTCCTAGCATCACCAGAGGCGCGACCTTACGCCCACTGCGTTAACCGTCTGTAAACGAATCGACGATTGCTCTGGCCAAGTGTACTCGGCGCGGACTGAGGCCCTCGGCCATCCCGGCAATGTCCGATCCTGATCCCGAAAATCTGATTGCCCATTTCAGCGGTGGGCTTGCAGATCGTGAAGCTTTCCGACATGCCGCTTGAATGCCTTGGCGACTTCGCCCACGTGCTGGTCCAGACAGCCAGCAAAGCATTTGCTAAGGTATTCCTAATAAGTTTCCGCGTGCCCCTATTGTAGGAGTATCCCATGGCCCCGCGCGCGAATTGGAAGGGCTTCCTTCGGCTTTCCCTCGTTTCCTGTCCAATCGCTCTCTACCCGGCCTCCTCGCTGCGGGAAAAAGTCAGTTTCAATCGCATCAATCGGAAGACCGGAAACCGCCTGAAGCAACAGAATGTGGATTCCGGGACTGGCGAGGTCGTCCCGCGGGAGGACATGGGGCGAGGGTATGAGGTCGGCAAAGGCCAATATCTCGTTGTAGAGGACGAGGAGTTCGAGGCCATTCAGATTGAAAGCACGCGGACCATCGACATCGATCAGTTCGTTCCAAAGAGCGAGATCGACGAGCGTTATATCGATTCGCCTTACTACATCGCGCCGGATGGTCAGGTTGGACAGGATGCTTTTGCTGTCATCCGTGACACTATTGGCAAGATGAACATGGTGGCGCTCGGCCGGGTCGTGCTCACACGCAGGGAGCACGTCATCGCGCTCGAAACAAAGGACCGCGGCCTGTTGGGACTGACACTGCGCTTCCCTTATGAAGTTCGAGATCAAGCCGCGTACTTTGAGGACATCCCCGAGCTGAAGCTGCCCAAGGAGATGCTTGATCTTGCCACTCACATCGTCAACACCAAATCCGGTCACTTCGATCCCGCACAGTTCGAAGACCGCTACGAGAATGCCCTCGTTGACCTCCTCAAGAAGAAAGAGGCTGGTGAAAAGATTGAACCCGCCAAGGCAGGACCGGCACCGCGCGTGGTCAATTTGATGGAGGCGCTTCGGGCGAGCCTCGACACCGCGAAAAAGAAAGCACCGGCACCCAGTGTTCAGGGTCGCCGACCTGCTAAAAAGAAGGCGGGCCAAAAGTGATTCGTCGTCATGACGTCTGCGGAACTCGATAGCTCAGCCCTGAAGTCTTCCGTCGCCTTCACCGGCCGTCTGGCCTGCATGACCCGCGCCGAAGCGTTCGAGGTCGTGCGTCAGCATGGCGGAACGCCCAGCCAAACGGTAACGAAGCGCACGAAATTGCTTATTGTCGGCGAGCTTGGTTGGCCGTTGCTGGATGATGGCCGTCCGTCGAACAAGCTCTCTCGCGCAAGGTCTTACAGTGTTCCGGTGGTCAGCGAG
>DASRDJ010000325.1:0-12914 GCA_035652655.1 Terriglobales bacterium
TTTGGCGCGTCTCCGGAAAGTGACAGATATATTTCTGGTCGGCGTTGCAAGGCCAAGTCGAGTCAGGATCGGTCGGCCCGAGAGGTGCGCCTACCGAGTGCAGACCTCGCACAAACTCTCCATGCTCGCCCAAGGCATCGAGCACGCGCGTTCCCACGCGCGCCATGATGTGCATACTGGCCACGACGTAAGGCGAATCCGTGATTTCCACGCCGATCTTCGCAATCGGCGATCCGATTGGACCCATGCTGTAGGGGATGACGTACATCGTCCGGCCCGCCATGGAGCCGGCAAACAGGCCGCGCAGTTTCTGCTGCATCTTCGCGGGATCTTCCCAGTTGTTGGTTGGCCCAGCTTCTTCTCTAGTGCGCGCGCAGATGAACGTCCGATCCTCCACCCGCGCTACGTCCGCGGGGTTCGATCGTACAAGAACGCTGTTGGAACGCTTTCCCTCGTCAAGAGGAGTGGCGGTGCCTGAGAGCACCATCAACCGCAACATCGACTGATATTCTTCGCTCGATCCGTCGCACCAGTGGACATGGTCCGGCTTGCACATTTGTGCCGCCTCATCCACCCATCGGATCAGTTGTTTGTGATTCTTGCTGCGAGGTGTTTCTACTTCGACAGTAACACTGGACATAAGAGCGTCTCCGCAAACCGGACGGGCTTTCGCAACGCGCCGCGCTTGCAGCGGAATTAATTAGAAGCGGCGTGAAACACCTGGCAGGATGATGAAATTACGACAAGGCGCCAGGCTGCTTTCTGATTCGGCAAACTTAGTATTCTCGCTCATTGGACAGGAGGAGTCCAAATCAAATTGGCCTGACTGATTAGGGCGGGGTGAATATCTCACTCTGTGCAATGCAGCGAGGGTCACAACTCATTGTGACTCAAAAACTTCGTACGCACATCCGAACGGTCGGTTTCCTGAGAGAAGTATTCTAGCGAGAAGGAACTGGCGCGTTTTCGATGTCCGCTACCACACCGTCGAGGTGCTGTAACGTATCGTCCACAGTTAGCGAATACATTTCTCGTCCCACACCCTCGCCAGACTCGAGCGCCGTCTTCAGATAGTGTCCGGCGATCTCGATCGCCAGAGGATCGGTGATGATCTTGCCGGTTCGCTTCTGATATTCAACCCACGCCGGATGCGGGAGCGCCACCCAAACCGGACGGCCGTCCACCAGGAACTTGATGTCGATGGCGTCGGCGTGACGCGTCGCGATGGCGACAATCAACGCCTGGTAGATGCAGTGAACCTTCTTCTTGGACCAGCGGTCAATGGCGTGGAAGTCGCTGTACATACGTAAAAACTATAGCGGACGAAAGAAGGCGCTGCAAATAAGAGCACCAATGAATGCTTTTCTCTGCAAACTCTGCGGCAGTTCGCTGCGTCGTCTGCATTTTTTGGACTTTGAGCGTCACCGCGTGAAACCCGC
This sequence comes from Terriglobales bacterium, assembly GCA_035652655.1. Taxonomy (GTDB): domain Bacteria; phylum Acidobacteriota; class Terriglobia; order Terriglobales; family Acidobacteriaceae; genus Gp1-AA133. Next base: position 1,440 of record DASRDJ010000325.1, read on the forward strand.
AATTAACTCATCGAGCTTCGTGAACAAGGCGGAATTATCAGCCCGCTCATATGTCGCTAACTTCTCGCGATAGCTTTCGAGATTAAAAAGAAACGACTCGGCCCGCTCCTTATTGAGGTCGTCCCAATACGCCCCGTATCCCATTTGGCCTATGTGGTAGGCATTGAATACTTGCTCGAACTGCCGTTTCACCGGCCACGCCAGATAGGGCTTTCCGAGGTACAGGGCTTCGCTGATCAACGAAAACCCGGCGTTCGCCACGATTGCCCGGCAGTTTGCAAGATCCCGCAGAAATCCGTCGAGCGAAGGCCTGCGGAAATCGAGATTGCCTTCCGTCCCCTCGCGGTCAAAACCGTAGCAGATGAATTTCTGCCGCACCAAGCGAAGCACGGGCAGTAAATCCGAAGCCTTCGAGGTCACATACACCAGCACCGCGTCGGCTTCGGTCGGCCGCGTTCGCAAAACCTCCGCGCGCAGGATGGGCGGAAACAAAAACGTCGTTTTCTTCTTCAGGCGCGCCTTGAAAAATGAAATGACCAAGTACGCGTCCGCGCGCGGTGTCATCAGCCGCGTCACCAGTTTCGCGGCCGCCGCTTCTTTGCGGCACTCCCGGGGATACGTAATGTCAGCGTCGGTAAGCAAATGCTGGTTGTCGATGGCGATGATGGGCAGCTTCAGTTTGTGTCCGACGTGGCACGTGATCGGCTCATAGTCCGTGATCACGAGATCCAGTTGCCAGTCGGCTGCCTTCTTCTCCAGGTCGCGGACCGTCCGCGCGGTCTTGGGCAGATGGAGCAGGTTGCTCAGGACAGTCTTGCGATAGCGGACTCGGTTCTCGACGTAAGCTAAGCGCAGCCCGTCGATCTCGGTGACGTCGAAGTCATCCTTTAAATTGCGGTAGCCGCGATCAAACGACGCCACGTGCACGCGGTGCCCTACCTCTTCAAGGTGAGCGATGACTTCGCGCGCGCGGCTCGAGTGTCCTGAGCCCTCGCCGTTCACGCCATAAAGAATGTTTGCCATGCAAGTGCCATCGTGCGCTTTCCGCGTCCGCGCACGCAAGTGCGGCGAAAGCTTTTAAGCGCAAAGCGCGCAAAGAACAGCCGCCAAGGAAGCAAAGATTAAGTACTTCTCTTCGCGAGCTGCGCGGATTTCCTTTGCGACCTTTGCGGTTAAAGGTTTTTCGCGGCTTCCGCTGCCACAACGCAGGCTTGACCCCCTCGCCCTCGGGCTGGTATCAACATCGTTCGCGAGGAGGACCGTGTGTCCATTCGATTGCTTCGTTGGTGTTTGCTTCTTGCGGTAGTCACGTCGGCGGGTGCATTGTTCGCGCAATCGTCCGGGCTGCGTTTCGAAGTTTCCTTCCCTAAATCTGCCAGCGCCGCGCCCCTCGACGGTCATATCTTCCTGCTGATTTCCATGAATGACCGCGACGAGCCCCGCTTCCAGATTGCGGAAGACTTCGCCGAATCGCAGCAAGCATTTGGCCTTGATGTCGATGCCTTGGCACCCGACACCCCAGCCGTCGTCGACGCCAAGACCTTCGGCTATCCCACGCGCAGTCTCGCCGACATCCCTGCGGGCGACTACCACGTGCAAGGGTTCATTAACATCTACGAGACGTTTCATCTCTCCAGCGGGCAGACCGTTAAACTGCCGCCCGACAAAGGTGAAGGTTCGCATTGGCAGACCAAGCCCGGCAACCTCTACAGCCGCCCGCAGAAGATGCATCTCGATCCGAAATCCAGTCAGGTCATTCGAATCTCGCTCACCGAGAAAATCCCGCCGATTGAAAAAGAGCTGGCCCAAGTCGATTCTGTGCTCGACTGGGGACGCGGCCTAGGCGAACCTGTTTCCGAGAACAAGTGGGTCAAGCGCATCCGCTTTCAGAGCGATCTGCTGACCAAGTTCTGGGGAAGGCCCACCTACCTCGGGGCGATCGTGTTGCTGCCCGATGGGTACGACGAACATCCGCAAGCGCACTACCCGCTAGTGGTCGAGCAGGATCACTTTCACCGCGATTTGTTTCTGCCGAATGGGTTCCGCACGGAACCGCCGGACCCAAAACTAAAAGGCGCGCCCCTCGAACACGCGCGCTACGCCTACAAGTTTTACCAGGACTGGATTTCGGGTCGCCTGCCGCGCGTGATCATCGTGACCATCCAACATCCGACTCCCTACTTCGACGACTCCTATGCCGTGAATTCCGAAAGCCAGGGTCCGTACGGGGATGCCATCAATAAGGAACTGCTGCCTTACATCGAAAAGCAATTTCGTGCGATCGGCGATGGCTGGGCGCGCACGGTGTACGGCGGATCGACCGGCGGATGGGAAGCGCTTGCTTCGCAGGTCTTCTATCCCGACATGTACAACGGCGCCTGGGTTTCATGCCCCGACGTCGTGGACTTCCGAGCCTACGTCACCACAAATCTTTATCAGGACAAGAATGCGTACTTCATCGAAGGACACTTCGGCCGCGTGCCGCGTCCTGAGAAGCGTGAAGCCGACGGCCTGGTGCTTGCCACCATGGAACAGGCTAACCACTATGAACTCGTGATGGGCACGCACGGCCGCTCCGGAGAACAGTTCGACATCTGGCAGGCCACCTTCAGTCCCATCGGCAGCGACGGTTATCCCAAGCCGATCTATGACAAACTCACGGGCGCCATTGATCGCGACGTTGCCAACTACTGGAAGGAGCACTACGACCTGAGTGCCATCATTCAACGTGATTGGAAGATGCTGGGTCCGAAGCTAGCCGGCAAATTACACTTCTACGTCGGCGAGTCTGATACGTGGTATCTCGATCGCGGCGTGCACCTGCTGCACGATTTTCTCGAGACCACGACTGACCCTTATTACCATGGCACGTTTGATTTCGGTGTTCGGCAACCGCACTGTTATTCGGGCCAGGGAGATTCTTCCGGCCCGGCAGGCTCAACCATCCCGCAACGATTTTTCCCGGAGATGGTCAAACACATAGAAGCCACCGCCCCGAAGGGCGCCGATCTCACCAGCTGGAAATACTGAACAGCGCACGGTTCGAATCAACGACCGCGGAGTTCACTACTTCGCGGTCGTGCATTTGTGGGAGAAATTTGACCACCCAGCCTGCGTCACGTTACCAACGTAATTAAATCTGCCCTTCTTTCGCCTGCCGGCACCGAAGTAGCGACTTAGAATCAACACACTGCGCGTCCAGCAACATTCGTCTTCTCTTGGGGTTTGTACTCACTAGAGATTTCCCGTTCCAGGTAGAGATTTTGTACCAACGTCGTTTCGCTCTTTTGGCTGCGAACAAGTTGTCTCGATGAAGCCAGAGATGAATCGGCAGGAGGAAACTCGATGCGCTCTCTAAAGTTTGTGCGCTGTATGTTGCTCGCTCTTCTGTTTTTCGTAATTCCTGCTTCCTCATTTGCGGGAGTCTTCGTGTCGGTCACGATTGCTCCTCCGGTGCTGCCGGTTTACACGCAGCCTCCGTGTCCTGGTGACGGATATATCTGGACGCCCGGCTACTGGGCCTATGGTCCCGAAGGCTATTACTGGGTGCCCGGCACCTGGGCCACGCCACCGGCGGTTGGATTGCTATGGACGCCTGGCTACTGGGGATGGGGTAGCGGCGTATACGTTTGGCACGCTGGTTATTGGGGCCCGCATATCGGGTTCTACGGTGGGGTGAACTACGGCTTCGGTTACTTCGGCAACGGCTACGAAGGCGGATATTGGCGAGACCGTCACTTCTACTACAACCGGAGTGTGAACAACGTTCACATCACCAACGTGCACATCTATAACAAGACCGTCATCAACAACGTCACGGTCAATCGCGTCAGCTACAACGGTGGCCACGGCGGAATAGGGGCGCGTCCGACGCACGACCAGGAAAGGGCAGAGCGGGAACATCATTTCGAAATGACCGAACGCCAGCACGACCATGAGCATTTGGCATCGGGCAACCGAGCGTTTTTGGCTTCGGAAAATCACGGCAGACCGACGATTGCAGCCACGCCGCGTCCTGGGGAATTCCACGGACCGCACGTGATGCCGGCGCGCACTTCTGGCAACCCGTATGCGCATCCCGCGACTCGGCCAGTCCCGCGTCCGGAGACGCCTGTGCGTCGCGACGAGCGACCCATGCCACGAGGAGAGATGCGTGCTAATCGTGCACCCGAGCAGCGTCATGAACAAGCGCCGCGTCCGGGAAACTCTCGCCCGGAAAATAATGGGCCACGAGGCAACGACGCCCCGCACGGCGATCGTGGACCCCGGGGAAACGATGGACCGCACGGCAACGCGCCGCATCCGGAGGGTCACTCTGACCACGGGCACAACGACCGACACTAACGAATCGCGAAGCAGGCTGTTAAGACCGGGCCGGCACAATGCCGGCCCGGAGTTTTTTCGGATGAAAACGAGCGCCGGTTCACCAAGCAGACAACCCGAAGCCGCGAACGATGAACGAGTGACTCCCTAAGTTGGCGCGCCACCGGGATTCTTGCGTGTAAGTGGTGATGGTGACTCAAACCAGTACCCGGGTAATCATCTCTGCGAGGTTACTCGTTGTCTCCAAGTTGCCCCGAAAAAATCTCAGGACTTTTGCAGAACTTTCTCGTCCAACGGGTTGAAAAGTCTGGCCTGACGCCGTATGGTACAAAATGTTGCCCAAGGGGCCCGGCTGGCGGTGAGCACTGTCAAACAGCCGGACACTCGCGGGTTTTATCCCCCCTGGTCTCTGCGACCGTACGCGCCACGGGTTGCGGGGAGCAGTGCTCTCAAAGTCCAAACTTGCAAGGAGATCGGCAGATGGAGAACAAGCCGGCGCAAAACATCCAGGATTCATTCCTCAACACGGCCCGCAAGGAAAAGCTCAACATCACCATCTATCTGCTGAGTGGGGTCAAGCTGACGGGCCGAATCCGGTCGTTCGATAAATACTCGGTCGTGCTCGAGACCAACAACCAGGAACAGTTGATCTTCAAGCACGCCATCTCCACGGTAGTGATGGGGCGAGTGCCGCACGCTCCGTTTGCGGCGCATGGCGAAGGTAAGCCGACGGCGGTAACGTCGGTGCCATCTCCCGTGCCTCCGACCAGTGCTTCCGGGACTGAAGGCTAAGGCGCATCTCAGTTGCGCTCTGCAGAATCGAAAAAATCAGGCAAGCCCGACGCGGTTCGCCGCGCCATCCGGGGCGTACGTGCGTCCGAAAAGACGGATGCGCGCGACTCCGGAGAGCGCGCTTTTCTGGTCGGGCTCGACCTACGGGTGCGTTCCCGCAACTCCGCGAAGCGCTCCCTGACGGCGAACGCGCAGGCTTCCCGCGACGCGGCGACCAGCGTGTCTCCAGGCACCAAGGCTCCGCCGATTCCTGAGTTCAGCGCGCAAGAATCGCTCGACGAGCTGCGGACTTTAGCCACCAGCGCCGGCGCCGTCGTGGTGGGCGAGGTGTTGCAAAAGCGCGACCGCCCCGATCCTGCCACGCTGATTGGCGGCGGCAAGCTTGAAGAAATCGAAGGCGCAGCCGCCTCCGCGGATGCCGACCTGATCCTCTTCGATCATGATCTTTCTCCTTCGCAACAGCGGAACATCGAACGCATCCTGCATAAGCGCGTGATCGACCGCACGCAATTGATTCTCGATATCTTTGCGCGCCATGCCAAGACCCGTGAAGGCCAGCTGCAGGTAGAACTGGCGCAGCTCGAATACATGCTCCCGCGTCTTGCCGGACGCGGTGTGGAGATGTCGCAGTTGGGCGGCGGCATCGGCACCCGTGGCCCGGGCGAAACGCAGCTCGAAACCGATCGCCGCAAAATCTACCGGCGCATCCGGCATGTCAAAGAGCAGATCGAGAACGTGCGCCGCATCCGGGCGCAACAACGCCAGCGTCGCGAGTCAGTGCCAGTGGCGACCGTCGCGCTCGTCGGCTATACCAATGCCGGAAAGTCGACACTCTTCAACGCTCTGACCAAGGCCGAGGTCTTGGCCTCGTCACAGATGTTCGCCACGCTCGACCCGACGATTCGCGGAGTGGAGCTGCCTTCCCGCAGAAAAGTCCTCCTGTCCGACACGGTGGGGTTTATCCGCAATCTGCCGCACACCCTGGTGTCGGCGTTTCGCGCGACCCTCGAAGAAGTGCAGAAGGCAGCCTTGGTACTTCACGTATCAGACGCGGGCAGTCCCCTTACCGCCGAGCAGGACGCGCAAGTGGAATTGGTGCTCAAAGAACTTGAGGCTGAGAAGAAGCCTCGCCTGCACGTGATGAACAAGATCGACCTGCTTGAGCCGAAACAACGGGCAGCATTGCTTGACGATGAGCGCACGGTGCACGTTTCGGCCGTGCGGGGCGTCGGGATCGCGACGCTGTTGGAACGAATCGACCAGTTACTCGATGAAGATCCGGTGAGCCGCGTACGACTAAGCATCCCGCAGAAAGAGGGGAGAGTGCTGGCTATGCTGGCAGCCCAGTCGCGAATTTATTCCCGTGAGTATCGCGACGGAGTGGTGGAGTTGGAGACCGAAGCGCCTGAGTCGGTGGTGCGCCGGGTAAGAGAGTTTGTGGTGAAAGCCTAGAAGCCACCGGCTAGGAGTTGCCGGCTGGTAGCAACCTCAGAAATCTTCTCCGACTTGATCGAGTTCCTCAATCCCCATAATTCCGTTGTAGAGAACGCTCTTCGGATTCTGATTTTGCGGCCGGCCGAAGTAAAGGATGCCGATGTCCTTCGTGACCATCTTCCTCAGGCGTGTTTCAGACAGATTGAGATCCATAGGCTGGCCGATATAGTGCAGGCTCATGCGCGCCGTTGAAACAACGGCGGCGTGGGAACTGCCAAGTCTCCACCCGAAGGCGAATTGCCAATTTTGCGACGTCGGGTAAATGTCTTCGGAAGTGAAGCCGATCAGAATCGCCCGCGGATCGTTGGTATATTCCGATACCCCGGCGCGAACACTTTCCACCAGTTTCTCTGCCATCAACTGCCCGCGCGATGAGTCGCGTACGTCATCCAGCGGAATGCTTTTCAGGATCGTGATATCGAGTTTGTAATTGTCCCGGTAGTACTGGGCGAGGGCCGTGAGGTCGTCGCTAGGGAAAGATCCAATCGGGACGAAATAAACCCCACTGCCCTCGATCTTGGGAGCCAGCGATCCCGGACTGCCGGCGGAGGCATGCGGGGTTGAGAATCCGGAGTAGGCTATCCAGCCCCCGATCAAGGCGACAAGGCATAGCAAGAGGACCAAGGTTCGATTCATACACACTCCTTCCGGGCGCGTTGTTGGATGGCTGGGTTCCCAGAATTAAAAAGCAAGCCGGCAGCACAACGAAAGGGATAACGCTTGTTGTAGGGTTACTAAAGGCGGAAGAAAAGAGGGCTAAGAGCTAAAGGCTGGCTTCAAAATTTAAATGGGCCGAGAGCCAAAAAGCGGTGACTTTTCTTGGCTACCGGCCCATTCGATCCTGAATTGGATCGGAGGTGATGTAGTTATGTTATCGCCTAATCCGGGGAAGTCAAGAATTGTTTCCCGAAAATGCAAAAGATTAGGCTGTGGCTGGGAAAATTTTCCCCGGAACCTGCCATCTGCAACCTCCGCAAGACTTTCCCGGCGTTGACACAAGCTCCCTAGGATGTTAATTTTAGGGGTTTTATAGCCCTCTTTCTTCCGGATCATTCAGCTAAGCCATGCAAGAGACGCTTCGACAGCTAGGCGGATTACTGCTCGGGTCCGTTCCGACCGTGATCATGCTGGTGCTGCTTTACGCAATCTATACGGTGGTCGTGCACAACCCGCTGGCCAAGGTTCTGGCCGAACGGCGGGCCAAGACCGATGGCGCGATCGAGAAAGCGCGCGCCGATGTGTCCGCGGCCGAGGCTAAGACTGCCGAGTATGAGCAGCGGTTGCGGGAAGCTCGGGTGGCCGTCTTCCGTCACCAGGAGACTCGCCGCCAAGCTGCGCTGCAGGCCCGTACCGCGGCGGTAGCCCAGGCTCGCTCCCGGGCGCAGGAACAGATCAAACAGGCCCGTGAGGCCATCGAGCGGGACAAGATTTCCGCACAGGAGACGCTGCAAGCAGAATCTGCGAGATTGGCGACCGAGATCATCAGCCGGGTGCTACGTCCGGTGACGGCGGCGAGTCCAGGGGGCGGCGCGCGATGAGCCTGCGGTCTTCTCTGTCGACAATGCTCGTGCGCTTTGCGCTTCTCTCGTTTCTTTTGGGCTTGCCTGCTGTGATCGGCGTCGCTCAGGAAGCGGGCAACGCCCCGGAAGTACGTTCCCAGAACGCATCGGACCAGCCATCCGAACAGAAAGATTCCAAGAAGGCCGAGCGTCCCGGCTTTGGCGCCCAGCTCGCCAAAGAGACGCGTGAGGCTGCTGGCGAAGATGACGAGAACGCCCAGTTCAAGCAGTCGGCCTCGGTGCGCTGGTTGTCGAAATTTACTGGCGGCAACTTGCAGCATGCCTACTGGCTGGCGATGCTGCTGAATTTTGCGGTCATCGCTGGCGTGGTGTTCTGGGCCGGAAAGAAGTTTTTGCCCGGCGCCTTCCGGGCACGGACAGCGGCGATTCAGCGCGCGATGGAAGAAGCGCGCCGCGCCAGTGAGGACGCGAACCGGCGTTTGTCAGATATCGAATCTCGCCTGGCGCGGCTCGGCGACGAAATTTCTTCGATGAAGACCGCGGGCGATGCCGACCTGGCCGCAGAAGAAGCGCGCATCAAGGCGGCAGCGGAGGAAGACGCGCGCAAGATCGTGAGCTCGGCTGAGCAGGAGATCGCGGCCGCCAGCAAAGCTGCGCGGCGCGACTTGACCGCCTACGCCGCAGATCTCGCCATCGCGCTCGCCAAGAAACAGATTCACGTGGATTCGGGCACCGACTCCAATCTCGTGCGCAACTTCGCCGACCGTCTAGGCAGCGCCGAGGACGGAGGTAAGAATTGATGGCCTCTGTCGTCAGCATCTACTCTCGCGCGTTTGCCGACGTGGTGTTCGAAAGCCGGCTGGACGCGGCGAAAACCCTGGACCAATTGCATCTGCTCAGCTCACTGCTGCGTGCGAACCGCGACTTGCGCCGCGTATGGGAGAATCCCGCGATCACGGCTGAGCAAAAGCGTGCTGTGCTCGACGCGATTGCAGGGCGGGAAGGCTTGTCGAAACAGGTGCGCAACTTTGTGGCGGTCCTGATTGATCACCGCCGAATGCATTTTTTCGATGCCATCGTTGAGCAACTCGGGCACGAACTCGATGCGCGCATGGGATTCGCCGAGGCACAGATTACGACCGCCCGTGAGCTGGGAGATCCGGAAAAGCGCTCGCTCGAGGCGCAGGTAGGGAAGCTGACCGGCAAGAAGGTGCGCGCCCGTTATTCGCGCGACGCAAGTATTCTCGGCGGCGCCGTCGTGCGCGTAGGTAGCACGATCTATGACGGATCGGTCCTCGGGCAGCTCGAGAGCATTCGGGAAGAGATTGCCGAATACGGCCATTAGTCGATGGCTGATAGCTGATGGCGTGGCGTTCAGAAAAGCTTTTTACCGCAGAGATCAAGCGCAGGGCATCACCCGCTGGCCAGGTGAGGCGGCGTGATTAAAACATAAAGCTAGCGGCTAGAAGCTAGCAGCTAAGAGCTGATTTTCTATGGCACAAATTAAGGCAGACGAGATATCACAGTTAATCCGCGAGCAGATTGAGAACTACGAGAGCAAGATCACGGTCGACGAAGTCGGCACCGTGATTTCCCTCGGCGACGGAATCGCCCGCGTCTATGGACTCGACAAGGTCATGGCCGGCGAACTGCTCCAGTTCCCGCACGGCGTGGCCGGACTCGCCATGAACCTGGAAGAAGACCAGGTCGGAGTCGTGCTGCTCGGCGAATACACCGAGATCCGCGAAGGCGACGAGGTCAAGCGCACGGGCCGCATCATGAGCGTCCCGGTGGGCAAGGCCATGGTCGGGCGCGTCGTGAATTCGCTGGGCCAGCCCATCGACGACAAGGGCCCGATCGCGACCACTGAATTCATTGCTCTCGAACGCATTGCGCCGGGCGTGATTGACCGCCAGCCGGTGCGCGAGCCGATGGCGACCGGGCTCAAGGCCATCGATTCGATGATTCCGATCGGGCGCGGCCAACGCGAACTGATCATTGGCGACCGCCAGACCGGTAAGACCGCCATCGCGCTCGACACGATCATCAATAACAAGGGCAACGACCTGATCTGCATCTACAACGCGATCGGGCAGAAGCGGTCGTCGATTGCGCAGGTCGTGAAGATTCTCGAAGACGCCGGCGCCATGGAATACACCATCGTGGTGGCAGCCTCGGCCTCGGAACCGGCTCCTATGCAGTACATCTCGCCCTACGCGGCGTGCGCCATGGGCGAATACTTCCGAGACAACAAGGGCCACGCGCTCGTGATCTATGACGATCTTTCGAAGCATGCGGCGTCGTATCGCGAGATCTCGTTGCTGCTGCGGCGTCCACCGGGTCGCGAAGCGTATCCCGGCGACGTGTTCTATCTCCACTCGCGTTTGCTCGAGCGCGCCTCCAAGCTGAGCGACAAGATGGGCGGCGGCTCGCTGACAGCGTTGCCGGTCATTGAGACCCAGGCGGGCGACGTTTCGGCCTACATTCCGACCAATGTCATTTCGATCACCGACGGGCAGATTTTCCTGGAAACCGACTTGTTCAACTCGGGTGTGCGCCCGGCGGTCAACGTCGGCATCTCGGTAAGTCGTGTGGGCGGCAGCGCGCAGATCAAGGCCATGCGCCAAGTGGCAGGATCGTTGAAGCTCGAACTCGCTCAATATCGCGAACTGGCAGCATTTGCACAGTTTGGCAGTGATCTCGACAAGGCGACGCTCAGTCAACTGAACCGCGGACAGCGACTGGTTGAGTTGCTGAAGCAGGGCCAGTTCTCGCCGCTGCCTTTTTCGAAGCAAATTCTGATCATCTTTGCCGGCACCAGCGGCGTTCTGGATGATATGCCGGTCGAGCAGGTGCGGCCGTTCGAAGCGGAACTCTACAAGTACGTCGATACCGCGAACCCGAAACTGCTGCAGACCATCATGGAGAAGAAAAGTCTCGATGATTCCTTGAAGGCCGAGATGACGAAGGTGCTCAAGGAATTTAAGGAGCAGTTCCTCGCGGCAAGGAAGAAGTAGAACAGCTGTCAGCTCTCAGCTTTCAGAGCTTCAGGTGGCTGGGAGATTTGATCTTCCTGGCGAGTGAAGATTGGCGACGAGAGACTGAAGTGCAAGCTTCGCTCAGTGGCAAGGTTTTTAAGATTTTGCTAGCGACTGACGACTAGCGACTAGCGACTGATTCATGGCCAACATTCTCGACATCAAACGGCGCATTCGCAGCGTGATCAACACGCGGCAGATCACCAAGGCCATGAAAATGGTCTCGGCGGCCAAGCTGCGCCGCGCGCAAGAGCGGGCGATGGCGGCCCGGCCATACGCCAAAATGATCGCCAGCGTGCTTCAGTCGC
>DASRDJ010000326.1:0-8801 GCA_035652655.1 Terriglobales bacterium
CGCTCGGCGGACCGAGCGCGTCGCCAACGCTCACGGCAATATTCACTGGCTTCCCGCTCTTCTTCAAGGGTATGGTGAAAAACTCTGCTTTGCTAACAAACCATGAGAGAAAATACAATCCGGATTTTGAACGACGATCCAGGCCCTTGTTAAATTAAAACAACGCGTGCCTCGATCGGCCATTGCATTGTCAGGGCGCGTGGACTTACCGAAAGAGACCGGTACCAAGGGCGCCATGTGAAGTGAGACCCTCATCGCCAGGCAAACTTGGGCTCATCCGGTAACTGGCCGGAGACGAGATCCAACTCACGGCCTTCGCGGACTAAAATAACCTCGCCGTTCTGTATCTGGTAAATTCTATCGGCGGCTTCGACCACGGCTGGCTGGTGCGATATGGACAAGATGGTCAGCTCACCTCGAAGGCCTTGCAACGTTCGGCAGATTGCCGCCTCGGTCTGCGGGTCGAGTGAGTTTGTGACCTCATCGAGGATCAGCAGCTTGGGGCGGCGCGCCAAGGCCCTCGCGATAGCGATACGCTGTCGTTGGCCACCTGAGAGCGCCGTACCACGCTCCGCGACCGAGCTGTGTATCTGCTGCGGCAGTTCGGCCACAAATTCCCATGCCCCGGCGGCGCGTAGCGCAGCCTCGACGTCGGCCTCGTTCACCTCCGGATCGCCAAGCGTCACGTTCCACAGGACCGTTTCGTGCAGCAGGATAGATTCCTGCGGCACGTAGCCGATCATCCGGCGCCACTGCCTGAGATCAACTTGCTCCAATGGCACATTATCAATCAGAATTTCGCCTTGCTGTGGACGGATCAGGCCGATGATCAGATCGGCGATCGTGGTTTTCCCTGCTCCTGACAGCCCCATGATGGCAGTGAATGAACCCACTGGGACGGTCAGCGACGCATTTCCAAGCACAGATGTTTTTCCATAGCCGAAACTGACATTGTTCAGGCGAACTGCGTTCTCAAGGCGGGGAGAGGTGCCTCCAGGATTCGTTTCGCGGGCTCGACTGGCGTCTTCAATGATGGCCTGCAACGACCAGAAGGCGCTCTCAAAGGACTTCATCTTTTGATATTGCCGCTGGGTTTTTCCCAGAGATGCAAGCGAGCGCGTAAGGACGAGAATCATGACGAGCACCGCGTTGAACGGCAGCTTCCACTGAATCAGGGCGACGTACAAACCGGAGGTGATGATCAGCCCTATCAGAAGATCCTGAGCCGCGCTCAGAGTCTCCGTGCTGATCACATCCTGACGCAGCGCGCGATTTAAGCGCCTATTATCTGATCCGAGAAGAGAGCCGACCCGTTCTTCACGGGCCATCGCTTTCAGAGGTTTGACCGATTGAAGGCTGTCGGTCAAACGGGTCAAGAGAGACTTGAGCAGTTGAGTCTGGCGCGTGCCGGCATGATGCGTCATACGGACGAGCCGGCGCAGCCCATAGAGAACCATCCCTCCTCCTGCGAGGGATAGGAGGGCGCCCTTCCATGTAATAAAAAAGGCCGCGCCCGCGAAGACAATAGCTTCAATGAGAGCTACCAGAGTCCTGGAGGCTTGAAGATACGCCTGTGACGCTCGGAGCGCTTCGGTCCCGATGGCATTGGCCAAGCCGCCTATAGGTTGCCGCACGTAGAACTCCCACCGGGCAGCCAGGAGGGAGCGCAGCAGGGAGAGTTGCAAGTCGGTCGTGACATGGGCAACGGTGTAGCCGACCTGGGCGTTCGCCAGGAGCAAAAATGCCGCTTTGAGTAAAAGACAGACGACGATGACGATCAGCAACGAGCCGACTGTCGGCGTCACGCCGATTGCCGAGAGCGCTTCCGTCAGCATGTGCCCCACCCCCGATAACCCATTGCCGGAATCGTGGGTGGTGTCGCTGGTCAGCAGGTTAAGCGATGGCAGTAGCAAGAGCAGGCTGAGCCCCTCTGCGACGCTGGCAAATAACAGCGAGACCAGCGTGAGCGCGCTCCGTCCCGGATACATCCGGGCAATGGTAATCAAAAACCGCATGCTTCTTTAATATTCTGCCGCGAGTCGTCCGAAGAGAAGATCGTCGATTCGGAACCCTGATGTCCGGTAAGTCATCATGGCCATCGCGGCTGGGTAATCAGCTAGTTGATGCCCTGGCGGTAGCAAACGCTTTGCAGATTCGATCGATCTGGTCCGGCGTGTGCGCGGCAGTCGCGCTACACCGAAGCAGGCTGCCGCCGTCGGGGGCCGCCGGCGGCAAAATCATGTTGACATATATTCCTTGATCCAGGAGGGCATTCCACAAGCCAATCGCTTCTTCGCGCTGCTCGAACCGGGCCGCGACAATCGGACTAACCTCGGGACCCAGTCTGAATCCCATCTCCTGCAATGACCGATACAATTGCCGCGCATTGTTCCACAGCCGGACACGGAGTTCAGGCTCGATTCGGAGCCTGTTTAAAGCGGCTCTGGTCGACGCGATCACCGCCGGGCAGGGAGATGCAGTAAAAATATACGGGCGGCTCCCATATCGGATCAGCTCCGCCTCGGGATGATCCGAGACACAAAATCCGCCGGTGGCTCCCAGGCTTTTGCTGAACGTGCCGACGATAAAATCGACGCTGCTTTCGACATCGCTCTCCTCCGAAAGTCCGCGGCCCCGCTCCCCCAGCACTCCAAGCGAATGGGCTTCGTCTACAAGCAAACAAGCGCCATGCTCCTGTTTTACCGCCGCGACTTCCGCCAGCGGCGCTCGATCTCCCAGCGTGCTATAGATGCCTTCCACGACGATCAGCGCGTTGGCACGACGCCCCGCAAAACGTCTCAGGCGCTTGTCGAGATCACCGACATCGTTGTGGCGGAACCGAATGACTTCTGCCCCGCTCATCCGGCAGCCGTCATAAATGCTTGCATGGCAATCGGCATCGATAAGGATCACATCTCCCGGCCCGGTGAGCGCCGAAATAAGGCCCAGATTGGCAATGTACCCGGTTGAGAATACGACACACCACCGGCGCCCATAAAAGTCCGCCAGATCCTTCTCTAACGCAACGTGCCCGCTATAGCTGCCGTTCGCCATTCTGGATCCGGTAGTTCCCGTTCCTTCTTCTCGCACTGCTCGAACCGCCGCTTCTATACACTGAGTGTCCAAGGTGAGACCAAGATAGTTGTTCGTTCCCGCGAGGATCATTGGACGGCCGTTCACAATGGCCTCCGTTGGCGACAGGATCCGTTCAATCGTCGCCCGGAAAGGGTCCTCGCCCAATTGCGCCAGCGCCTCACGGGCGTCGGCAAGTTGACGGAATTTGTCAAGAAGGGCCATTACCCTCGGTCAACGAGCTGCTGGACGCAGCGGGCGAAATGCCCGATGGTCCGCACGTCCGGGATGTTGTTCAAGGGAATGGAAACGTCGAACCGTTCTTCGGTATCAAGCAGGAGCTGCATGACCTTCATCGAATCGAGGCCTAGATCGGATATGAGTTCCGTGTCTTCGGAAAGGCTCTGCCCGTCCGGCGTATACGGCCCTAAAATCTCGTAGAGTTGGGAAAGTATCGACTCGTAGTGGCTCATCGTGCGGGAGGCCGCGAAGGTGATCTGTTTATCCGCGGGTACTTGAGTTGCCGTACTTTCCTCGGCGCCACCACCGCGTCACTTTCTATCACGGATGCGGCCGTCTTGTAAAGCTTGCCAGCCAGTTACACCACTTGCCATGAGGCCAAGAGTCGCCCGCAGGCCTTCTTCTAGACACACCGTGGGCGTCCAATTGGCCGCCTGGCAAAACATGGAGTTATCACACACCCAGTCGGGATGCCTGATCTCCCGCACTTTCCCTGGGGTAAACATTGGTGCATATCCTATTACCGATGCGGCGATTTGATTAAGCTTCGCGGCAACATTCATGGGCAACTCGGACACGTGGAAACGAAACGCCGGTTTTCCGCGAAGCCGCTCGAACGTTTCCGCGACCTCGCACCAACTATATCCCCTTGGGTGTCCGTCATCCAACTCGAACACGCGGCTCTCTCGGCTCTCGCTGACCAGCCATTTTATCACCGCCTCCGCCAGGTCTTCCACATTGAGCAGAGAGAACCTGGCGTCATTTCGGCCCAGCAACGGGGCGATCCCGCGCCGCATAAGGCGGAACAAGGGAAGCATCGCACGGTCCCCAGGGCCATAGACAGCTGGCGGGCGAAGCACGGTCCACGCGAAGCCGCCGGCCATTTGAGATAGGGCGATCTCCCCCATCCGCTTGCTGGCCGCATAGGCCGACAAATTTGGTTCGCGAGCCGCCAAAGACGAAATTAAAAGGAACCGGGGCGGGGGGCTCCTGATCGCAGCAATTTGCGCCAGCCGTGACACTGCCTCAACATTCGCGGGGTAAAAATCGGCGTCGGTGATGCCGCGTAGCGCCGCTGCGCAGTGGACCACGGCATCCGCATCGCCCACCAGGCTCTCGAGCTGCTCAATATTTTCGAGTGTGCCGTGAACCCACTGAATCGAGATTCCCTCGAGACGTACCCGCCGCGCTGGCGCGCGGATGAGCGCGCGTACGCGCCACCCTTCTTTTACGAGTTTTCGAGCTATCGCGCTACCGATGAATCCGGTCGCGCCCGTCAACGCGACGACGCCGCGCATGGATTTGATTCTTCCTGCTGAGCCTCGGTGGACGCGCTTCGCCTGACCCATTTCCGTTGCAGAATAGCCGGGCCATTCCGGCTTAGAAATTCTTCCCGTGCCTTTGAACGGGAAAGCTTTCCGGACGACGTACGCGGCAGGGTGTGCGGAGGAACGATCTCAATGAAACAGTCTATTCCGAAGCGCTCGCCGATCAGCCCCTGCAAGCGATGCGCAAACTCTCCTTGCCTGGTAGAATTCCCCTCGCGCCACTGCACGACCATGGCCGCCATTTCAATCCCATTAGGGTTCAGTACCGAAAACGCACAGGCGTCGCCCATTCTCACCTCAGGCAATTCCTCAGCGAGATGCTCCAAATCTTGAGCCCAGATTTTTCGGCCATTGATAATGATGACATCTTTCTTGCGGCCAATGATCACAACCCGACCTTCGGCGAGATAGCCAATGTCTTGGGTGTCAAACCATCCGTCCAAAGACAAGACCTCACGAGTTTTCTCGGGATTGTCGAAGTACCCGGACATCATGTTTGCGCCGCGCAAAAAAATTACGCCGGCATGGCGATCCGGCAGAACCCTGCCTTGTTCGTCACGAATTTCGACTTGAATTCCCGGCAGAGGGACGCCGCAAATTACAAACGGCCTTGTATTCGATATTTCCGCTTCGGAGTCTGGGTTACGTCCATTCAGGGCCAAAGCCATCCCACGCTCGGATAACGCAGCCGGGTCAACTCGATCGACGGTGATGCCTTGGTGGACGGGTGTGAAACTTACGGCGAGAGCGGCCTCTGCCATTCCGTAGCAGGGCATAAATGCACTCGCCTTAAATCCGCTTGGCTCCAGAACTTCGGCAAACTCCGCCAAGGCAGCTGACTGGATCGTTTCGGCGCCTACTCCGGCGACCCGCCACGCGCCGAGATCGAAAGTGCTGGCGACATCGTGCCTGAGACGCTTCACGCACAGTTGATAACCGAAAGACGGGCTAAAGGAAATGGTGGCTTTGGTGCGTGTCATCAAGGACAACCACAACAGTGGTCGCATGGCAAACATCCAGGTTTTTAAATAATCCACGGAGATCTGCGACACCATCGGCCCGAGCACGAATCCCACAAGCCCCATGTCGTGATAAAAAGGCAGCCAGGAGAAGGCGCGATCACCGGGGCGGAGTTTGAGGCCATGAATTATGATTTCATTCAGATTGGCGAGCACCGCCTTTTGGGTAATAATTACTCCCCGAGGAAATAGCGTGCTTCCGGAAGTGTATTGAAGATAGGCGACCTCATCCGGCTCCGACGGGCGCAGACTCTCTTGAGACTCAGGCAGTCGCTCGAAGGCTTCCAGCGTGCCGACATGAGGAATATTTAACTCCTTGGCGGCTTCGGCCATAAAAGGATAGAACTCCGACGGCGCCATGGCCACGGACGCTCGACAAACGCGCAGAAGCGCCTCGAGTTGCGCGACATAAGCCTGTCGGCCACTCATGAAGGCTGACGCCGAAACCGGCACTGGCACCAGACCGGCATACTGGCAAGCGAAAAACATGCGGTGGAAATTTGGATCCGTCTCTGCAATGATTGCCACTCGAGCGCCACGGTCAAGTCTTAAGCTCAAAAGCTTTCGCGCCAACGATAGTGCCTGCTCTCGAAGATCCGCATATGACAGGACGGCAGACAATTCGCCGCGACTCCCGTAGAAATTGGATCCCGTCTGTCCCAGGGCTGCGTAATCCAGAGCCTCGCATAGGGTGGAAAAATCAGCGGCTCGAAAAGCTACGGTGTTCTCAGTGGGGGTGGGTTCCAATTCAGTCCCGTGTTCACCACTTCTGCGCAATGCTACCTCCATTCGACCCCAAAGCGCGGAACATTAGATAGTCCTCAGCGAAAGCGCGAGAACTTTATCGAAACGAGCCGTTTTGGCTCGAACTCAATCAAACTGTTTACGCGCTGGATACGACCACCATCGATCTCTTGCTTATCGCTTTTCCTCTGGCCCAGTTTCGCCGCAGAACATCAGCGGTCAAACTGCACATCTTGTTGGATCTTCGCGGCAGCATTCCCACTGTTGTGGTCGTCACCGGCTGAGAGTCCATTAGCTGGTAGTAGTCCGGGCGAACCCACTATCACTATCATCTTTAGCGAATCGAAGCAAAATTCAATAGTCGCCAAACGAATGATTCTTTTGTCCGTTATAGTACTAGGATGGTCTCCATTATAGTTATAGTATTACTTGATGAGGTTAGTCAAAGAAAAAATGTTCATTTATAAGAAAATTCCGAAGCTCGATGTCGTGGGTTCGATGCCCATCAGCCGCGCTCCAATCATTAAAAATCCTCGACAGCGAGGAGCTTGCCCTCAAAAACACCGGCGGATCGGTCGGGAAGGTTATCAATTGACAGCTGGACCGAGCAACACCCGCAGATATTGTTCAGCCGCATAAATCAGCCGAAAACATCGCAGAGCGAGCCCGTAGTCGGTCCCGGTCCGGAGGTGTACTCAGCACCGCAAATATCGCGTCGGCAGGGATACGTCGTCACCCACCGGCACGAGCGGCCCATACTTGCCGTGCTCCAAAATTTCTGCCGGGCCGCTTGGACAATCCGTGCTTACTACCGGACAGCCACAGGCCAAAGCCTCGGCGATCACATTACCAAATCCCTCCCAGGCCGAAGAGAGAACAAAGACCGAAGCACGCGCCATGTAAGCGAAGGGATTCTCCACAAATCCTGGCAATGCTATATCATCCGTGACGCCGAGTTGGCGAGCAAGCGTCAGCAATGGAGCTTAGACTGGCTTCCTTTCGCTCGTCTTGTCTGCCGCCGAGGATCATCAAGCGCATCTCACGCACGGCACGCGCCCGAGCAAACGCTCGTACCAGGGTGGGGAAGTCCTTTTGTAGTCTGAGCCGCCCAGCTCCAAGCACAACCGGCGGAGCGCCAGGTGTAAACCAAGGGTACTCAAGTGGAACCTGGGCCTTGCATTGCAACTCTGGGGTGACGATCGGATTGTAGATAGTCGTAATACATTTCCGTTGACCTGTATGGAGAAGATCGAGGTCGGGCTTTCGTATTGCTTGTTGGCCGAATGACATAGAAGCTAGAAATCCCGCGAAAGACGGATAGGATTTTTAAACCACCTTTTTCTATGGAGCCATTAGCACCTCGCCGGGCGCCTCGAAGCCGTTCGCGTCACCAAATCTGCTGAACTCTTGTTTAATTTGACTCCAAGCTTGCTGACGGTCCGCATCGCGTACCGGAGCCATAATGCGCTGCAGCCCTGGAAAAGAGTCTTTTGTCGCTTGGATGTCATTAGACTTGTTTTTTTGATCTTTTTCAAGTTTAGACAGGTTCGCTGTGGCCTGGCTGTTTTTCGTAATCAGTAGGTCGCCGGTTCGACTCCGGCGGGTGGCTCCAGTTTTTTCAATAAATCGCTTCGGATCTTCTGGGACGCTGTTTCACTTAACAACACCCTGTGCCCGCAGATCCGCCAAGTCCGCCGTGGTCAACCCAAGACCGCCGAGCACCTCGTCGGTATGCTGGCCGATGGCGGGCGCATCATGGTGGATGCTGGTAGGTGTTGTGGATAGATGGATCCAGGGAGCAAGTAATGTAGTGCGTCCCGCGGTCGGGTGATCGCGTTCAATAAACGCGCGGCGCTCTTTGATATGCTGATCTTCCATCACCTCGCCGATGGACAGGACAGGCGCGCCGAAATAATCCAGGTCGCGCAATCCGTCCCAAATTTCCTGGCGAGTTTTTCCGCTTGCCCAGGTTCGGACTATCTGCTCCAGTTCGGCGCGGTGCTGCCGACGCGCCGCCGCTGTTGTAAAGCGGGGATCTTGGAATAGATCGTTTCCACCGATCAGTGGAGCTGTCTGCGCCCAAACGGAATCACTCATGTCCGGCACGCGCAAGGTGAAATAACCGTCGGCCACTTTCATGGGTCGATTGCCGACGCTATTGCCTGTGAAATGTTCGTGCATCGAGCTGGTCATAAAACCAAGGACGGCTTCTTGCATCGAAACTTCGATCTTCTGGCCCTCGCCGGTGCGCTCGCGCGCGTGGAGAGCCGCGAGGATACCAAGCGCAATGCTCACACCCGCAGCTTCGTCGCCGATACCGAGCGTCTTGGTTCCCGGCGCACCGTTGTTCTTCCACGCGCTATGGGTCCAGCCGGCGATGCTGTTGTTGCTCGCTGCG
>DASRDJ010000327.1:0-6479 GCA_035652655.1 Terriglobales bacterium
TAACTTCCGTAAGGCCGGTGTCAGGAAAGAGTTCTTGCGCCACACCAGACCGATGGTCCGAACCGCCTCGGCGTCAGCGAAACGGCGCACACGCAGGTTATGCATTCGTACCTCGTTCCGCACCGCGAGAGTCGGCAACAACGTCACTCCGACGCCGCCCGCGACCATGCTGATGACGGTGGGGAGACTCGTTCCTCGGAACTGATGCTGTTGCGCTTTGGCATGTAAGCAGAACTCCAGAGCCTGTTTGCCAAAGCAATGTTCGTCTTCGAGCACCATCACGGTTGCGCCGCGCAATTCGGCGGCTTTGGCGGGTGTGCCTTTCGCCACGAGCGGATTTCCCGCCGGCGCCACCAAGACAAATGGGTCTTTTGCGATCACTTCGCGCTCGACGTCGCCGATTTCCGCTTCCAGCGCCAGCAGAGCTGCATCGATAGCACCCGATTGAAGGGCGTGCACGAGCATATGGGTTTTATCTTCCACCCAAATCACCGTCAAATGCGGATAGGCCTTGCGCAGGGCCGATGCCAACTCAGGTAACCAATAAGGCGAAATTGTCGGAATGACGCCGATGCGTAGAGTGCCGGAGAACGGATCGATGCCACGCCGGGCTGTTTCTAGCAGTGCGTCGGCCGCGTGCAATACCACACGCGCGCTCTCGACGAAATCCCGGCCCGCCGCTGTCAAAGCAACACGATGGGCATCACGCTCGAATATTTTGATGGCCAACACACGCTCGAGCTCAGCAATTTGTAAGCTCAGCGACGGTTGAGACACATGACACTCATCAGCGGCGCGATTGAAGCTCAGCAAATCGGCAACCGCGACAATGTATTGAAGCTGCCGAAGGGAAAACGCATGAGGATTGAAATTCATAATAGGTGAAAGCTATCACAAAGATTTAAAAGATGTATTGGCAAACACTGTTCGCAGTTGTTAGATTATTTCGGTATGGAAGCAGTAATCAGCGGTAACAGAGTACTTGCAATCTGCCATTAGTTGGCAGCAAGAAAGGAGAAAAACCATGGCTAACCAAGGCAGCGAAAGCGAGAACCCAGTAATCCCCTCGCCGACTCCCAAGCGGACTCGGCCCAGGACGAACAAGGACTGGTGGCCGGATCAGCTCGACCTCTCAGTCCTCCACGCGCACTCTCCCGTCGCCGATCCGATGGGCAAGGATTTCAACTACGCGGAGGAGTTCAAGAAACTTGACGTCGAAGCGCTGAAGCAGGACGTCATCAAGGTGATGACGACGTCGCAGGACTGGTGGCCGGCCGACTACGGCCACTACGGGCCGCTCTTCATCCGGATGGCGTGGCATGCCGCGGGCACGTACCGCATCGCGGACGGTCGGGGCGGTGGCGGCAGCGGCATGCAGCGCTTTGCTCCCCTCAACAGTTGGCCCGACAACGCGAACCTCGACAAGGCGCGCCGGTTGCTCTGGCCGATCAAGCAAAAGTACGGCAATAAGATCTCCTGGGCCGACCTGATCGTCTTCGCCGGCAACTGTGCTTATGAATCGATGGGCTTCAAGACGTTCGGCTTCGGCTTTGGGCGCGAGGACCGCTGGGAACCCGACGAGATCTTCTGGGGCCCAGAAAGCAGCTGGTTCAGCGGCGGCGGGACGGGCGATGAGCGCCACGCCGGCGACGAGAAGATCCAGGGGCCTATGGGCGCCGATCACATGGGCCTGATCTACGTAAACCCGCAGGGGCCGGGCGGCAACCCCGATCCGGCCCTTTCGGCAAAGTTCATTCGAGAGACGTTCCGCCGCATGGCGATGAATGACGAGGAGACGCTTGCGCTCATCGTCGGCGGCCACACGGTCGGCAAGGCCCATGGTGCCGCCCCTGATGCCCAGTACGTCGGTCCCGAACCGGAAGGCGCCAGTCTGGAGGAGCAAGGCTTCGGCTGGAAGCAGAAGTTCGGCAGCGGAAAGGGCTCCGATACGATCACGAGCGGGCTCGAGGGTGCCTGGACCAATAACCCGACGAAGTGGGACAACGGGTTCCTCGAGAACCTCCACAAGTACGACTGGCAGCTGACGACGAGCCCCGCCGGTGCGAAGCAGTGGGCGCCCAAGAATCCCGAGGCCCAGGGCACCGTACCGGATGCTCACGATAAGTCGAAGCGGCACGCCCCTATGATGCTCACGACGGACCTTGCGTTGAAGGTGGATCCTACCTACGGGCCGATCGCAAAGCGCTTCCACGAGAATCCGAACCAGCTTGCAGAAGCGTTCGCCAAGGCGTGGTACAAGCTGTTGCACCGCGACATGGGACCCGTTTCGCGTTACCTAGGCCCGTGGGTTCCGCCGCCGCAGCCGTGGCAGGACCCCGTCCCCGCGGTCGATCATGAACTGATCGGGGAGAAGGACATCGCCGACCTCAAGGGCAAGATCCTCGCATCGGGGCTGTCCATCTCACAATTGGTCTCCACCGCCTGGGCATCTGCAGCGAGCTTCCGCGGCACCGACAAGCGCGGCGGCGCCAACGGGGCTCGGATCCGCCTCGCGCCCCAGAAGGACTGGAAAGTGAACAACCCGGCCGAACTGGCGAAGGCGCTGCAGACACTCGAGAAGATCCAGCAGGACTTCAACCGCTCACAGTCCGGCGGGAAGAAGAAGGTCTCGCTCGCCGACCTGATCGTTCTCGGCGGCGACGCTGCGATCGAGAAAGCCGCGAAGGACGCCGGACACGACGTGAAGATTCCCTTCAAGCCGGGGCGCACGGACGCTTCGCAGGAGCAAACCGACGTGGAGTCGTTCGCCGTGCTCGAACCGACCTTCGACGGGTTCCGCAACTACGTCCAAGCCGGAGAGGAGCTGTCGCCGGAGACGCTGCTGGTGGAGCGGGCATTCATGCTGAATTTGACCGCTCCAGAGATGACGGCGCTAGTCGGCGGCATGCGCGCCCTGAATGCTAACTCCGGGCAATCCAAGCACGGCGTCTTGACCAAGCGGCCAGGCACGTTGACCAACGACTTCTTCGTGAACCTGCTCGACATGAGCACAGAGTGGAAGGCATCCGGTTCGGATAAGAGCGTGTACGAGGGTCGCGATCGCGCCACCGGCGCGACGAAGTGGACCGGCACCGCCGTCGACCTCGTCTTCGGCTACAACTCCCAGCTCCGAGCCCTCGCCGAGGTTTACGCACAAGACGACTCGAAGGAGAAGTTCGTGCGTGATTTCGTGGCTGCGTGGGACAAGGTCATGAACAACGATCGCTTCGACCTTGGGCGGAACGGCGCGGGGGCGCGAGGGGCCAAGGCCCGCGCTTAGGTTCGTTACCAATACCGTTGCAGCAAGCGCGGGCTACCTCTGCGGTGCGCCCGCGCTTGCCTGTTGACGGGGGTGTGGGCCGAGTCACCAGGCCCCGAGCACTTTGTGACGGAGAGGCCTGCCTGGCCCAGGCTTGAGGCCAAGCTTGCACCGGAAACCAGGCGGTCCCTTGCGGAAGATCTCGAGGCGTAGGACGTCCCATGGAGAAAAGCACCGGCAGAAAGACCAGGCAGCTTGAAGTTGTGTGGGACGAGGTTGCCGGCGACAACTCGCATCCCACGGCCGATCAGATCTACAAAAGGGTGCGCAGTCATATCCCCAACATTAGTCTCGGTACGGTCTATCGTGATCTGCACAAACTGGTGGCTGAAGGAAAACTCCAGGTGCTGACCCTGGGTCGGACGCAGCACTTCGATCCGCTGCTGGACTCGCACCAGCACTTCATTTGCGAGACCTGTGGACGGGTGTATGACATCTTAGTCGGTAAGGGCGAAGAGATCCTGCCCGCCTCCCTGCTCCAGGGTGGTTTCACCGTGACCTCCCATCGGTTGGCATTCTTCGGCGAGTGCAAGTCCTGTTCCGGCTAAAAGAAGGGCCAGTGGCTATGGTGGCTGCCCTGATAGCGGACGGGTTCCGCAACTACCTCCGAGCCGAACACCGAAAACCGGCGGAGGAGCTAAGAATCCTCACAAATTAACGGAAGCAGTGAGCAACAAATGGGGGCGGTGTTTCAAAAATCTGAAACATCGCCCTTTTTTCTCTCACTCTGGTGGTCACAGAACCAGAGCCAGACGAGACTGATCTACAGAGCCGGCACCATCGAAACGCCGGTTCGTTGTTCGCCGTGTTTCGGCGTTACACCACTACGACGGAGTCGTCGCTGCCGTGACTATTGGGCACGTACTTGTCGGCATTCCAGTCGTTTTCCCAACGCTGGCCATCGACAAAGTAGCGAAAGTGATATTCCTTGCTCGGTTCCAACGTGACGGTGGCCGTGAAAGTGCCGTTTTTCAGTCGCTTCATCGGGACGGTTTCTTTGCTCCACTCATTAAAGTCCCCCACGAGACTCACATTGGCCGCAGAACCGGCGGCTTCCTTTGGGAGAGAAAAGGTAACTTTACAGACGCGAGGTTTTTTCAAATATTGTTTTTTTAGACTCATCGTGTTTTTCGGATCCTCCAGAGTAATCCAAATGCGGGACGAGTGGCCTGCCACATGTCCTTTCTCGATTACAATAATGATAGAAAAACGAAACGTGATTCGCAAAGGTGCCAGATAAAAATCATTTGAAACGGAGACGGAGCAAAAACTCCGCGCACTTAGAGTTAGTAGAGTTAGGCAAGCTGACACAGCAGTCAGGACACAGCAGTCAGCAGCGTTGATCGCGGACGGTGGTCCTGCATGCGCTTGAAATGCGCCACGGTTATTGCATCTCCGCAAACTTTATTGAATCCTCAAGCTCAGTTCACCCTATACTTTGGTAAATAAAACCATCTCTCTGTCCTGATGATGCTGGGAGAATATGATCTCGCGTAACCACGGCTTTGTGAATCTCGCCGTACGCACGGTGATCTGTGTCGTTCTATGGATCGTATCCTCCGTTCCGTTCGTTGCCGCCCAGTCGAGTTGGCAAGCGGAGTGGGAAAAAACGCTGCGCGCCGCCGAAGCCGAGGGGCAGTTTACGCTGTATGGTTGCTGTTACGACTACGACCGCGTGTTGGAAGTATTCAGGAAAAAATACCCTAAGATCAAAGCGAACATCGTCGTTGCCGTCGCCGGCAATTCGCTGGCATCGCGCATCCTGGCCGAACGGCGCGGTGAAAAATATCTCGTGGACGTGGTGAGCTCCGGGGCCAACATGCTGCACGACGCGCTTTACAAGGCGCAGATTCTCGAACCGATCAAAGCCGCGCTCATCCTTCCCGAAGTCTTGGATCAAACAAAATGGTATGAGGGCGAACACCGCTACATCGATCCGGACAAGCGCTACATTTTTGCCTTTGTCGCCAATTCTCTATCGGGCCAAGTCGCTTATAACTTGAAGCAGGCCAATCCCGGCGAGTTCAAATCCTACTGGGATCTGTTGCAGCCCAAATGGAAAGGGAAAACGGTGTCGCTCGACCCGACGGCCTTCGGCATGGGAGCGACGCTGCAGTTTTTCTACTATCATCCTGACCTCGGCCCGCCATTTATCAAAAAACTCTATGGCGACACGCAGATCACCGTGAGCCGTGATCCGCGCCAAATGACCGACTGGCTTGCCGCGGGCAAATTCTCTCTATGTATTCGCTGCAACGCGGGCAGCGAAGTAGGCAAGGCAGTGCAGCAAAAGCTGCCGATCGGTTACCTCGACGCCGAAGATTGGAAGGAGGGCGGCAGCAGCAGTGCCGCCGGCGGCACGCTCGGCATCCCGACGCGCGCACCCCACCCCAATGCGGCGAAGCTTTTCGTCAACTGGCTGCTGTCCCGGGAAGGGCAGCTTGCGTTGCAGAAATTCGGCCGGCCCGACGCGCACAATTCGCGCCGCATCGATATTCCAAAAGACGAAGTCGATCCCTACAACCGCCTGGAAGAAGGCAAGAAATATTTCGATCTGGCCAGACCGGAGTACCAAGACCTGACGCCGATATTCAAGTTGGTCAAAGAGGTACTGCCGCAAAAGTGATGACCGGATGGCTCCTCAAGGTGCCGCCGGCTCCAACTCGGCCAGGTCAAATTAGGGGTCAAGAGTTAGTAGACTTGAGCAAGTCTGACGCCATTACCGTTGTTGGTGAATCTTGATTGGAGAGGCCGGTAGTAAGTGTAAGCTACGGAGGACACCTTCATGATCGCGAACGATATCTTGCTTGACGCGTTTACCCGCGTTCACGAGTCGCTGCACCGCACGTTGGGCGACACTACGCCGGAGGAACTGGTTAAAGAGCCGCATCCGTCGATCGGGTGGCTTGCCTGGCGCATCAGTCGAGTCATGGACGCCAATGTCTCCCGGCTCTCCGGCCGAGAGCAGCTCTGGATCGGCGAAGGATGGGCTGCCCGGTTTGGTATGCCGCCCGAACCGGCGGACTATGGTCGATCGGCGCGACACACGCGCGAACAAGTCAACTCTTTCCGCGCTTCCGCGCAGCAACTCCTCGACTACCACGATACGACGTATGAGCGGATGAAAACCTATCTCAACTCAGTATCTGCCGACGAGCTC
>DASRDJ010000328.1:0-2460 GCA_035652655.1 Terriglobales bacterium
AATAAATCACTATTTTTATATATTGTCAAATACGCATATAAATGCCCGCCATGACAGTAAGGTCTGACACTGAGCACAACAATTGCGGTCGTCCTCCCTGATTGTTTGGAAAGAAGAATTCGTTCGAATAAGAAGGGTACCGCCGCGGACTGTGAGTCACGGGCCACAAGTCATAGTGCTGTATCTGGAGCGCCCACGGGCAGAGAGTTGGGAGTTGGAGCGCTGTGGAGGCGCTTCAGATACAGCGACTTGAAGGAAGCCGCCCCCGGGGGACTATGGGATTTGTATCTGGATGAGCCGGTCTTGATCGTTTGCGAGTTTGCCGTTGCGGTCAGGGTGCTTGGGTTTCAGTAGCGGATCGCAGAGAGAAGTGGCGTAGGGCGGCGCATGGGAGAGTCTGAATCGCACCGCCATACTGCGTTCGGACAAATGCGAGACACAGAACCAGTGTGCGCGCCGGGGCAGGAGCGAGATTCGAGGCTGGGGATGTGGATTCATGCAGTACACCGGCTGAGATGAGGGGGAGATCGGAGGAAGAGTTGCGCGGCGGAGAGACGCTCGACAACCTGCATGGTTCCGCCGCAGAGGGGACAGTTCCATTGTGAGTGAGTGAGGAGCGCAGCCGGCGAGTTGGTGCGCGCAGCGGGCTGATCGGATCGCTGGAGCAATCGGAAACATAGCGGGAGGAGTTCTGCTCGTCGTCGGTTGGCGAGGAATCCGAAGTTGCGGATGCGCATAAACCCGCGCGGCAACAGGTGAAGCAGGAAGCGGCGCAAGAACTCTTCGACCGCCAGAGTCATGACCCTCTTCTTATTATTGCCGTGGGCGGAGTCGCGCCAACGAAAGGTTACGTTGCCCTCGGAGAGAGCAACCAACCTGCTGTTGGAGATGGCGACGCGGTGGGTGTAAGCGCCGAGATAGCGCAGCACATGTTCTGGGCCTCCGAAAGGCCGTTTGGAGTAGACAACCCACTCGTGACGGAACAGTACCCGTAGCCACGAGACGAAGGCGCGCGGTTCGGCCAGTGGCAAGAGATGTCCGTGGAACTGGAGTGCGCCGGTGTGAAAGGCGGCCTTGAGTCCGGCAACAAACTTGCCGCGAAAGACACGGCTGAGCACTTTGACGGGCAGGAAGAAGGATCGGCGCGAGGATATCCAGCGGGAGTGATTCGGAACGAGGCCGCCAGCGGCCAGCACGCAGTGAACATGAGGATGATGCTGAAGTCGCTGGTCCCAAGTGTGGAGCACGCTGAAGAAGCCGATCTCGGCTCCCAGGTACCGGGGATCTCGAGCGATCTCCAGCAGAGTGGCAGCGCTGGTGTGAAAGAGTAGGTTGTAGATCACCCGTTTGTTCTGCAGCGCGAGCGGCGCTAGTTCCCGCGGCAGCGTGAAGACAACGTGCACGTAGCTGGTGGGCAGCAACTCGCGTTCCCGCGTCTGAAGCCAGCGCTGGCGGGCGTTGCCTTGGCATCGGGGACAATGCCGGTTGCGACACGAGTTATACGAGATGGCAGTATGTCCGCAATCTGAGCACTGATCGCGATGTCCACCCAGCGCTGCGGTACGGCAGCGTGTGATGGCGAGCAACACCTTTTCGTGTTGGCCGTTGATCCACTTGCGACTGCGTTCAATGAAGGACTGTCCTGCACAGCGAACGATGTCGGCCACCTCCAGCGGTGGCCGGTTCATGCGTTCTGCGTCTGTTCTTCTTCTCCTCGGATCGTGAGTGTATCCAGCGGACTGCCGGTGGCGCTGAGATGACGCCGGGACAGATGCAGATAGATCGTCGTTTCCTCCAGGTCGCGATGCCCCAGCAGCATCTGGATGGTGCGCAGGTCGGCGCCGGCTTCGAGCAAATGAGTGGCGAAGCAGTGGCGCAGAGTGTGGGGATGAATGTGTTTGTGCTCGAGGCCGGCGCGTTCGGCGGCCTGCTGACAGGCAATCCAGAGAACCTTGGTGGAGACAGGATGACTCGCCGTATGCCATCGATTGCCGGGAAACAGCCAGTCGGTGGGCTTCCGCCGAAGCCCGCGCCAGTAGATGCGCAATGCATCGAGCAGTTTGGGACTGAGCATGACATCGCGGTCCTTGCGTCCCTTGCCGCCCCGGATATGAATGACCATCCGTTGGCTGTCGATGTCGCTGATCTTCAGATGCGCCACTTCTGCGCGACGTGCGCCCGTGGCATAGAGGGTCATCAGCAGAATGCGCTGAAAGGGAAGCTCTGCCGCGTCGATCAGACGCGCCACTTCGTCCTGGCTCAGCACCTGCGGCAAGTGCAGAACTTTCTTCGGATACGGGGTCTCGGCAACGCTCCAGCCGCGCTTCAACACCTGTACATAGAAGAAGCGCAAAGCGGCCAAGCGCTGCGTTACGGTGTTCGGGGCGAACTTCCAGCGCGTGAACAGCGCGGCCTGATACTGGCGAATATGCTCGGGGCCAAGCTGATCGGGCGAACGAT
>DASRDJ010000329.1:0-20183 GCA_035652655.1 Terriglobales bacterium
GTTCAGACCTTCGCGGCAGCCCAGCAATCGCAAAAGCCGATGGCCAATGACGACGTCATCACCATGGTCAAGAACAAGCTGCCGGAGACAGTTGTGGTTTCGGCGATCCAGGCGCGTCCGTCGCAATTCAATACCTCCACAACGGAGCTGATCCGGCTGCAAAAAGCGGGCGTGACGGAAAACGAACTGAACGCAATGATCGCGGCGTCGAACAAAGGTTCGGCAATCGCTTCTTCGCCGAAGCCAAGCGCTGAATCGATGGCGGACGCGTCCGTCGCAATTCCACCCGCCAAATCGCACATTCCCAAGCTCTATTTCACAAATGGTGGCGCGGCGCGGGAACTTCCTCTGGAGAAGACGCAACTGGCCGAAACCAAGACAAAACCATCTTCGATGAAGAGTCTGGCTGCCGATTCTGCCGTCACGCAAGCGATGCAAAGCGGTATCAACACCGCCGCGTACGGCGTCGCGTCCCACGTGAACTCCGCAGTCGGCAATTCAGCGGTGCAGCAGGCCGGCGGCGTCTTTAGTAGTGTTCTGGCGCATCGTACCCCGACGGTCACCTACGTGTGGGGAGTTCCAAGTCCCACGTCAATAAACGTTCTGCAAACCATCTCGCCCAGTTTTGTCGTGGACTTTTCTCGGGCAATAGGAATCAATGCTGATGACTACGAACCCGCCATCGTAAAACTCACGCCAGCGCAGAACACTTGCCGAATTGTCGGTGCGACGCAGGGTAAACCCGATCTGCAGTCCAGTCCCGCCGCCGACTGGCAGATGTACTCGCATTTCCTCGAAGAGCGGGTGCCAACGCGCGCGGAAAAACTGGAAGCGGGGAAGTACAAGGTGTCGGCGGCTTCGGAGTTGCAACCGGGCGAATATGGAGTCGTGTTGCGCCCGATTTCGAAAGACAAAAAGTTTTCTGGCGGCGATGTGGCGCGAGCGCAAGGTGACGGGCTGATGTTCGATGCACTCTGGACGTTCCAGATTTCGGATGAGGCGGAATAGCCGTAGAAACTCCGCAGGCAGGATGCTCGTGGGGCAAGGTCAACTATGAAGCCAATACTTTTTTGCTGCGTCCTCGCAGTCGCGACGCTAGTCGGCTGTTCCAAGAAGAGGGCGCCGACGCCGACGACAGCGTCTGGCATCCCGGCTGCACGGCCGTTCCGGGACCTTCGGGAACTCCCAGGGACGGTTGCCGATTTTACCCTGACCAGTAACACCATACGCATTGACGAGGCAAGCACCCGCCGCATTCTGAAGAGTGTCGGTTCTGATGGGAACATCTTTGTCTTTGACGATTCTGACCAGCGCATCCAGAGCCTTCATGAAGGTCAGATTCTGTTTCTGGAAAACGTTGCGGTGCAGAAGGTCCTGGCGATAGCCAGGAAAGACAAGCTCATTATTGTCGGCACCGACTATGCGTCGTTGCCCGATTTCATTCAGCAAGGGCACTTAAAGTGGGATGCGCCCATCCAATTCGCCTCCTTGTTCGCACAAGTCAGCGAATCGCGCCCGCCCATTCCCGCGGAATCCCTGGCATGGTGGATACCCCCGAGCACGGTGTACGCCGCGGGCCCACAGCTTTCCTACTCGGGAAAAGTTGACGGGTGGGATACGACGATGAGCGTAACGCCGGGGTCAAACCGGCTTGAGATCGCTCTCAAGGTGTCCCGCAGTTACCAGGGCATGAGCGTCATGGTGTCTTCGCAAGGACACTTGCAGGATTTTCTGAGCTCAGCGGATATTCAAGTGTCTCCGGGCAGTCTCGACAACTTCTCCTACGTCGCCAAGGGGCTGAATGGAGAGACGAATGTAGAGTATGCCGCAACCCGGGGAGAGGGCGATGTTGCCGGTATTGACAAGCCCAATATCAAATTGCCGCCGCTCGCGAAAGTCCCGATGCCGATTGGTGGCATTCCCTTCATGCTCACCATTAACGCGAACCTCATCCTCAAACCGGGGTTCGGCGCAAAGAAAGAAGGGGCCAGCGGATCCTTTCGTATTACCTACAGTGGCGATGAAGGTTTCCAAATAAAAGGTGGCAACTCCCAAGCGAGTGGTTCCATTGACGGCACCGGGAAATTCGAGCACACCACCACCGCCTCGCTGGCGCCGCACGCGATCCTGATTGGCATGGCTGCTCCGAAAATCACTCTGAGCCTTGGTCCCGGATCTGCCATTGATGTGCTGCAGGAAGCTTTTCCGTCGCAGATGGCAGATACCATGGCTGACTTCCTGGCCAAAACCGCAGCCGGGAAATGGGCAAAAAAGAAGATCGACCCCAGCTTCAGGACGGAAGCAGCAGCGTCGGTCCAGACAGTGGCTGTCGGAACGATGACAGCCGCGGGATCCCTTGCAATGGTTCCCTGCAAACTCACGCGTCTTTTGCTTGAGTTCAAAGGCGGCGCAGATACATATCTGCTTGGCATCAAGGGAGTCGACAAAGAAATCGTATTCGCCAAGAAGGAGTTCGTCACTCGCGAACCTGACATCAATGCCTGCGGAGACAAATAAGGTGAACTTCGGTACGAGGGCAAAGGAGAGATAGACATGGGATTCTGTCCAAATTGCGGCGCAGCACTACCTCAGCACGCAGGTTTCTGCGGAAACTGTGGAAGATCAATATCGTCAGGCGCTCCAGTGGGGTCGATGGCTTCCGCACAGTCGGCGGCGATTGCGGCCACGCAGTCCGCTCCCGCCGGGGCAGCCGCGTCTGGATTGACGCCGAATGTGGCCGGCGCACTCGCGTACCTCCTCGGCCTGATCACGGGGATCATTTTTCTCGCGCTCGAGCCCTATAAACACGATCGCTTCGTGAGGTTCCACGCGATGCAGTCGATTCTTCTATGTGCCACCTACATCGTTTACAGGATTACGTTCAGTTTTGTGGTCAGGATGATCGCGGCCGTTAGCGGCTGGTTGGCGCTGGCGCTCGTTCCGGCACCATTCGTCATCTCCCTGGGACTGTTCGTGTTCTGGCTGTTCTTGATGTATTCGGCCTACAAGGGACGTGAGTTCCATATTCCGGTGATCGGACCAATAGCAGCAAGGCAGGCTGGGGAATAGGCAATTCGTTGTCTCATCGTCGACCTGGGACGAAATGGTCATGACGCGCCAGTGAACGCCTCGGAGAGCCAGATGCCAGTTGTTTGCAGCCAATGCGGAGCCGCCCTTTCGCAAGACCAGTCGTTTTGTTCTGTCTGCGGGACAAAGCGGAACTCGGCAACAAGTTCTACCGTAGCCAGTTCGCAGGTTACGACGCAAGCGGCGCCGGCCGGCAAACTCATCAAAGTGGCCTTGATTACTGCTGCTTTGATCATGGTCATTCTTATGGTGGGTATGGGAAGCTGCGTCTACATCGCATATCGCGCAAAGAACGAGGCACAAAGATTCGAGGCCACACACCAACGAAAGAATTCTGGCAAGGCTACGAATGAGCCTGGAGTAAGCCGGACAAGCGAGAAACATTCCGCTCCTGCGATTTCCGCGTCTGTTCCCTCCACAACGCCCGCGAATTCCGCGGCGCCCGAATTTGCAGACAGCGCACCACCAGACTTGGGGAATCCGGCCGCGCCCCTTGCATCAAAGGGAGATCCCGCCCACGACTGGGCTCTGCGCTATGAGCGAACAGAGGGCGGCCCAGAGGCAGATCTGGTGGTGCGCACCGGCGACATCAACAATCTGGGATTCGGTTGGCCCAAGAACTTCGATCCGTTCTCCGGAAAGTCCACTCCTGCGCACCCCTTCCCGACAGTGCCGAAACCAGGGTCGCCCGACGGCACGGATCGAATTCTGTTGGGTTCGGTCGTGACCGCGGCTGACTACGCGGAGCATCCGTTTGCCGGTGATGGGTATACCAGCAGCGTTCTGCGTCCCTGTCAGGAATCTGCCAATGCCTCTTCCTGCAAAACCCGCCAGGATTCCATGCCGCAGCCCATCGTGCTCCCGGTAGGAGCTCTTCCGAGCAAGATCGACGCTGTGCTCTTCCAGATTTTCGTCGATGATTTTCAGGCGCCATCCTTCCACTCGCATTTCCAAGCGAGCTTGAATGCCACTCGCATCCCAAGCCTCGAGCAGGTGCTGAACGCGCTCGAGCAGACCGGACCTATCGGGAAGCTGATCTCGGTCAATCTGCTGCCGGAATATTTTCCCTTGCTGCAATCCGGCACCGTGAAGCTCCTGATCGATGATCCCACCACCCATGCGCAAGATGGATACGCAGTCGATTTCGTTCGCATTCTGGTGAACCCGCGCAAATTTCAGTACCTGGTTTCTGTCGCAGTTACGGTCAAAGATTGGGACAAGAACACGCCCATCGCCGGAGCGACGGTAACCGCTGCGCTTCAATCTGGTTCAACGGATGCAACTGGAAATTGCGAGTTAAGCGGGCTGCCTGCAGGGTTGGTCGTCGCCACCGCAGTAGCACCGGGCTACGATGCCAACTCGGCAACAGCGGACATCGTGGCCGGGCAGAGTGGACACGCCGAAATACAGTTGCACCGTCATGAAGAAGGCACGTCTGCACTTGAGAAGACGATCGCGCAAACCGGATCGGCTGCCGTTTACGGAATTCATTTCGACAGCGACTCCGCCAAACTCAGACCGGACAGCACGCCGGCCCTCGAATCCGTGCTGGGGCTTATTAACAACCATCCGGGATCGCATTGGATTATCGCCGGGCACACCGACAATCAAGGAAACGGCGAGCACAATCAAACGCTCTCGCAGAATCGTGCCGCCTCTGTGATTGCATGGTTGAAGGCGCACGGTGTAGATGCGAGTCGCCTCGCTCCCCAGGGTTTTGGTGCGAGCCGTCCGGTCGCCGATAACGTCACCGCGAATGGCAGGGCGCTGAATCGTCGGGTGGAAATTGCTACCACGCAGAGGTAATCGCGCGGTCGCGTCACCGGTTCAGTCTGAAAACAAGTACTGTGGGGTAAGAAGGGAGAACATCGATGAGTTGTCTTAGCTATGCACGAGCACCGGTAAGAGACTGTATCGTTGTGGTGTCGGCGGTCCTCTCGCTTTTGGCCTGCAAATCGGCCCCCTCTAAAACACTGGATCAAACGACGCAACTTGAGCAAAAGAGCGTTGGCATAGTAAAGGCTAGTGCCGGTCCGGACATTGATCTGAATTGCGTAATCAACCGCATTCGAAATCCCCCGGAATCTTTCCACTACGCCTTCAAAGCCGAATCCGACAACCCTTGGGAAGAACAGGCAGACGTTACGCCGCAGATGATTGACGGCAGCTTCAAAAACAATTCTTCGCCCGTTCCCCAGCAGTTCCACGGTGCACCCCCGGAAGTCTCGTCAAACCTAATGGCGATTGGGCGAATGGCCAGCCTCTTTGCGACAGTGCGCAGCACCTCGGCTGTGGTCAACGAGGGCGCGGAGAAGGACGTCAACAGCTACAACACAGTCAAGTATTCGATAGACACGACGCGCGGCGCTGCGACCGAGCATGCGCTCTATGAGAGCATTCTGGGGCCAGGTGGGTCTGAGAAAGGAACCGTGTGGGTGACTTCGCAGGGATGTCCGGTTCGCATCGTTCTAGACGAGGAATTGCACTCGAAGGACGGCAGTCTGGTGGGTAGAACTCACTACGAAGAGGCGATGATCAAGAAGTAAGAAGAGGCGATATAAGTGCTGTCAGCAATTCCTGGGTGGAAAAGCCGATCAACACCATTCTCGTCGAACACCTGCCTCACATCCGCCAGGAGTTTCACTCCGAGGGAAGAGTCGGCTGGCTCGGCGAGTAGTACCTCCTCGAGAGACCTTCGACCAGATCCGGCCAATCTCCACGCGCTTGATCGGCGATAGAGAGGAGAGGTTCAATACAGTCTTGCTGGCGGTCGCTGAGAGCATCCGGCTACTAGGGTCTTGCACTTTGAAGGATGTTCAGTTGTGAGTCTGACCATCCTGCCACCCGGTCCCGGACCTCTTGCGCCTGCGGTCTGACATCCCGCTCCCGAAATCGTTCCACTGAACCTTCTCCCTCAGCGAGACGTGCATCCCACGGCCGAGACGATGGAAAATGCGTTCCTGAATCTTGAGGTCGCTGCTCAGGGGGCGGAAGAAAAGCAGGCGCAAAGCACGGAAAAAGCGCAAACGTTACCACAATTCTCACTACAATTCCGCCAGCGGCCGGCGGCAGGATTCAGTAAACTACTGAAAGCAAATGATGCCCGGGTGGCGAAATTGGCAGACGCACGGGACTTAAAATCCCGAGTCCCTAACGGGACGTGCGGGTTCGATTCCCGCCCCGGGCACCAGCCACGGTTTGATCTTCCACTTGCTATGGGACGCTATGCAACCGGATGCCGACAAACTACGGGCTTTCGCGGCACGCTACACCGCAGCCTGGTGTAGCCAAAGCCCCGAGAGCGTGGCTGCGTTCTTTTCGCCCAGCGGTTCGCTGTCTGTCAACGACGGAACTCCGGCTGTAGGCCGAAAAGAAATCGCCGAACTTGCTCGGTCTTTCATGACCGTGTTCCCTGACCTTAAGGTCGCCATGAACGACCTTCGAATTCAGCCTGACAGTACGGAGTACCACTGGACACTGACTGGCACAAACAGTGGTCCGGGAGGAAAAGGACACAAGGTTCAGGTCAGCGGCTTTGAAAAATGGTGTATCGGGTCCGATGGCTTGATTGCGTCTTCCCGAGGCCACTTCAACGCAGCCGAGTATCAGCACCAACTGGAGCACGGGATCTAGCTCAACTGCCCCGCCCTTCTTAACTTTTGAACGCCTTCTGAATAAGCGTGTACCGCGCGGCCCCTACCATGCCGGCGTTATCGTTCAGAACAATCTTCACCGGAATATCGTTGAGCAGTCCTTGCATGCGGCCCTTCGCCAGGAATGACTGCATGAAGGTCGACGCTTGCATCAACGGCAGAATCTTCGCCGCGATGCTGCCGCCGATAAAAATCCCGCCCGTGCTCATAAACGTCAGCGCGCAGTCCCCGGTCTGCGAGCCGTAAACTCCTACGAAGATCGATAGCGTTTTTTCGCAGATGGGCGCCTTTTTTTCGAGCGCCAGTCGAGAGATCAGGGCCGGACCATCTGGAGCCTTCCCCATCTCCTCTTTCAGCCAATCGGGCTCCGGCTCTTTTCCCGTGTCACGCAGAAATTCGTAGATGTTCTTGATGCCCGGTCCCGAAAGCACGCGCTCGCAGCTTACTCGCCCATGTTTCTTGTGCAGATACTGCAGGAGTTCGATTTCCAGTTCGTTCCCCGGAGAGAAGCTGCAGTGTCCCCCTTCACAGGCAAACGGGTGATGTCGAAATCCGTCCCAGTAGAGACCGGCCACGCCCAGGCCGGTTCTCGCGGAAATTACGGCCCGGTTCCCGACCGCATCCTCGTGGCCTTCGCTCAACGTAACGAAATCTTTCGACTCCAACCCATCGATGCCGTAAGCATAAGCTTCGAGATCGTTGATCAGCCCGACCGATTTGAGTTTGAGGAGGCCGGCCAGTTCGTCGGCGTCAATCGTCCAGGCCAGGTTTGAGATCTTGCAGGTCTTTCCTCGGACCGGTCCGGCCACGCCGAAACATGCGCTGTGCACGGGGATGCCTTCGGTCTTCACGAAGTTCGAAGCGATATTCGGCAGGCTGCTCTCTTGCTGGCTAAGATACGTTTTCTCAACCACCGTATTCAGCCGGTTGCCTTCGTTTTCGAACGCGGCGAGGCGGGTCTTGGTTGCACCAATTTCTCCTGCGAGAATCATGCTTCGATATTCCTCCATTCACGCTCGTCGCGCAGCATCAGATCGTCGGCTTCCTTGGGCCCCCACGTGCCCGCGGCATAATTCGGAAATTTCCGGGGAGGCAGCACCTTCCACACGTCGAGCACCGGATCGACCACCCGCCACCCCGCCTCCACCATGTCGGCCCGCTGGAACAGAGTCGCATCTCCACTCATGCAGTCGTAGATGAGAACCTCGTAACCGGTGTAGGCCTCGGCCTTGAAATATTTTGTGTACTCGAAACTCATGTCGACCGACCCCACCCGCAGGATGGGCCCAGGAATCTTTGCGCCGAAGCTCAGCGAGATGGCCTCCGCCGGCTGAATCTGGATCACCAGCTGATTGGCGTGAAGCTTCTTGATCGGCCCGTGCTGAAAAATCTCAAAGGGCGTCGTCTTGAAATGAATCGTAATCTCGGTATGCCGCTCGGCTAGCCGCTTGCCCGTTCGTAGGTAGAACGGCACTCCCGCCCAGCGCCAGTTGTCGATGTTCAGCTTCAAGGCCGCGAACGTCTCCGTGCGAGACTCTGGAGACACGCCGGACTCGGTGCGATATCCGGGCACGTGCTGATCCCCGATCGTCCCCTCGCCATACTGCCCACGCACCGTTTTCTGCAGCACGTCTTCCGAATCCAGTGCCTTGATGGCATGCAGCACCTTGGCCTGCTCGTTGCGCACCGCGTCCGCTTGGAACGAGATGGGCGCCTCCATGGCAATCAGGCTGAGTAACTGCATCACATGATTTGGAACCATGTCGCGCAACGTTCCCGCATTGTCGAAGTAACCACCGCGTTGCTCAACGCCGACGGTTTCGGCGTTCGTAATCTGCACGTGATCGATGTATCGGCGGTTCCAGATGGGTTCGAAGATCGCGTTATCGAACCTGAACACCATGATGTTCTGCACCGTTTCTTTGCCCAGATAATGATCGATGCGGAAAATCTGGCTTTCTTTGAGCACTTCTTTGATCTGAGCATTCAGCGCCTTGGCTGACTCCAGGTCCGTGCCAAAAGGTTTCTCGATCACCACCCGGCGCCACTTGCCTTCGTCTTCCGCGGCCAGTCCGGCGAAGCCGAGCTGCTGCACGATCGGAGCAAAGAATTTTGGCGCCGTCGCCAGATAAAAAAGGTAGCTGCCGCCCGTTCGGAACTCCGTATCGAGCTGCTTCAGCAGATCGGCTAGTGATGTGAAGGCTCCTGGATCACTGAACGATCCACGGTGATAGCGCAGGCGCTGCGAGAACCAATTCCATGTGTCGCCCTGGCGATCGCTGGCGGAAAGGAACTGGGTGACCTGTGTGCGAAATTGATCTTCACTCAAGTCGTCGTGCGCTGTTCCTACCACCACGAAGTCTTTCGGAAGCAGCCCCGCCTTGGCGAGATTGAACAGCGACGGGATGAGCTTGCGCATGGTGAGGTCGCCCGATGCGCCGAAAATGACCATCGCGCACGGGCCCGCAGTTTTTCCGGGTTTTGCAAGAATGTCGTCCGTACCCGCAGTGGCGCGTGCCGACATGGAATCCAGTCCTCTGGAGTTGGAATGAAAGGAAGTCTTGGAACGGAATTGTAGGCGAGTCGTTGATTAATTGACAGCCCGCACCGGTGGAAATCAGCATGACTCAACCGTTGTGCGAGCACTTGCTCGGGCTAAACGTTGCCCTTCTTCATCTCGTCCATGAGGAAGTCGCACGACCGGACGCACAGCGCCATGATGGTGAGAGTCGGGTTCTGGCAAGGGTTCGATGGAAAACCCGCCGCGTCCATCACGAACACATTCTTCACGTCATGCGTTTGCTGAAACGGAGTGAGCACGGATTTTTTCGGATCATTTCCCATGCGGGCGATGCCGGCTTCGTGCACGGCCCACCGGCCGCGCGGAGGATCGGCATAGGTATGAATGTTCTTCGCGCCGCCCGCCTCCAGCAGTTCGCCTGCGCTGGCTGCAATGTCCTTCATCATGGCGGTCTCGTTTGGCCCGTTCGACATGTGAATGCGCAGTACTGGAATGCCGAAGGCGTCGACCTTTTTCTTATCGATCTCGACGAAGTTGTCCCACCGGGGAAGCACTTCTCCGAATCCTGTGACGCTGACCTGCGTTTGCGGCTCGCGCAACGATTTCTTGTAAGCCTCACCGAACCCGGGAGCCGTCCAGTTGAAATCGATTTGTGTG
This sequence comes from Terriglobales bacterium, assembly GCA_035652655.1. GTDB lineage: Bacteria > Acidobacteriota > Terriglobia > Terriglobales > Acidobacteriaceae > Gp1-AA133. The sequence continues at coordinate 9,919 of DASRDJ010000329.1, forward strand.
TCGCCCTCGAATCCGTATCCCCGCACAAAGCTTTTCGATTGCGGTCCGTCTTTCAGGTTACGAAAGCGCGGGACGTAAAACCCCACCGGACGATGCGGTCCCGCCAGCGTAGGTTTGGCATCGAACGACGGCATCTCGCCGCTTCCGCCCGCGCTGCGTATGTGCGCCGTAAAGTAGTGCCCAAGCACGCCGCTCGAATTTCCCAGGCCGCCCGGATGCTGCGTCGACGCCGAATTCAGCAGGATGCGCACTGACTCCTGCGCCTGCGCGCACAGAACCACGGCGCGAGCAGTGACTTCGTGTTGCTCCTTGCTATTGCGATCCACGTAGAGTACGCCGCGGGCCTTGTTGCTGTCCTGATCCATCACGACCTTGTAGGCCATGGCATTCGAGATCAGCGTGCAGTTGCCCGACTTCACCGCGTCCGCCACAGTAGTGAACGCCGAGTTAAAGTAGGACCGCGACTGGCAACCGCGCTCGCACGGTCCGCAGTAGTGACAGGCGGCGCGTCCCTTCAGCGGCCGCGTGAGATTAGCTGAGCGCGCTGGAGTCACGGTCCATCCCAGCTTCTGCTTGGCGCGATTCCGAAGCTGAGTTTCCTGACAAGTCAGCGGCATGGGCGGCTGGAATGTGCTGTCGGGAAGATGGCTCAACCCCTCGGCTTGCCCGCAGATTCCAACGTACTCCTCGACCAGATCGTAGTAGGGCTCAATGTCTTTGTAGGTGATGGGCCAGTTCTCGCCCTGGCCGTCGTGGCTCGCCGCCTGGAAATCGAACTCACTGAAGCGCAGCGACACGCGCCCCCAAACATTCGTCCGCCCGCCCGTCATGCGCAAACGGCCAAGCCAGTGGAAGGGCTTGTCGTCAGGCGTGCTGTAAGGCTCGTCGAGATCGTTGCAGAACCACTCGTAGTTGTATTCGGAACAGATGTCAAAACCTGTCTGGATCGGCCGCGTCTTCTTAATGATCGATGATGCCAGGTCGCGATACTTCAAGTCGAACAAGGGCTTGTGCTCGGTGAAGTTCTTGTCCGACTGCGGACGTCCCGCCTCCAGCAGCGCCACTTTCAGTCCCGCTTCGGCAAGGCGCTTGCAAGCCCAGCCGCCGGAGGCGCCCGAGCCCACTACGATGACATCGAAGGATTGCCTGCTATCAGTCATTCCCAATCAAGTCCTTTGAATTTCGTAGCGCCGGCATCTTGCCCTCGCGTGGCGGGGCGGGACGCCCGGCGGACTGCCGCACCAGACGGCACCACTGAGAAGCCGAGAATTACTGGTGCCCGTCCGCATGCTTGCATTCCGCGGGGGCCTCGAAATAGTAGTCGTCGTTCCACCCCAGTTCGCGGAGACCGGCTTCCGACGAATAGTACGTGGCGACGATCCATCCCCTGAGATTTTCGAAATGGTCGCGAAGATTGGGCACACCTGTAAGCGGAGTTCGCACATTCAGTTTCCACCCGGGAGCATCGTCATCGTGTTCGGCATGAGGTGGCTCCTGTTCTGCGCAGAAGGTGAGCACGTCGTCGACCTGGTTCGGCGGGAGCTTCGCAATACCCGAATGAAATTGCTTCCCCGCTTGCCCATCGAGCGCAGTCAGCGCGACAGTCAACAACTTGCGGTTTTCTTCAGTTTCTACCGTCATCAGAAGATCAATCACGCGGTTCACGCGCACCGCACCCGCCCCCGGTAACATGCGCTCAGAAATCGCGCTCAACACATCGTTTTGCTGCGCGCTAAGAAACTGCGGAGACCAGGTCGCGTCGTCGGCGTTGCCCTCTGCCGTGTGCATGGATGCAAGGGTAGACAGATGGCGCAGGACGGGATGCGCGCCCGCAGCCAGAGGCGCAGCCATGGTGGCGCCCACTGCCGCAAAAACGCGTTGTAGAACTTCGCGCCGGGTTAGGCGCTTCTGCGGCTCAGGCGAAGAAGAAAAGATGGGCAGGTCTGGACGTGAATTCATCAACTTTCCTGGTGAGCTTTCGGGCTCGTTCGTACCGCGTTCCTACGACTTCGCATCGCCCAAATACCCGCGCACCACGCGCGCATAGTCTGCGACGGCAATCTCCGGATCCTCAAGCTCCGGATGCCACACCTTCTCCCACTCAAAACAATAGAAACCTTCGTATCCGGCAGCACGCAGGAGTTCAACCTGCTTGCGCACGGGAATGTTGCCCCTGCCCGTGAGAACATATTTGCGGTCCGGCCCTTCTCCCACCGCATCTTTCAGATGCGTGTGGTGAATCCAGGGACGAAGCATCTTTAGGGTGACTTCCGGCCCCTCGTTCGAAGTGCAGTACGTGTGGAACGCATCCCACAAGAGTCCAACGTGCCTGGAGTCGGCACCGCTCAGCACTTCCTGCAAGACGGCCGCTTTGGTGAAGTCATCATGTGACTCGATCAGCACCGTGACGTTCTTCGTTCCGGCATACTCTCCTAATTCATGCAGCCCGTCGGACACTCTCTTCTTCAACTCGGCATCGGGAGTAACCGGGTTTGCCGAATCCGAACTCTTCCCGAAGACTCGGATGAACGGCGCATTCAATTGGGACGCCAGGTCGATGAAACGTCGCGCGTCAGCAATCCCCTTAGTGCGCTTCTCAGCGTCGGGCTCTCCCACTTCCGTGGAACTGCTCACGCAAGCGATTTTCAGCTCATGCGCCTTGATCTGCTGCAGCGTGTCTTCGATGCGATCGGGTGCGAATACCGGGTGCGACGGCAGGTCCATGCTTCCCTGCAGCCCGCGAAGTTCCACCGCAGCAAATCCATTCTGCGTGGCGAAGGTCAGAATCTTGGTGAAATCCCAGGCAGGGCAGGCTAGCGTCGAGTACGCGATGGGCAGTCGCGCCGCAGTCGGCGGCTGCGCAAACGCAGCAGATGCGGCCGCAAACGAAACAGTCTGAATGAAAGTACGGCGTGTCGTCTTCATGAGATCTCCGCCTGTTAATTACCCGGCACGGGCTTCCAATAAGCCTGATGCCCAATGTAGTCATCGTCGGCAAGATTCGCAATGATCAATCGCCGCAACTCCAGCGGATTAATCTCCCCTTGGTGCTTGTACACCACTTCCCCATCCGGACGAATCAGCATGGTGTAAGGGACGGCAGCGTTCCACTCCGAATCGAAAGCGCCCATCAGCGCATAAATATCTGTCGAACCCATCATTAGATTGTGGCTGGTCGCGTGTTCCTTCTGCAGCGCCGCCAGTACACCGGGCCGCTCATCAGGATAGTTAATGCTCACCGTGACCAGGTCAAAAGCCCGATGGCCGTACATGCGGTACATCGTTTCAAGGTCGGGCAATTCCTTGAAACACGGGCCGCACCACGTCGCCCAGAAGTTGACCAGCACCAGCTTGCCCGTCGAGTTCTTACGCAGCGCTTTCAGGTCGTCGGCGCTCGCAGGCTTCACGTCCACTGGCTTGCCCTCGATCTCAGCCTGTTCCTCCTTGCGCCCCTCCTCTTTATATAGCCACTTGGTGGAGCACCCGACCGACGGCGTCTTCGGAACTTTCACAGCGAGGCCCGAAAGCAAGGCCTCGATCGCATTCCGAGCATCCCTCGCCGTCACCAGCGGCTCCCGCGGATTGTTATCGACCCGCCCTTCGTAGCGGAGCTTCCGGTCCTTGTCAAAAATGAAGAGATGCGGGGTCGCCGAAGGTCCGTACGCATTCGCTACTTTCTGCGTTTCACCATCGTACAGATACGGGAAGTTAAACTTCCGGTACGCCGCCCGCGTCTTCATGTCGTCGAGCGAGTCGCCCACGTCGGTGTAACCCATTTCGTCGAGGCGCACGGCATTGGGATTGTTCGGCTCGATCGCCACCAGCGTCACACCGCGATCTTTATAGTCTGCCGCCAGCTGCTTGATCCGGTTCTCGTACAACTGCGCCGTCGGACAGTGATTGCAGGTAAACGCGATCACCAGCACTTTGCTCGCGGCGTAGTCTTTCAAGCAATGGTCCTGCCCGTCAATTCCCTGCAGGCAGAAATCTGGAGCGACGCTGCCGATCGCAAGGGTCGGAGGACCAGCTTCATCGCAAAACGCAGGAAAAGCGGAGAGGATCAGGATGATTGCATAAACAAGAGTCCGAGACATATAAGCAGCTCCGAGTTGACTTCCCTGTCTTTCCAGTATTGAATCGTTTTATCACCAAATTGTAAATACCGTGAGAGGACTCGGGACCGTGGACGAAATCGCTGTCGCCCTCGCCATCCTGTCATGTCTGCTGATCGGCCAGCCGGTTGTCGCCCAGCAGAAGCCCCAAGCCAACCCTAAATCGGGGGCATCCGTAGCCACCGTTCACGTCGACACTAACCCGCAGCACATGCTGAACTCGTTCGATCCCGACCGCGCCCTCGGCAGTTCCGTCGACGTGTTATCGCGCTCGGGCATCGACAAGGTCTACACTCCCCACATTCTTCAGGAGTCGCTTTCCGCCGGTTGGGGCCCGATCACCTACCGCAACAACACCGAACTCCGAATGGCAGCCTGGCACTGGACCGAGAACGGCTCATGGAGCGATTCCGAGAAAAAGAGCGGCTACTTTACCGGCAGCACTGAACTCAAAGAACCGACCCGCTACATCCTCGCCTACGCGCTGCCGCATCGCGGATTCTCGACTAGCGGCGACCGCCCCGCACAGGGACCGAATCTTACCTACTGGAAGAGCAACCCGTACCTCACCAGCAAGTTCACGAAGGAAAGCGACAAGCTCCATTCGCAATGGGTGATCATCGATCTGCGCAAGCCGATGCCGGTAAACGCCGTTCGCATCGCATGGGAAAACCCTTTTGCGAAGATCTATCAAGTGGAGTACTGGATAGGCAAAGACGCGCTCGACTTCGATCACGGCCCCGAGGGCGAGTGGAAGGTCTTCCCTTCCGGAAAGATTTCCGACAACCCCGGCGGCGCCGTCACCCTGACCCTCGCCCCGCAGCCCGTCACCACGCAATTTGTACGTGTGCTGATGACGGAGTCCTCGAACACCTGCGACGAACACGGCTCGCAAGACGTGCGCAATTGCGTCGGCTACGCCATGCGCGAGTTGCAAGCCGGAACCGCGGATTCCGGCGGGACATTCGCTGACGCATCCCTGGGAGCCACCGGTGACAAGGCTCCCGTTTTCGGATCCTCCTCCATCGATCCCTGGCACTCCGAGTCCGACGTCAACAACACCGGCAACTACCAGCACACCGGCTTCGATCTCTTCTTCACCAGCGGCATCACCAACAACTTGCCCGCGATGATTCCGGTCACCATGCTCTACGGAACTCCGGAAGACTCCGCCGCCCAGATCGCATATATCAAGAAGCGCGGCTATCCCATCGGCTACATCGAAATGGGTGAAGAACCCGACGGTAAGCATGCCATGCCCGAAGACTATGGCGCGCTTTACATCCAGTGGGCCGACGCACTCCACAAAGTCGATCCCGCACTCAAGCTTGGCGGCCCAATCTTCGAAGGCGTCAACGAAGACATCCGCGTCTGGCCTGACGCGCAAGGCCACACGTCATGGATGGGACGGTTCGTCGCCTACCTGAAATCACATGGCCACCTCAACGACCTCGCCTTCGTCTCGTTCGAGCACTACCCCTACGAACAGCACTGCAACATCACATGGAAAAACCTCTACGCTGAACCCAAGCTGATGAAGGGCATTCTCAAAGTCTGGCGCGCCGACGGCGTCCCCGCCAACGTTCCGCTGATGGTCACCGAGAGCCACCTGGCCGCATCGCTCACCGGACCGATGAGCACGATCTTCGCCGGCCTTTGGCTCGCCGACAACATCGGTTCATTTTTCGAGGGCGGCGGCGCAGCGTTTTACCACTCGCCCATCCAGCCGCAGCCTGTGCAGGAAAGCTGCCTCGGCCCCGCGTCCTGGTCGAACTTTGTCACCGACAAGGACTACAACATCACCGGCTACACCTCGCTCTACTTCGCCGCGCACATGATCAATCGCGAGTGGGTGCAGCACCGCTCCGGAGTTCATCGGATGTTCCCGTCTTCCGTAAGCGTGAAAGACGCCGACGGCAACGACCTCGTGACGTCCTACGCAGTCCACCGTCCCGACGGCAACTGGGCTCTGATGCTCGTAAATCGCGACGAAATCGAACAGCACACGGTGCGCGTAACATTCGGCGCTGGCGCGGGTGCAGGATTCTCGGGCCCTGTCACACTCACGACCTTCGGCAGCGAGCAATACGAATGGAAGCCGGACGGCATCCACAGCCACGCCGATCCAGACGGCCCCGAGGTCGGTTCTCAGGTAAATGCGAACCGCAATACGACATTCACGCTGCCGAAAGCATCGATTACAGTGTTGCGCGGTAAAGTGAAGTAGCCTTGAGGACCTACGAAACCACGGTGCCCCACGTTCGCGCGTTCTGTGCGCTAACGTGGGCCCATCACATCACTCACCAACCCTCGAGGGATCCCGAATGAAACGCGCCAGCCTCCTCATCCTCATCGCGCTCTGCGTCATTACCTTCTCCGCTGAATTCTCTGCCCAAGCCCAGCCCAAGGTCGACCGGCAGGTCGCCATCACCATAGACGACCTCCCCGCCGGTGCCGCAGGTTTCATGACAGCCGACGAGATTACCAGCATGACCACGAAGCTGCTAACCACACTTCGCGATCAGAAAGTCCCGGCCGTCGGCTTCGTCAACGAGAAGAAGCTCTATAGAACCGGCGAGGTCGACGCCCGCATCGGCGTCCTGCGGCTGTGGGTCGACTACGGATTCGAACTGGGCAATCACACCTACAGCCACGCGTCCCTGAATCGGGTCAGCCTGCAAACTTGGGAAGACGAGGTCATCCAGGGCGAGAGCGTCACTCGTCTGCTATTGGCCGAGCACAAGATGACGCTGCGCTATTTCCGGCATCCGTATCTCGACACCGGCCGTGATCTCGCCACGCGCCGCAAAGCCGAAGAGTTCCTGACCCAGCGTGGCTACCACATCGCGCCCATCACGTTCGACGCCTGGGACTGGATGTACGCGCCCGTCTACGACGACGCCAAGAAGCGCGGAGACACCAAGCTGCAAGACGATCTTGTGAAGAGCTATCTCTCCTACAGCGACTCCGTCTTCGCCTACGACGAGCAACTCTCCAAGCAGATTCTGGGATACGAACCCAAGCAGATCATCCTGCTGCACGGCAACAACCTCGAAGCTGACCACATCGGCGAACTACTCGAGGTCTTTCGCAAGCGCGGCTACCGCTTCATCACGCTCGAAGACGCCCTGAGCGACCAAGCCTACGGATTGCCCGATACCTACGTCGGGGAGGAAGGCACCGGCTGGCTCGATCACTGGGCGATCACGATGGGCAAGCCTCCGCAAGGCGCCCCCGAATTTCCCCAGTGGGTCATCGACCGCGCGAAGGCGCTCCACCACCCTCAGCCTTAGCGGGTTTGAGCAGTAACCTTAGCGGGGTTGAGCAATGAAGGAATTGAGTAGTTGGGACTAAGAGCAAATAGCAGAATTGCGCATTTGTTCCCAAGCCTTATCATCCTGAGCGAAGCGAAGGACCTCTGCGCTCGGAGGACAGCGCCAACCGCACAACGCTTTGTACAAAGACGGGAAGGGCCCGACTTCACTCGGGCCAATTAGCTGCTTCATGACTGGCGGCTTCAGCCGCTGAGATGAGCTTCCATCACAGGGCTTCCTACTGCCCCTGCGCCGACACAGCCATCAAAAACCAAGCCGCATGCGGCAGCCACTGCTCTTGCCACCGCCAATCGTTGTCCGCCCCGGTTTCGGCGTATTTCAGGTCGAAGTCGATATCGTCCTCGTCCTTGAACCCACTGGTGATTCCGTTCGAAATCCCGCCCGGTGAATTCGTAAATTCCCACGAATCGAAAAACATATATTGCGGATTATTCCGCCCCAGCCCGTACATCATCGACGAGTCAAACGGATTCAACCCAAGAATCCAATTGATTTGGTCCAGCGCAAACGCCCGCAGCTTCTTCTGAAACGTGGGATCATCCGGAGACTGCTTCGCCGCTAGCGTAGCTGCCGTCGCCAGCGAGGCCAGTCGCGCATTCTCGCCCTGCCACCACGGAGCCGCATCGCTGTTGTGCGGAAAGAAAAAGCTCGTCTTGCGATGCCCGTCCTTGTCCTGCACCAGCTCACGCGCGTAGTCGAACGGATTCGTCACTTCGGCATTCCACGCGAGTTGAGCGCTTAGCGACTTCTTCACAGCCTCCAATACTTCTCCCTTGGTCTTCGGATCGGCAATCTCTGCGTAATACAGAAGGCTCACCACGGGCAATCCCGCATCCGACGCATGAAAGAACGGGCGATCATGATGATCGGCCCGCCAGTAATCGTGAAACTCCCCGCTCGACATCAGACGCCCCACCAGATTCGCCGCTCTATGGTCCGCCGCGGCTTTGTACTCTGCCTTTTTGGTGGCCCGGTACAGTTCGGTCGCCGCCGCCAGCGCGCAATAGTCGTCCACGATGTTGTCCTTGCCGTCATTGGTCATGCGCGCGTTATTTTTTTCGAGATAAGCGAAGCCATCCTCACCTGCCTTGAGGTAATCCGCATTCTTGAACTCACCGGAGATCGGATAGCTGCTAGCCATTGCAAGCACCGCAATCGCCATCCCGCCGCCGGATCGATAGCTCACTTCAAATTCTCGATCGTTGCTGGCCTGCTGCACCATTTCCGTGGGCGCCTTGTCCTTCGACTGGAAGATGCCGTACTTCTTCATCTCGCCCGACACCTTCCGCTCTTCCGCCTTCTGATCCACGCCGCCGTTCGAGATCGACCGGTAAAACGATCCCTGTGGATTCTTCAAGCGCACGAGGTAGTCGGCGCCATACATCGCTTCATCGAGCGCACGGGTTTTGTAGCGCGCAAACGACGGCACAGCCCGCGCATTCATGAGCTCATAGCTCTTGAACAGCGAGTACGCGACCAGCGGAATCTGCTGCGGATTGAAGTACGTCGAGAAAGAAAGATGCGATAGATGTTTGCCGTAATCGCCGGTAGCGTCCCACCACCCGCCATGCGCGTCGAGCGTCCCCTCCTTCCCGTCAAACGGCAGGTGACGATCCGCCTCATCCATGCGTCCAGCGCTGCGCTCTTCCTTGAAGTAGTTGATGGCGTCTGAAATCGTGTTGCGCTCCAGAATCATTTTCTGGATCTGGAACGGAAACGACCGAACCGATCCCGCCTTTGTCGCACAATCGAGGTAGTACTTCCCTTCCGTCGTGAACGAATCAAAGTCCACCGTCCAGAAATACCAGTCCCGCCATTTCTTCACGGGACCGACCGCCCTCGCCGGAATCATCAGAGCCGTCTGGTCCCCGGCATAGTTCTTCAGCGCGCACGCCGACGCGCCGTCCGATTCTTTCCCCAGAACCACAGCATGCTTCGGGCCACCCGGATCGTAGCCCAGATGATTGGTAAGAACCTTGGTCTTCGCGGCATGCAGAGCTACGGAAAGAAGAATAGGCAGAGAGAAACAGAGCGCTAAGCGCAAACGCACGAAGAATCCTCCCGAGCAAGGGCGATGGCCACTGCGAGATCTTGTCAATAGAGCGACGGGCGTCCTCGCCCGTCGTTCGAGCGCAACTACAGCGTGCCTCCCAATCTCGAAATAACCTCCAGGCACGCCCGCGTCACATGATACGGGGCTTTCCACGGACCAACTTTCTCGTCGTCGATTTTCCCGTCATGAGAGATAGCCGTGTAAACCTCGCCGTACTGATGATCCACAAAGCGCTCCATGAAAAAGCGGCCCTCGAGATCGAAGGCTTGCCAGTACTTCGCGTCTCCCGTGATTTGGTAAGCGTTCAGAAAAGCAACCAGAGCTTCGCACTGTTGCCACCATTCCATGTCCCTGTTTCTCGCCGGCTCCGTCGCGGGGCCGTAGCGGTAGACGCCTCCGTGCTCCTTGTCGAAGCCGTGGCGCAGGGCATGATCGACAAGCGCAAGGCTGGCGCGGCGAATGGCCGGATCCCGCTGCCGTCCGACGCGCTCGGCCGCTTCTGTCATCAGCCAACTGGCCTCCAGATCCAGACCATACTCCGATTCTTTGGAGTCCCCATCGCGATCGGCCACGCTCCAGTCGTCATGGAAGTAGTACCGGCCGTAGCCAATATTGGAATCAATGATTTTGTTCGCGAACAAGTCGAGCAGTTCTTCCAGCCGCGCCCGCACCTGATGATCCCCCGTAACGTCGTAAAGTGTCGCTAATGCTTCCACCAGCCCGAGATGCCAGTCATACGATTTCCGTCCAAACGATCCCGCGCCA
>DASRDJ010000330.1:0-2381 GCA_035652655.1 Terriglobales bacterium
ATCCAACCTCCAACGCAAAAGCTCAAGACAAAGAAGCCAGCCGCCAAGAATGCTCCACGCTTCGATCTGAGCAGCGAACTGCAGCGTGTCACAGGCGTGGACCTCACTCGCATTGACGGGATAGACGTGATGGTGGCCCAAACGCTGCTTAGCGAAGTGGGACTGGACATGAGTCGGTGGATAACCGAGTCGCATTTTGCCTCCTGGTTGGGGCTATGCCCGGACAACCGTATCAGTGGAGATAAGGTACTGAGCAGAGGCACGCGCCGTGTAGTCAACCGCGCCGCTACCGCACTACGACAGGCTGCCAACACCCTAATGCGAAGCCGCAGCTACCTTGGTGCCCAGTACCGCCGTTTGCGTACCAAGCTAGGGGCTCCAAAAGCCATTACCGCGATGGCTCATCGACTCGCCCGACTTGTCTATCGCATGCTGAAGTACGGTCAAACATACGTGGACAAAGGGACTCAGTACTATGAGGAAAGATTCCGCCAACAACAAGTCCAATTACTTCGAAAAAGAGCCGCCAAACTTGGACTCCAGGTCGCGGAGATTCACGCTTGAAAGAGTTTTTGGAGAGGGGAAGTCAAGGGCATTTCTTTCCGTCGACCGGAGTTTTTGATTTCCAGCCCCAATCCTATTGGAGGGTTTTGCCTGTTGCTGTTGAGCACCGTCGGACGCGGTGTGTTATTCCATCTCCGTTGCATCTTCTTTAGTAGCGACGTCGCCGGTCGGTCCTGAAACTAGCAAGCGTGGCGGTTAGGTGGTAACCCATGGATCTATCTGAGGCTCGCGGCCTAGTGCTTTGTTGGGTTATCCGAGGGGGCATGAGAGATTACACGGAGGCTGAGTGCCAGCGGCACTGGTTCGCCTACGAGATTTTTGGATGCTCACCCTCGAACCCGAGGGTCTCAAGAAGCGATCGACCACCACCAGAGAACATGCTGGAGATGAACGAACTATTTCCTTGGGGGCGCTCAGGCAGCTTGCGACTTCAGTTTCTCAGCGTCGAAGTTTTCTCCCTTCTTCCACAGAGTCAGCGTGATCGCTGCAATCTTGCGCGCCAGCGTCAGCCGCACCATGGTTGGCTTGATGCCTTTGGCGAGTGATCGCTGGTAAAAGTCCTGGAATGGTCCGGGCTGTATGCTCGCCCGGGTCGCAGCGGCTTTAAACAGTGCTTTCAGATCATGATTGTGATCCTTGTTTAATCCGCGAATCGTTGCTTGCTTTTTGCGCCGTCGCAGTTGGCCTTGCACGAAGTGGTATTCCCCGCTGTCGCGAGTTTCCAATCCCAGGCCGCTGTAGGTCCAGAGCTGTCGCTTGCTACGAAAACGATGTGGCGTCTGAATCAGGGCTACCGCCAAGGCGCAGCGAATCGGGCCCAACGAGGGGATCTGCCTTAACCTGGCAGTAATGGCATGCTTCCGGCTCTCCGCCAAGAGTTCGCTTCGCGCTTGCTGGCGCAGCTGCTGCAGCAAGTCCAATTGCTGATAGAGCTGCTCGGCTCGGCGGCGAGTTCCCGCTTCCGGGATTTTGTCCAGCCACTGACTGCGATGGCGAGTGTAGTAAACGTCCCGGCCGGCACAGGGAATCGCCCAACTGCGATACAGAGCTTTCAGACGATTCATAACCCGGGAAAGATCTTTCACGGTGGTCAGATAACTTCGGGCCAGCTCGCGTAGCATGCGTACGCTGGTCTCACCATGGTAGACGGATTCCAGGCGATTGAGACGCAACAGGTCAGCAAGATTGAAGGCATCGATCCGATCGCTCTTGTTACCGTGTTTGAGCAGCGCATTCTTACGTGGATTGCACACCACTAACTTGGCAACATGCGGCTTGAGCAGATCGTAGAGCCAGGCGGCCCAAGTTCCTTCTTCGAAAGTTACCGACAACGTTCCGCGCAGTCCGGCAAAGAATTCCAAAATGGTTGCGGCTTTCGTTTCCAAGATGGATTCCATGACTACCTTGCCACTGGAATCCATCACCGCTACCGAGACCGTTGCTTGATGAACGTCGAGACCAATATACTTTTCGCTGCTCATCGAGGGTGCTCCTTTCGTAGGTGATCATGCGAACGATGACAACCTACTCCAGAACGGGCGCCCTCTTATAATGCGATTACGCTCATTGGCGAGGTAAGGGTCCCTACGGCCGTTCATCAGTTACAATCGCCAGTCATGTTCTATCGCTCGGACAACCGTTCCCCTGATCAACTTCGGCCGGTCAAGATCACTCCTGAATTCATCACCACGGCGGAAGGCTCTGCGTTAATCGAGGTTGGTAACACGCGCGTGATCTGTACGGCATCGATCGAAGAGACGGTCCCGGCGTTTCTACGGAATTCCGGCAAGGGATGGATTTCCAGCGAATACAGCATG
>DASRDJ010000331.1:0-2673 GCA_035652655.1 Terriglobales bacterium
GGATCACGGGCAAACCAGAAGTATCCCAAGGAAACAGTTGGCCGACAAGATCGGCATAGGGGCGGCGGTCACCCGCCGACCCCTGCCACACCACCGTGCGTACGGGTCCGTACACGGCGGTTCGAGTTGGTTACGCTAACAGCCATCGATCAAGGTCGGAAGTCCAAGCGATTTGAAGTAGGCGTTGGAAAGCCCCACTGAGAGGGCTTTGGCCCGAGCGAGGTACCAAGGGCCGCGCCCGCTGCCAGCCGTGTTAGTGGCAAGTCGCGGACGAACTCCCAGCGCCAACAGAGCGGCGCGGCGACGGCGCGGTGTTTTCCATTGCCGCCACATCGCTGCCCGCAGTCGCAATCGGACCCAGCGTGTCAGGTACTCCAGCACCACAGGGGTTTCGCAGCAGCCGAAGTAGCCGCGCCAACCCCGCAGATACGGAGCTAGTTCCGCTATCGTCGTATCCATGCTGACGCCCTTTGCCCTGCGCGTAACTTCCCGGATTCGATGCTTGAACCGCTCCAGAGCTTTCGGCGCGATGATGCGCTGGACCTCTGGACCGGCGCTAAAGCTGAACCCGAGGAACTTCCGTTCCTGTGGTCGCGCCACCGCACTCTTCGTTTCGTTTACCTTGAGCCTGAGTTGACGCGTGATGAAGCGCACGATGCCCTCCATCACCCGTTGACCGGCCCGCTGGCTGCGAACGTAGATGTTGCAATCATCCGCGTAGCGAAGGTAGCGGTGTCCGCGTCGCTCTAGCTCTCGGTCGAGTTCGTCGAGTACGAGATTCGACAGCAGTGGCGAAAGTGGGCCTCCTTGTGGAGTGCCTTCCACGCTGGGGCTGACCAGTCCGTTCTCCATCACCCCGGCATTCAAAAATGCCCGGATGAGTTTCAGCAGCCGCTTGTCTTCGACTCGTTTGGCGATCTGACCCATCAGTTTGTCGTGATTGACTCGGTCGAAAAACTTTTCGAGGTCGAGATCAATCACCCAGCCGTAGCCGGCTCTGATGTACTGTTGCGCCTGAGCTACCGCTTGATGTGCTGATCGTCCGGGTCGAAAACCATAGCTGTAGGCTGAGAACGTCGAGTCCCACCGCCGCTGCAGCACCTGCATCACCGCTTGCTGGATGAATCGATCCAGCACCGTCGGGATGCCAAGCTTTCGCACCCCGCCGTCCGGCTTGGGGATTTCCACCCGCCTCACCGGCTTCGGTTCGTAGGTCCCGTTCAGCAGTTGTTCTCGCATCACTGGCCAATGCTGTTTCAGGTAGTCGGGGAGTCGGTTAACGGTGATTCCGTCCACTCCCGCGCTACCTTTATTACCCTTCACCTGCCGCAGTGCTTCCTTCAGGTTTTCTCGCTCACAGACCTCCTCCATCAGTCGATCGCTTCTAGCTGGGTTTTCGGGTCCACTCGTCGCCACCAACGATTCAGTCTCTCCTCCTGCGGCACCTTGGGCTGCACCCGTCAGCGCAGATGAGAAGTCCAGTTTCATCTGGATGTTCTGCTGCTTGTCGTCTTTGAGACTCATGGCCTACTCACCTACTCCTTCTCGTTCGGGCCTTCTCCGTTGCCGGGTACTATGCCCGATGCTGACTTCTGCTCCGCGGTCAGATCGCCTTACGGCCACCTCAGTCGCCGAAGCGACACGGAGCAGATCTCCTGGGGTAAGCTCAGTCACTTTCCGTGCACAGTCGCCGAATCTACGCTTCGCACCTTGATGGATTATGGACTTCGCGGTAAGTTGCCCACTCGTCCGGTACGGGCGCCTTCTATTCAGTTTTTGTCCATCGACTCGCACGTTTGTTCCATGCTTCCTTCGGACCCCACCTCGCAGCGGTAGCCCTTGCATTATCACTAGGCCTTCACCTCCATCAGGTCGGCCAGAGGACTTTCACCTCCAAGTTACTGAGCATGCCCAGCACACGACTAAGCCGCTGGTGCGGCGGACGCTGCCGCGTGGGTGATGTCGGCTCTCCTGATTTTCAGTTCAGATAATTTGTGGGTCACAAGGAGGTGTCCCTGTGACCCATCTACGCAAAATGATCAGGATTCACACGCTACGGATTACCTTTTAGGAAATGATGACATGTGTTGGTTGTGCCGCTTTAGTCAGTATTTACTGATCACGCCAAGCCGAATGTAGCCGGCACGAATGGCGAGCAGCTTCCACGTAGGATTCTCGTCCTGGATTACTAACCTCATGAGGTCTCGCTCGGGTGCTTTAAGGAGCGGTCGAGCCGTGCGTCGTGCTTTTGCACGCTGGTGTAGCTGAGATGGTGGCAGGCTCTGCAGGCAAACGCCTGCAAATGCCCCGGCCTGTAGAGTTTGAAGGCTCGGCGGCCACACTCGGGGCACAAGAGGCACAAGCGCTGGCCGCGTCCGCGTGTGGGCACGAGTGTAAACCGAAGGCGAAGCCTGAGGCAGCGCGGAGCATCTGACGATTTGACGATCTCGCAATCCTCTACGACAACACGCGGGATGACGTTCCGCGGTCGACCCATTATTTTCTTGGTTATGTCCGACTAGTTCGCGGAATTGATTTCGGAAATCAGTTCGTTGCCTGCCATAGACTTAGAATGACTGAGATTGCCAACTGTGCTCGGCTAAGTCCTTGGGTTTGCGTTTTCAGTTAGGTTCGAGTCTTACCGCGCTCACCATCTTAACCTCGCAGTTGTGA
>DASRDJ010000332.1:0-2720 GCA_035652655.1 Terriglobales bacterium
TACAAACGTCATTTCCAGGAGAACTGCTTCCACGGCTGCGAAAAGGTCGACTAGTGCCTTAATTTTCACAACGTAGCCTCGTGCGCCCAGACCAAGGGCCTCTTGCACCACGTCGGCAGAAGATTCTTGCGTCAAGAAGATGATTTTAGATTCCGGGACAAGGCTCCGCATTTGTCGAGCGACTTCGATTCCGTTCAGGCTCGGGAGGCCGATGTCCAACAGAATCAAATCCGGTCGCAATTCTATCGCCTTTTGAATGGCTTCCAGTCCGTCGGACGCTTCGCCCACGACCTGTAATTCTGGTCTTTTCTCCAACAGCTCAACTACGAATTGTCTAAACAACACCACATCATCCACCACCAGAATACGGACTGTCGAAAGTCGCAAACCGTTTCCTCCGAGTCGAAGTATGACCAGCTATGTTGAACGTTACTAGCGCAGCGTAGTGGTCTTGTTCCAAATCAGCCTGGTACTTGCTCAGGGACTTGCAAAGCAAATAACTGATGGGTTTTTTCAAGTCCTGATAAGTTTGAATGTATAGGTCGAGGAGGAGCGCTTGGTGTAGAAAAAGCTGAACTCAGCGCCACGCTGATTCAGAAACACCAAGGAGGCTCCTCATGCAACCTATGTATTACATCGGGCTGGATGTTCACAAGAAGAAGATCAGCTACTGCGTGAAAGACAGCAGTGGCAAGATATATGCCGAAGGATGGATTCCCGCCACACGTTTTGCTTTAGATCGCTGGATGAAGACGCTGCCGCAGCCGTGGAGCGCAGCGCTGGAAGCCACGATGTTCTCCGGCTGGATCTACGACCACTTAAAACCACAGGCCACGGAATTGAAAGTAGCCCATCCCTTGATGCTGCGGGCCATTGCCGCGGCGAAAAAGAAAAACGATCGCATCGACGCCAACAAGATTTGTGACTGTTTGCGCTGCGATTTTCTGCCGGAGTGCTACATGGCTCCCACTGCCATCCGCGAGCGGCGACGCACGCTGCGCTATCGCAACTTGCTGGTTCGCCAGATGGTGCAGATGAAAATCAAGATCGGCACGCTGCTGATGGAAGCCGGGGTGAGTTACAACAAGCAGCAGCTGCACAAGGTTGGCTATTTCCGGGAATTGTTGACGAGCAACCCTGATATCAACGAAGGACTGCGTCCTCTGCTGCGGCTGTGCCGGGAGACGGTGGTTCGGCTGAGCAAGCTCGAGAGTGCCCTGGTGCGTTCCCTGGAACGCGACCAATTTCTAGTGGAACGAGTAGAGCGGCTCATGAGCATTCCCACGATTGGGCCGATCACGGCCCTGACTTGGGCGCTGGAAGTTGGCGACGTGCAGCGCTTCTCGTCGATCAAGAAAGCGATTAGCTACTGCGGGCTATGCGGTGCGGAAAAAAGTTCCGGCAACACCGTGCAACGCACGCCGCTGTCCAAACAACGCAACAAGCATTTACAGACCACCTTGATCGAAGCGGCCAAGATGGCGCCGCGCTACAGCCCGACGTTGGCGCTGCTGTATGACCGAGAAAAACAGAAGGGCAATGCCAATCGCGCAACCCTGGCGGTAGCCAGGAAGTTGGTGGCTTACCTCATGGTGGTCGACCGCGGGCAGCGCAATTTTCAAGTGTTGGAGACGAGTAGCTCGGTCGCTGCGTAAAGCGCAGTGATGAATCAGGAGGATTTTTTCGACGCGTAGCCTGCCAGGTCTTGCGTTAACCCGACTGGGCGAAGGAGCACAAGCTCTGGATGCTCCCGCTGATAAGTTTCAAGACTGGCAGGAAAACACAAACTCAATCTTCTGGGCGGCCGGAATGGCTGCGCCAGCAAATGGAAGTCTGGTTCTTCTAACCAGAAGGAACCACGGCCGAGAGGCCAACACACGCGGAGAAAAAATCTTAAAGAATTTACACCCGCGCTCCTCCGAAGCGCGTCGGGAGAGTTTTGCTCTCTTGACAAAGACCTATCATGGAAGTCGGGTTACCGGAGATGTGGATTTTGGCTAGTTCCACTCTCTGATTGCAGAGTTAGTCAGGAGTCCGTACACCCAAAAAGACTGGCCGAAACATGCTATGAAGGAATCTTCATGCGACGCACGAGGGTATACTGGCCGCCTGCTCGTGCCTATGTTCCGTGTCGTGTGGTGAAGAGGCTGAGAGAATGTTTGACTTGTACAACAATGCGTACGGGAATTATGCCTCGGATCCATATCGACACGTGCGTATTGAGACCTATGGCCAGGATTTCGGCCAAACCAGTTGGGTCACAACCGAGGAGTCACTGGAAATTCCGCAACTGCTCGACTTGGGTCCCGATTCCTGCCTGTTGGAGATTGGTTGCGGTTCCGGAGGATATGCTTTGCACCTTGCGGAGAAACTCGGTTGCCAGATCGTGGGAGTGGATATTAACGAACCGGGGATCCGTGGGGCGAAAGAACTCGCACAGACGAGAGCCCTTGGTTCACGAGCTCGTTTCGAACAATGCGACGTTTCGAAAAATCTCCCTTTCGACGACGAGACGTTTGACGCGGCCTTTTCGAACGACGTTTTGTGCCATGTTCCTGGGAGACTCGATTTACTGGTCGAGATGTTCCGCGTATTGAAGCCATCGGGCCGGATGTTGTTCAGTGACGCTCTCGTAATTGGCGGGATGATTTCCGCCGAGGAGATCGCGATACGTAGCTCGATCGGCTTTTACTTCTACAGTCCACCTGGCGAGAATGAGC
>DASRDJ010000333.1:0-21559 GCA_035652655.1 Terriglobales bacterium
CCGGCGACGCCCGCCCCCACAAGGTAGTACGGGAACGACCAGAAATAGCAGTCGGCCCAGATTCGGCGCAGAGACTTGTGCTCAGTGAGAGAAATGATGGTCGCGACTGGAAGCGTGTTGGCCGCGAAGTACATGGCCGCCGTAGCCACCAGGAGAACCGCCGGGTTGTTCTGCGACTTGAACAGCGGAACGTGAAAGACGCAGTACGCCAAGCCGATGGCAAAGGCAGTCGCACACGTGTTGAAAACCACTTGTACGGCGTTGGGACGGTCGCGGTAGAAGCTTTGCGTGAGGATGGCGGCGCAACCCAGCGCCAAGGTCTCGGCGAAACTCAGTTCCAGAATGCCGAGCAGGATGAACAGGAAATTAACCGACATCGTGCCGGTGATTCCCGGCAGATTTACCTTTAGGCGCGAAGCGGCCACTGCCACCAGCAAGTAGCAGAGGAACTTCATTGGCTGGTGACTGGACGGATGCATCGCCCCGACCGCCAACACGGCCGTTCCCAGTCCCACCATGACACCCACGTACAAGCGGGCACCCAGAGACATGGAATTCCAAGATTGTGCTTTACCTGCCATCCTAGTCTTCGACGAGCCTCCGCGATGTTCTCCCTCGGGGCCTGAGGAGACACCTGCGCAACAACTAGAACTAGCAGCTAACCTGTGCAAATCCAATCAATTACGGGAATAGTAGAAAACTTTCGTAACCCGGTTTTGCACGTAGGTGTGTGTGCCCCAAGCAGGCATGGGAGATAGGCGATTGGCGCTTGAATTGGGGGACGATCGCTGCCAACCAGTCGGCAGCCCAAATCGGGACAGATTCGAGTCTGCGACACGGGCGGGTACCCGCCATGTCTCCGAGGGTGTAGGGACCGCTACTTGCTTGTTCTGCTCAACCCCCCTCGAAAGACCGTCATGGACGCGGCAGGCAGGTCGAAGATCGTGTCCGCATTGGCGGCAATCGAGCCCTTGAGTGTCGGCCCATCGGGATCGGCAGAGCCGCCCTTGGCGTCGGGATGCCATTGGTATTGGGCTCGGCCGAAGGTGACAGTCTCGACGGGGCCGGAGAACGATCGATCTGTGCGAGCCTTGTCGTCGTGGAACTGGATACGGACTTTGTGCGCGTTCCACTGATCGCGGTTGATCGCGAGCAGGGAATACTTGCCATCGGGGCGGAGGGTTGCGTAAGCGGTCACGAGCGAGTGCCCGGCAGGATCTTCCAGATCGCCGGTTGCGTGAAACACTTGGTGGTCGCCGCTTCCCGGCTGCACCCATTCAAGATTGATCAGTTGGCTGGCGAAGTATTGCGACGTCGGCTGCACGATCTGGTAGTCCTTCTCCGTGGTCGAGAACATTCCGAAGGTGCCCATCGAGTTGTTGCAGCCATGATGGATTCCCATCGGGAGATAGTGGAAGTAGTACACGGCATTGCCGCCGGCGGTCAGAAACGCGCCCACATAGTCACCCAGCCACAGCGCGCCGAAAACATCGACGAATGATTCATCGCTCACCCACGAGATATTCGATTCGGTAATGAACAACGGCACGTCGGCGGGAACGCCATCGTCATGCCACACCTCGACGATGTGACTCACCAGCCGCGGTTCGTCGTAAAGGCTATTCCAGGTGATCGTGCAGGGAACATAGGGATAGTGCTCGAACGAGAAGAACGCCAGATCTTCCAAATGACCGTGGGCGCGAAGGTAGTCGACGAAGCGCCGCGTCCACGAGACACGCCCCTGCGCGTCGGGCCACACCAGAATGTCCTCGTTTTGCCCGGTGAACACTGGGCCGCCGAGCTTGAGCGCCGGATCGACCTTGTGGAGCGCGTCGGCGAACTGGACGTAGAGAGCGGCATAGTCCTCGGGCAGCATGAACTGGCCGTCGGGCTCTTCGCCCATTTCGACGTAGGAGATCGGATATTTACGCTTTTCGAGATACATGATCTGGGCGGCCGCATCTTCCGGGATGTTGAACACCATCGCGATTGGGATCATCGCGGGCAAGCCGCGTGTTGCTCCACTTGTGTAGAACAGGTCGAGGCCCACCTGATCGCCAAGCTTAGGATCGAAATTGGCAGGTTCGTGCCACGGATCGACTGACGAGCACCACGTGGTGGTTTGTGCCTGGTCGGGAGTGTGCAGCACCGAGTCGTGAAATTCTCCTCCCGTACCGACCGTGCCCACGTAGAGCTCGCGAATCGCGTAGCCAACACAGTTGCGTTTGTCGGCAGAGCCGTGGGTATCGCATGTGCTGGATGACTCGGTCATCCAGATTCGCAGATAGCGGACCGGCATCGGCACCGGCGCAAGCGGAAGGGTGACGGTGCCGCCTTGGCCGTTGTCGACTGTGCCGCCGGAAAATGTGATCCAGGTTCCCTTGTCGGGATGAACGATGGGTTGCTCTCCAGTCCAGTACTGCACGCGGTAGCGCTTCGCGTACGGGTCGGCCCACGCGATCCGAATTGCGTTGATGGCCAGCGGATTGGCGAGGTCTACGACAATCCATTGCGGATGCAGCGTGTCGTCTTCGCCAGTGAATTCCTTGCTCAAGTACGGATTGCTCTTCCAATACGTGTTCTCATCGCCGTCGGTGATGCGGCCGTAGCCGGTGGCGTCGGTCCCGTCGTTGCGCGTCGCTCCGCGATGCGGCAGGGGGTAGCCGTAGGAGTTGCGGACGATCTCAGTCGGTGTGTCGCTGCCGGTGAAATACCCCTTGCCCGCCGGATCGCTCCATGTGCCCTTGGGATTCCAATGCCATGCCTCGATGTGCAGTTCCGTGTTCTGGCGATAGGTAACGGGTTGCCAGCCCGCACTCAACACGCGATCGAGCGCCGCAGGAGTAAAGAGCTTCTCGATTGCGGCCGCCGGCATGCGGTCGATGCCCGCGCCTAGAGCTTGGTTGGGCACGAACTTGTTTGCGATGTGGTCCGGGGTGATGTCGACGCGAATCGTTTGTGCCTGGACGGACGTTCCCAAGACCAACAGGACTGTCACAAGTGGGATGCCAAATCTCAGAGGACCGCGCGTGCGAGCAGGTGCGGCGTGACAAGGCGAACCAAAAACGGCGGCGGGAGTCGAAGGCTGGCGCACGGCGGTCTCCTCGGATTTAGTTTGACGTTTCAATAAAGGGAAATTAGGCAACTTCGCTGCGTCGCCATTGTACCTGAACGACAGAAGTCGTTTGGGAGTCGTGCTTTCGTAACCTCCTCATGGCGGCAGGGGGGATGCGATAGTAGAGGTGGCATGTCCCAGGCGCCACAGCTGCAACGCGAGAAGCGCGGTCCGCGCGTGAAACTTGGTGGATCGGTGCTGGCCCTGCTTCAACTGCAGAATCGACGGCAGATACGCACGCGCCTCAGTTCGCTTTCTTCGAACGGCGGCCTGCTGCAACTCGACAAGCCGCTCGATGAAGGTATCGTGGTGGAAGTGCTGTTTCACGTTGGCGCGACGACGGTGCGCAGCCATGCGGAAATGCTGTTTCCGATGTGGGCGACGAAAGGCTGCCTGCAGCCATTTCGTTTCAAGGATCTCGACGATGGGATCCGCGCCAGCCTCGAAGACGATCTGAACTCGCTGCTGAATATCTCGCCGAACACGCCCGCCGACGAACCAGGTTTGCCGTAGTTCCAGCGATTGGCTGCGTCCACGCCGCGAAATTATTCCTGCAGCACCCCTTTGTCCTCCCACTGATATCCGCAAGCGTCGCAGATCCACTGAAAGTTGGGATCCGGATCTGCTGCACTCTTAGAGGCAGCAAAGGACAGGCGTTCGAACACCACATCAGCGGAACGGCACTTCGGACAAGCGACGGGAATTTCCTTCCAGTCTTCCGGCTGTTCTTCGTCCGGCGGTTCGTCCGCTGGCTGGTAGTCCCTCAGCGCCTGCCACGCCCAGGGATAGCCGACGCGCATCACCCTCACGCTGACGCCGGAGTTGAAATGGGATGTGACCTTGTCGACTCCCGTTGCTCTTTCATCTCCCAGGTAAAAGGGAATGCCGGCCCGGTCCAGCAGCCACTGTACCTGCAAAGCATCGGAAAGACTCCAAACCCTGCGAAGCTCGACTAGCTGGCGCTCTTTTGCATACGGCGTGTTGGGATCAGATTCCGGTTCGGGTGGCAGAGGGGGTTGTTCCGGCGGTGGAAGTTCCAGTTTGCGCGCGGAGAACTCGGCCTTCAACACTTGCTGTGCCGCTTCGGTCAGCGCGCCAGGATTGCGTGCGAGCGACAGGAGTTCACCATCGCTCATCCGCCGGTAGTGAGCTGTCAGCCGGAGCCATTCCGAGGCCGCGTCTGAATGGGCCATGATAGCGCGGCATCATATACTGGCTCAGGTAAGTGGGCCAACCGGGTTAAGTGACCCCATATGGCAGATTGCTCTAGCCCTATTCGATTTTTTCTGCGTGCGCTTGTTCCCACGTCCGCATGTTTTTTCGCGACTGGTCGAAGATTCGGATGTAATTCTCCTTCGCCACTTGCCGCGTCAAATCGGGCCCCAGCTCTTTCCACAGAGGTGCCCAGACCTCGTAGCTCATCTCGACATTTGCCCAATCACTGGTTGCGCCCTGGTCGCTCCCGTAGAGAAAGCGGCTGGGATATTTGCGAATCAGGTCAGCCGTCATTTTCAGGTGCTCGGGCGTATCGATGAAGTAGGGCGCAATCACCGGTCCCCAGGAGAGATCGATCGACACGTGCACGAACGCGGGATCGGCCAGCATCGCATCGAGATTCTTCCAGTGTTCGGGATACGGCAGAACGCCACGTCCATTCCCCATGAGGTGTGCCCAGACCATATGTACGTTGGGATGCTTCTTCAGGAATGCTTGGAACGCCTCCATGTATTGCGGCGTTGGCTTCTTGCCGTGAAAGATCATCGCGTTGGCTGCTGAGTCACTCTGCAATGCGAGGTTGTACGGCGTGTCGTGATCGCAGTGCACCACGGCCACAGCGCCCATCTCTCCGATTACGTCGAAGATCGCGTCAAGCGACGGGCTGTATAGACTGGGTGGCCCACCGGCAATCTTCTCGGAAACTTCCTGCTTCTTGAAAATGATCTCTCCGAAGCCGGTCCACACCGCGGGATACATCCGCACCATTTTCTTGATGTACTCTCCGGCTCGCGCATCCTTCAGATTAATGGCGCTCATGAGCGGGTCGACGCGCGCACGGTCCGCTTCGGGTAGCGAGAGAAACTTGTGCGCCACCAGAACGTCCTGAATCGCGTTGTAGTAGACGGCTTGTGCATCGGTTTGCGTGTAGTAGACGGGGGCGAAGTCGCGGTCGATCAGCGGATCGTGCGCTACGGTGGCCGGCAGTCCCATCAGCACGCTGCGGCACACGTGAGCGTCCATCATTTTGAGAATGTCGCGCAGTGGCGGGCCATCGGCTTTGAAGTCCTGGATATGAAAGTGAGTATCGTTGTAGAGGCAGTCCCTTGAATCCTGCCCTGTTGCCGTGGGTGACGCAAAAATAAAACCCAGCAGCAGACCTACGATCGGCTTCAGCAAGATGCGCATGTTCCAAGGTCCTCCAAAAATAAGTTCCGCGGGGAGCCAGCTTCCTCAATCGACATCGTGCACGCGAAGCACACCAAACTGAAGGTGTGCCCGTGTGCACTGTGCGTTCCGCGGTTAAGTATTGGCGTCTACTCTTTCACCGCCCGGAAGAAGTAGTAGTCCGCCGTGTAAGGCACGAGTTCCGTCTGACCCACTGTGCAGGCGCTCGTTGGAACCGCGCCTCCAGCGGTATTTAGACGTTGGATGAATGTGGTGTTGGCCAGCAGGTTCCCGCCCGTCGGTCCCCTTTTGTTTCCGACAGACTGCAACTTCAGACATTGAATCGAGCCGCTGTTTGGGCAACTCACTGGGTCGGTGCCGGCGTCGATCCCCGCCACCTTTACGGCCCACACCCGGCTGCTGTCGAACGAACTCTGCCACGTCGCGTTCCCGCTGCGGGGGGCAACGATGCCCGGCTTAGGGTTCTCGTTGATGCTCTGGAAGTGGGTGATGATCTGGAACTGCGACCTGAAGATATCCGAGAAAAGAGTAGCTTCGGGACGGGCAGTGGGGTTCCATGCAGTGCCACCGGTGGCCGTGGGCAGACAGGTATAGCCCTGGCTGCCGTAGGCATGGCCTACCAGAAAGGCTGCGTTTCCCGCGGGTACGGCGATGGTGTCGGGAGTTTGCGGAGGCGTCACCTGCGCCGCCGCTTGGTTTACCAGGGTGAAGGCGAATGCGAAAACAAACGCGGCGCCCATCATCTTGCGGCCCCGCAACGTGTTCGTGATTTGCTGTGTGAAGGTATGGCTCATCGATTCTTTTCTCCAATGACTCAAGTTGTTGTCGTGATGAGGCCGTCTCGCGCGCAAGGACGAAGCTGTCACCGCTTTCATCCATGTTGCTGATCTGAAGCTTCCCGGCGCTTCGTTGGTCGCCGGTTTGCTTGCCGGTATAAGCGGCCTCACTGGGTAAGACGACATCTGCGAGCCGTTTGCTTTTTGGAGAAGTCGCAACTTGTGTTCGAGGCGCAGCACGCGATTACGTGATGGGCGAGACGCGGTCGCCGCATCCGCAAATCGGACACGTGTTGAGGTCGGCTTCGTAGTAGAGTCTGCAATTCACGCAGGGAAGCCCGTAACGCAGGGGCATCATCCGGGGCGTTTTGCGCATGCCGTTCTTCTCGCGACGTTCGCCACGTGCGCTTTCAACCGGATTTGTGAGTTCTGTCGACATGACAAATTCACTGCCACACAGGTTCCACGGATTGTTTTCCGTGTCGTAAGGGAGTTGACGTTTGACTCAGATCGCGATCCCGCATGCCGGAATGACAGACCATGCAGGAGCGCTGGGTGGTGTCATCCTCCTGGGATACGAGGGCGTACGTCAACCCATGCACAGACCATGTCACCACCTTGTAGCCATCGAGACGCGAGTAGTGAAAACTGACGTTGGTGAACTGGGCTTCGACTCCGCCAGTGGCCAGGGCCACCGTGTCGGGCGCGATCAGCAGGCTCACGACCGCGCGCGCCGTGTTCGTGCCCGGCATCTGGTAAGCAATGAAGGCGGCGTTTTTTCCTTGGATCGGCACGAATCGCGCACCCTGCAGCCGATACGGTTGTTGTTCTTCGGCGACTGAATTCGAGGCCGGCAGAGCCACCGCAAATGACGACTTCGCGTTGAACCACTGATTCAAAGTCTGCTCAGAGTCGGTCTGCATCTCGAGCGGGAGTGCGCCCTCCGCGTGCCGCCGGTGCGTCGTGACGGCGAAGCGAGCCATTTCCGGACCGGAAAGCCGACGTGGCGACATGGAGGATCGGGTAGCCCAGACTCCGGCGATCACGATGACCGACATGACCGGTGCGAGCCACTTGACGAGTTGCCGGAACGGCAAATGCGGAGCCTGAGCTGGAATCGGAACCTCGGCGAACTTGGTTCTCAAGCCCTCGACCAGTTGTTCTTCGGCTGGGGTCGGGAAGTGTTCCATGCGGGTCGCAGCACGCAATAATGGTCCGCAGTGATCGCAAAGCGCGGCATGCCTGATCAGTTGCGCAGCTTTGAACTCCGGCCACTGCCCAGAAGCCAATTCGTACCAGTTAACGTCGTCTTCCTTTGGACAATCCGGCCCCGGCGGCGCAGCTTCCGAGACAATCGACATGCGATTCACCAGCAGCCAGTACTGCCAGACCTTCTTGCCGCAGTCGAGGCAGGAACGCACGTGAAGCTGTGCCTCGCGCACATCATCCTGCGAAAGACTGGGAACTTCGCGGCGCGCCTCGGCGTGCGAGGGGACAAGCGCGTGCAGTTCCTGATTGTCGATGTGTCTTTCGATCGGACGCCCCAAAGCCTGAGTCTCCCTATGGCTAATACGAGTTCTGGAAGGGCTTTGCTTTTTCGCTCCAATCCGGCTCGACGGGCCCGTCTGCACCCAGAATCCGTTCACGGATGGAATGCTTGAGCCGCTCAATTACGCTGCCCACTCCCTTGGTGCCCAGTCCGATACCGGGGAGAGAAGCAATCTCCTTGCTGCTGAGTCCCTGGCGAAAATAGAGCCAAAAGATAGTGCGGTCGCGGTCGGCGTCGGGTCCGCTCTGGCTGCGCAGGTGTTCGTCGATCTCAGACAAGAGAATGTCGAGAGCGATGGTCTGTTCGCTGCCTTCGGATCCCTGTCGAGCCTCGGGCTCTATGTCGTATGTCGAAATGTGCTCTGCGGCACCGCCCGCGGATTGACTGCGGCCGTGTTTGAAATAGTCGTGGGTTGCGTTCGCGGCCGTCTTCTTCAGGTAGCCAAGGATCGCATCCGGCCGCTCGATCGCAAACTCGCGCAGAAGATTGCGCCCGCCCTCCCAAAGCTTGAGGTACGTTGCCTGGACCAAATCGTCAACGGTAGCCCGCGAGGGATCACCCCAAATCGAAGCGGTGCGCGCGATCACGAGGCGCAGCGGCCGTCCGACGCGCGAGACGAACTCCGCCCAAGCTTCTTCATCGGGTCCGGCGCAGAGGCACACCACGTCTTTCAAGGATAGAGACGAGTAGCGCGTCGCTTTAGATGTATTCAGCATGCTCAATTAGTCGACTGCGAACGAGTTGATAAATCCCAGGACTTTACTTATGGCGATGAGTCATTGTCGCGGGCGAGAGCTCCGGCGCGTGTCACCATTCTGTTAACAATGAGTAATTTGCGGGTGACGGTTCAAGGCTGGCAGAACTGCGGAACGGGCGTTCGATCGAGGGGATGAGAGGCCGGATGGATGTTATTCGATTCCGTAGATCGCTCGGGGCGGCCCAGAATTTTGAAGTCCAAACCGCCCCTCGCATCAGCTGCTATTGCGACACTGACACCGTGCTGCCTGCCTTCACTGTGTAGTGCCAGCCGTAGGTCGGACAGCCGCGCCCCTGGCATACGTATACAAATACCGCGTGGTAGTTAAGCGTAGCGCTTGCGGAAAACGGCATTCCGCTAGCGTCGTAACCGGTGCCGCTATAGCGAGCCACCCCGTCGAATGGATTTTTTGATCCGTCGGGGTTTCCGCCCAGTCCACGGTAGCTCCCGTGTGCCGAGCCATTGAACTCCAGCGCGGAAACCGACAGGTTCCCTAGCGGACCGGTTCCGGTTACGCGATTGTCGAGAGTGATTTGTCCCGCACCGCCATTTTCATCCGACACCGCGAGGGTGCAATACAAAGCTTTTCCACCGCAACCGTCTTGCACAGTCGTGACGGTCGTTATCGTTGTTTGAGCGAACATCGGCATGGACATCGCCAGGATCATGAAAAGGGCCTTCTTCATTGGGGGAGAGCTCCTTATCGTCTAGATCGATTTGGATCCAAGGAACGAAGAGGCGCCCTTTTGTGCCGACACCGCATCTGCATTTACTCCCGAACGGGAGACGCAGGTGATCGGATGGAAGAGGGATTGAGAGGCCGAGGCGCCATCGCATACTTGTCTGAATGGCAATCATCCTCGGAATGAAAGCAAATGCCTTCTGTGGGAGGGCTACGGGTGCTGCGGTCCCGGACGGTTTGCGGACATGTCGAACCCGAAACAGCAAGCGAAACCTCGCCCCGCGAACGGACGAGAGTAACTCCAAGGGTGAGTGCCCCAACTCTCCCGAGCGTCGCCACCTAAGCGACGGTTCGATGCGAGGTTTTGCTTGAGCGGCAAAAAAAAAGAAAATGAAGATTAGAGAAGAGAATTGTGATCGATGTTCACACGCGTGCAGGTACAAAAGTCTGGACAAAAAACGGACGCGACGAATGCGGTCGCAAATTTCGGAAGTGAGAATGTGGACTTACTGACTTGCCGGCGGCACGATCCCATTCATGCGCACATACTCAACCAGCTGTCCGTAGTGATCGGAGATATGCCAGACGGCGGCGGTTAAAGCCGACAGCCGGTTGTCGCCCCAGTATTCTCCGTGCACTGGCTCCAGTAAGTTACTGACGCTGACAGAGGCGATGGCACGGTCCATGTGCGTGAGCGACTCGCGTAGGTATGTCATAATCTCGGCTTTCGATTTCGCGGGATTTGGTCCGCCGAGATCGCAGTGCTCGGGCTGCTTTTCTTTCAAGATCTGCGCGGCCCACGCTTCGTTCGCGCAGGCAACGTGCTTGACCTGCTCGGAGAATGTGCGAGCGTTCGTAAACGCACCTTGCGTTGGCTTGAAACTCCATTTCTCCTCGGGCATGGCATCGGCTAGCCGAGTGAAATCTTTGCAGACGCTCTTCCAGATCAAGTTGATAGAGTCTGGAACGCTCTTGGATTGCGGAGAACGCTCTTGCGCGCGCGCCCGAGTTCCTACTGCCAACGTGATAGCCAATAAGATTCGAATGCATCGTCGCATGGCGAACACCCCTGAAGCGCTTAGGCAAATTGGACCCACAGAGCACGAATTGTACTCGGAGATATTGCTCGCGATGCAGCGTGTTAGACGCGGCGGCTGTGGCTAGCCTAGCGGCTCGAACAAGTTGCCTTCCACGCGATCCGCGACTTTGGGAAGTTCTTTTCTGGCGAACTGGAGGAAGTGCGGGGCGGCGCGGTGTGCTTCCAGCGCGGCGTCGTCCTTGTATTGCTCGTAGATGAAGAACCGGCGCGGGTCGGTCTTGTGGCGATGCACGATGTACATCGCGCACCCCGGCTCCTGGCGGGATGCTTCGGTCAGTTTGGAGAAAATTCCGGCCACCTCGTTCTCGTGCCCTACCTTCGCCATCCAGGTCACTGCCAGGACCACCATCGTTCGCTCCGTTGTATGTAGCGCTCAGCCGTCAGCTCTCAGCTAAAGGTCTTGAAAGGTTAACGCAAGCTCCCGTCGACGTTTGTTCCCGTTGTCAGCCAAGTATCAGCGCTGTACAGACAGCTGGAAGCTGAGATGTCGCTACGCTTTCGCTTACGCCTGCGTGGTTGCCGCCTTCATAGCTGCGGCAAACTCGTCGACGAATATCGTGTGGCCTCGATCGGGACCGGTCGAGACCATGCCGACGCGCGCGCCGCTTTCCTTTTCCAGAAACGCCAGGTACTCGCGGGCGGCCTTCGGCAGCTTGTCCATCTCGGTAATGCCCTCGGTCGACGTCTTCCAACCGGGCTTGTTCTCGTAAATGCACTCGATCTTCTGGAAGCCGCTGTCCTGCGCGGGAATCTCGTCGCTCTTCTTGCCGTCGATTTTATATCCCACGCACACCGGAATCTCGTCGAACGCATCTAGCACGTCGAGCTTGGTCACCACCAGCCACGAGATTCCGTTAATCATGCCAGCGTAGCGGAGAAGAGGCAAATCCATCCAGCCGCAACGCCGCGGACGGCCCGTGACCGCTCCGTATTCATTGCCACGCTTGCGGAGCAGTTCGCCTTTGTCGTCGTGCGACTCGCTGGGGAACGGACCGCCGCCCACGCGCGTGCAGTACGCCTTGGTGACGCCGATGACCATGTCGATCGCCGTGGGGGCAACACCGGTGCCGATGACCGCTCCGCCAGAAGTCGCGCTCGACGAGGTCACAAACGGATACGTACCGTGATCGATATCGAGCATGGTGCCCTGCGCGCCCTCGAACACGACCGACTTGCCTTCCGAAAGCATGCGGTTGAGGAAGGCGGCTGTGTCGCGCACAAAGGGAGCAACCTTCTGGGAGGCGGCGGCATATTCTTCGTACATCTTGTCGGCATCGAGCGGCTCGGAGTTGAACAGAGCGTGCGCGATCATGTTCTTCTCGCGGACTGCGTTCTCGATGTGAGTCTTCAGCAGCTTGAGGTCGAGCAGGTCGGCTACACGCAGGCCACGCCGGCCCATCTTGTCTTCGTAGGCGGGACCGATTCCGCGCGAGGTGGTGCCGATCTTCACTCGCCCGGGAGCATTCTCGGACGCTAGCTCAATCATGCGGTGGTAGGGCAGGATGACTTGTGCGCGATTGCTGACGAACAGGGTGCCGTCCACTTGCACACCCATGTCACGCAGCCCGCCGACTTCTTTCAGGAAGGCGATAGGGTCGAGTACGACGCCGTTACCGATGACGCTGAAACAGCCAGGGCGCAGCACGCCGCAAGGCACGAGCTGCAATACGAATTTCTTGCCGTTGATAATGACAGTGTGCCCGGCGTTATGCCCGCCGGCATAGCGCGCCACCACGGGGAAGCCTTCGGAGAGGACATCGACAATCTTGCCCTTGCCCTCGTCTCCCCATTGCGCGCCTACGATGACAGCAGCTTTACCTTTAATCAAAGCCAGCTCCGTGCCCAAAGAGTAGTGGGCCCCCGGGGTTCGCACACACGCTTCGCCCGCGGATGGTCGCCGTGATGAAAATGCTGGGATTTGAGCGGATCGGAGTGTGTACAAGTAAGAATACCTTGGCGGGGCAGGAGTGGGCAATTGGGGAGGTAGTCGTCAGCTCCGGTTAGCGCTTCAGAAAGTGGGAACCGCGACTCGCCCTAGTAAAGCCGAAAATCCATCTCCACTTTGATCGTGACCGGAACCGGCTGCTTATCCTTGGTGCCCGCCTCGAACGTCCAATTGAGCAGTGCTTTAGTCGCTTGCTCGTCCAGTCCGTAGCCGAGCGGCTGTGAGACGTGGATGTCCTGAGTATGACCATCGATTCCGACTACGCACTCAAGAATGACCGTGCCGTGGATTTTCTTCTTGCGCGCCTTATCGCTGTACTCGGGATCGGGGGTGAAGATCGGTCTCGGCATAGTCGCGCATGGTGGAGGATTCTGAGCTGAACACACTTTCAGCGGACGCGAACTCGGCGGTGCCTGCGACGACTGATTTTGTGCAGACCCAAACAGTGGCGTATGGATCATCCAGAAAATAGCAATCGCTCCGTAAACGAGGGTGGAAGCTCGGCGCATCGTTTTGCCCCGAATAGCGTACCGCTAGGACATGTATCCGGCAACCGTTCCGAGCAAAGTGACGCTTGAGACCTTAAAGGCCTGAGGCCCGTCACCTATGACTTGTGACCTGCCGCCTGTAAACTAATCTCGTGCCCGAACTACCTGAAGTCGAAACCATTGCTCGAGGTTTACACAAGCGTGTAGCCGGCGACGCGATCGAGTCGGTGTGGCTCGGATCGAAGCCGCAGACCATGAAGTCGCCGCCGGCTGAGATTGCCGCCACGCTCGAACATACTCGAATTTCCTCGGTTCGCCGGATGGGGAAGCACATCGTGTTTGACTTGGAGCGCAATGGCGCGGCGCGGGCACACCCGCCCGCGAAAGGACGCAAGAAAAATGTGCCACTCGGGCCGCGATCGCAGTGGATTGTCCACCTGGGAATGACGGGACGCATGGTGGTGTGCGATCCGTACGCAGAGATCGTCAAGCACACGCATGCGATTGCGAAACTCGGCTCCGGACGCGAACTGCGCTTTATTGACCCGCGCCGTTTTGGCCGGCTGAGCGTGCACGCCAAAGGAGGCTTCGAGGCCGGAGGCGTCGAGCCGCTGGAGGTCGAGAAGAATCATTTTGTACGATTGTTTCGCGGGCGCAAGACTCCCATCAAGAGTGCTCTGCTGAATCAGAAGCTGTTGCGCGGTGTCGGAAACATTTACGCCGACGAATCTCTGTTTCGTGCCGGACTCCGTCCCCGGCGTCGTGCCTCGACCATCACGACGGCACAGCTCAAACTTCTCCATAAGTCGGTGCAGAAAGTTTTGAAGGAAGCGATCCGACTCGGCGGGTCTTCGATTTCCGACTACGTTGACGCGGACGGCGAAGAAGGCTTCTTTCAACTGCGGCATCGCGTATACGGGCGTGAGGGTGAACCGTGCCTGGTGTGCACGACGCCGATCAAGCGTACGGTGATTGTCGGGCGCAGCAGCCACTACTGTCCTAAGTGCCAGAAGTAGTTTTTCCCCCTAAAGTCCTTGTCATCCTGAGCGCAGCGAAGGACCTGTGCACTCCCTTTGCCGAGAAACGAGTACAAACTTCAATTCCGCCGCACATGGGGCCAAGGCCGATTTGCATCGCAGTATGAGGATGATCATTGAATCGTTATACGGGCGGGCTTACGAAGCCTTCTACATTCATTCATAAATCGACAATCGCTTTCCCTCGGTGTAGTCTGTTTCCCTTTGTGACCTTATGTCGAATTTTGCCATTGGTGTAGATCTGGGCGGAACGAACCTTCGCATCGCTGCAGTGGATGAGAAGGGGCAACTCATGGAGAAAGTCACGCTCGGCACCAAGACGGTGCTGGGCCGTGACCACGTCCTGAACGACATGTGCGAAGCCATTCGCCATGCCTCCGACAAGTACAAATCTTCCGGCGAGTTGTTGGGCGTCGGGATCGGTGTTCCGGGCATCATCGACCTGCAAACCGGCATGGTGCGCGAGTCGCCTAACCTACCGGGGTGGTCGGACTATCCCGTGCGCAACGAAATTGAAAAGCGCCTGGGCGCGCCCGTGATCCTCGAAAATGACGCCAACGTTGCTGCGTTCGGAGAGAAGTGGCTGGGCGCGGGGCGGCACGTCGGCGACATGGCAATGCTGACGCTGGGCACGGGTGTGGGCGGCGGCCTGGTGCTCAACGGCAAGATCTGGCACGGCATGACCGGAATGGCAGGCGAATTCGGGCACATGACCGTCGATCCGGACGGCCAACTGTGCGGATGCGGAAATCACGGGTGCCTCGAGCAGTATGCTTCGGCGACAGCGATCGTGCGCATGGCGCGCGAGTTGATCACGACGGGCGATGCCCCCGGACTGGCCAAGGCGGCAGGAGCCGATCTCGAATTCAACGCGAAAGAAATCTACAACCTGGCGATTCAGGGCGATGAGCAAGCGAAGCGAATCTTCCGCCGCGTGGGTCGCGCTTTGGGGATCGCGTTGTCGGCGATGGTGAATGGTTTAAATCTCGAGATGTATGTGATCGGTGGCGGCGTGTGCAGCGCGTGGGAAGCATTCTCCCCGACGATCTTTGAAGAACTTCGCCAACGCGCGATGGTGTATGCGGCGACGGCGCCAGCCGATCCTCTACACATGCCATCGGGCGCGTCGGGCCAGGTCGAGCCCGGAGCGGGGCGCAAGACGATCATCACGCGTGCGCTGCTGGGGAGCGATGCGGGATTGTTTGGCGCGGCGCGCTTGCCGATGACTCGGGAAGCTTGAGTTCCGAATAGGATTGTCTCGATGGTGGCGAAAGACCTGGGCTTCGTTCATCTGGCGGTCCTGAGACACGATCTGAAAGAGTTGAAGGACGTGCTGTCGCGGGGCGAGAAAGCTGACCAGGTGGACCGTGAAGGACGAACCCCGCTCTTCTATCCAGCGCGGGATGGGGAAGTCGCGATCGCTCTTGAACTTCTGGCGCACGGAGCGAACCCAAACGCCCAGGACAAGAATCTCGAAACTCCGCTGCATTTCGCCGCTCGAAACTACCGAACGCAAATCGCGGAAGTATTGCTGCAACACGGTGCAAGTGTGGATGTGCAAGATGTGCACGGAAATACGGCGCTGTGGCGAGCCGTATTCGAGTCGCGCGGCCGTGGTGAGATGATCAAGATATTGCGCGCGCATGGGGCTGATAAGAACGTGCAGAATAAAAGCGGAATAAGCCCCGAGAAATTGGCTCGAACGATCGCGAATTACGATCTGATGCAGTTTTTTGACTAGAGCCGAATCGCCGAGACTACCTTGCGGACGCCAGTGCCTGCACGAAGAACTGATTCTGCTCGGGCCTACCTAGTGTCACACGGATCGAAGTGGGCGCGCCCCATGCGCCGAGCGGCCGCACCAGCACACCCTGTTTCCTTAGTCGCCGCGCGAAATCCCGCGAATCCTCGCCGACCTCGATGGCGATGAAATTCGTCCACGTGGGAAGCACGTCGTATCCCATTCCGTTGAGCTTCTGTTCCAACCACTCGGACTGATCGGCATTGTTATCGAGTGCGTGCTTGATGTGATCTTCATCGTCAATCGCGGCCAAGGCGGCAGCCTGCGCGATCGTTGAAAGCGCAAACACTTCCTGCAACTGTGCGACGTATGAAATGAGTTCCGCAGGCCCGCTGGCGTAGCCGACGCGAACCCCTGCCAGGCCGTGCGCCTTGGAGAACGTGCGGAGAACGAGGACGTTACGGTTCTCGCGAACATACTCGAGCGCATGCGAGTATTCCACGCCGCGCTTTTGAGCGAAATACTGTGCGTAATCGAAGTAAGCCTCATCGAGAACGACGATCACGTGCTGCGGGACTTTGGCGAGGAAGAGATCGATGGACGCAGCATCTAGCAAAGAGCCTGTCGGGTTGTTGGGATTCGCCAGAAAGACGATCCGTGTGTTCGCATCGATTGCCTTGAGAATCGCATCCAGATCGAACCCGCGATCCAGCAGCGGAACTTCGATCAGCCGCGCGCAAGCTGTTTGCGTGACAGCCGGATACGAGATGAAGGAGCAGGCGCTGGTGATCGCGTTCCGTCCCGACTGCAGCAGAGTGCGAGCGATCACACCCAGTAACGCGGTGGTTCCGTTGCCGACAACAATCTGCTGTGGCAGTACGCCATGTTTTTTCGCCAATTTCTCACGCAGAGTGGGGGAGTCGTTGTCGGGATAAAGGTTAGAGTTCTCGAGTGCCGCGCGCATTGCCGTCAGCGCCCTCGGCGAAGGCCCGTAGACACTTTCGTTGGCGTTCAGTTTGATCAGCCCGGAAGACTGGTCGGGGGTGGTCTTTGCGTTTGGGCCTGCGGAACGTGCGCTCTCGGTGACTAGATCAAAGAACGTGTCCATGCGCGGATTCAGGAAGCGCGATTCTCGGCCAGCTTTTGCCCGGCGGCCGTGCGCAGCCGGTCAACTTCTTTTGTGGTCAGTGCCCGAAATTTTCCCGGCGGCACATCAAGCGCGAGCGGACCGTATTTCACGCGCTTGATCTTCTCGACGTGGTGACCGACTTCCTCGAACATGCGGCGGATCTGCCGGTTGCGGCCTTCAATCAGAGTGATTTCGTACCAGGGATTCGGTCCTTCTTTCACGAGGCGAATTTTCGCGGGAGAAGTGCGCACGCGGCGGCCCTCATCAGTCGCGATCGAAAGCCCACCACGAAGTTTCGCGATCGATTCTTCGGTGGGCTTTCCGCTGACCTTGACTACATAGGTCTTCGCCACGTGCGACGCCGCTTTCATCAGCTTGTGCGCGAGCGTGCCGTCGTTGGTCATCAGTACGAGGCCTTCGCTCGCATAGTCCAGTCGCCCGACCGGATAGATGCGGCTGCCCACTCCGCGAATGAGGTTCATCACGGTGGGACGTTTTTCAGGATCGCTGACCGTGGTGACGTATCCGACCGGCTTGTTCAGCAGGAGGTAGACGTGGCGCTGAGCTCCGTGCAACAGCTTGCCATTGACGCGGATGTGGTCCTTGTCCGGATCGGCCTTGGTGCCGAGCGCGGTGACGGTCGTCCCGTTAATCTGGACGCGGCCGGCGGCGATGAGTTCCTCGGCCTTGCGGCGAGAGGCGATTCCAGCGGCGGCGATGATTTTTTGCAGACGTTCCGTGGGCATGAAAAGTCAATTCGGAATCTATCACGATCGAAGGACGGGTGCGTTTGTTTCGTGAGCAGGCGCCCGGACCTCAGGGGCTGAACCCGAATTATTGGTTGGCTTTAGCGGCACGGTTGAAGCCGTGCCCTTCCCAAAACATCTACGAGCCCAAATCAATCGCTGAGAGGCGTACGAAGCCCCTATCTAATCGCTGGCCTTACTCGAGTGGGTTTCGATCGGTTCCTCCGGCGTATCTCCGATGGTCTCGGAAACGATGGCATCACTGCCGGAATTGATTTCCACCGGATCGTTCGAGTTGGAGTCCGTCGCTTGGCCTGTCTCTCCAGCATCGGGTTCCGTCGACGTTGCGGCCGCTGGTGCTGGTTCATCCAATTGGAATGACTCGGCTACCAGTTTCTCGAACTCCTCCATGCTGGGCAGTTCGTTGACGTCCTTCAAGCCGAAGCGCATCAGGAAGTCTTTGGTGGTTTTATAAAGGATGGGGCGGCCAATGACGGCTTGGCGGCCGGCGGTGGTGATCAGCTTGCGATCAAGCAGAGTGGCGATCACGCCGCCTGAGTCGACGCCGCGAATTTCGCTGATTTCCGGAACTGTCACGGGCTGTTTGTACGCGATAACCGCCAGCGTCTCAAGCGCGGGCAGCGACAAGCGAATCGGCGGCTTCAGGCTCTTAGCAAACGCGCGCACCACGTCGTGCTGCTCGGGCTTGGTCGACATGCGGTACCCGCCCGCGACCTGGCGGATCTCGATGCCGTGGCCGGGCGCGCCGTATTCGGCGACGAGTTCCTCGAGCGCCGCACGGACCCGCGATTTCGCCGCCCCTTCGTCGGCATTTTCCTGTTCGGCGAGTGCGGACTCTTTGACCAGTTGAAAGATCTGTTCCAGTGTGGCCGGCGTTTCGGACGCGTACACAATCGCTTCGATTTGGGCTTTAAGACTCATTGAACCTCAGCTTATGGCTTGTGGCCGATAGCTTGTAGCGTCTGGCCTGCTGGCTCCTCGCAGATGCGATCAGCCACTAGCCACCAGCCATTAGCTATTTCCAATCATCCCTTACTGCCGCCTGTTCGTTCATGATCGCGTCGAAACCGACGTGCTTGCGGATCAGAATTTCGCCGAACATGCGTTCTTGCCGCAGTTGCACCGCCTGCAAGCGCACGAGTTCCAGCATCGCCAGGAACATACACACCAGCGCCTGTCGAGACTCGATGTTGCTCAGCAACTGTTTCAACCGCAGCGGCCGGTCTTCTAGCGACAGCCGGCGCCGTAGAAACTCGAGCATCTGGCCGACCGTGACGGTTTCTTCGTCAACCTGCAGAATTGGGCGCGAGCGCGCACGGTCCAGAATCTGCTGGAAGGTCTTGACCAGGTCGATCACGTCAGCCGCCAGTTCTGGTTCGGTGCCCTCGGCGTCTTTGAACTCTTTCAGCGACGGATTCGACCAGACCGCATCTTCAATCTGCTGCTTCTGTAGGAGCATCTGTGCAGCAGCTTTGAACTTCTCGTGCTCGAGCAGGCGGTTGACGAGTTCACTCCGCGGATCATCCTGCGCATCAGCGGGCGCGAGGGGATCGCGAGGCAGCAGCATCTTCGACTTGATGTGAATCAGCACCGCCGCCATATAGATAAAGTCGGCGGCCACGTTCACATCCAGCTCGCGCATGCGCTCCACGTAGGTCAGATACTGCGCGGTGATGCGCGCGATCGGAATGTCGTAGATGTCGATGTCCTGCTTGCGAATCAGATCGAGCAGCAGGTCAAGCGGGCCTTCGTAGAGCGTTCCGACGGAGACGGCAAAAGGAAAGTCGTTGGTTTCCGGCTTGGGACGCGGCTTCTCGGTGATGGGAGGCGGTACACCTTCGGTCGGCAACAAAACGCCGGAGATGGCCTTCACTTCTTCACTCATTCCAGGATTCGTCCCCACCCCTTGGCGTTATTGCTTTCGTTTAGACTCAAACTCGAGCGACATGCCCATCGAAGCGCGCACGTCTTTCATGGTGGCGTCGGCCACCTTGCCGGCCGCGGCCGAGCCTGCCTCAAGAATATCCCAGGCGAGGCGTGGATTGTCCTCGTATTTTTTGCGCCGCTCCTGCATGGGCTGTAGCACCTGAACCAGTGCATCCGCGGCCCAGCCCTTGCACTCGATGCAGCCTATCCCGGCGGAGCGGCAGCCTTCGTTCACCTTGGCCATCGTCTCTTCGGTGCTGAAGATCTTGTGCAGGTCGCCCACGGGACACACATCGGGATTGCCGGGATCGCTGCGCCGCACACGCGCTGGGTCCGTCACCATTGTCTTCAACTTCTGTCGGACGACCGACTCCGGGTCAGTCAGCATGACGGTGTTGCCATACGACTTCGACATCTTGCGTCCGTCGGTGCCGGGAAGCTTCGCGGCCGGCGTGAGTAGGGGCTGCGGCTCGGGGAAGACGGGTGCGGGCTTCCCATAAAACTGGTTGAACCGTCGAGCAATCTCTCGGGTGAGTTCGACGTGTGGAACCTGGTCTTCGCCCACTGGAACGAAGTCGCCTTGGTAGATCAAGATGTCGGCGGCCTGCAGCACCGGGTAGCCAAGAAATCCGTAGGTGCTGAGATCCTTTTCCGCGATGTTCTCCCTCTGCTCTTTATAAGTAGGCACGCGCTCGAGCCAGCCCAAAGGCGTGATCATCGAGAACAGCAAGTGCAATTCGGCGTGCTGTGGCACGTGCGACTGGATGAACATCGTGCAGCGCGCGGGATCGAGCCCGGCGGCCAGCCAGTCGAGCAGCACCTCGACGGAATTTTCTTTCACCTTCGAGGTGTCGGCGTAGTCGGTGGTGAGCGCATGCCAGTCGGCGATGAAGAAGAAGCACTCGTAGTGATCCTGCATGCCCACCCAGTTCTGCAGGGCGCCGACGTAATTGCCGAGATGCAGTTTGCCGGTAGAGCGCATGCCGCTGAGCACGCGTTTGCGTTGAGTGGGAGTGGGCATCAGAATTTAACTATCAAACCGTCGAACCTGTGGATAAATGGCGAGATTACACGCCAGAGAAGGCCACCGCCAAGGAATACGAGAGCCAAAAGAGCAAACATACCGACGGAGTCGTAAATTCGACGCACTGAATCCGAGAGAAAATGTCGCAAGACGTGACTTCCGTCTAACGGCGGCACGGGAATCAAGTTAAACACCGCCAGAATGATATTGATTCTCACCGTCTCGTAAAAAAAGAATGTGATGGGCACCAGGGCTGACGACCCGCCCATTGCTGCAAACCCTTTCTCATACGTGAAAGGCATGCTCGTGACCAGTCCTCGCCCCTCGACCGAGGACCGCGATATCACGAAGAGCATAATGATTGCACTAATCGCGATGATGACGTTGCTGATCGGTCCCGCAACCGAAGTGAGAATGTCGTCTTTGACTTTGTGTCTAAAGTTGCTGGGATCGACCGGCGTCGGTTTCGCCCACCCAATCGTAGGGAGGTGCGACGTCAATGCGATCAGGGGCATCAGAATGGTTCCGATCGGATCGATGTGCACGACCGGATTCAACGAGATTCTGCCCAACATCCGTGCAGTCGGATCTCCACAGCGATTCGCCGTCCATGCATGAGCTGACTCGTGCACGCTGATCGCAAAAATAAAGGCGATCATCTTAAAAACTACGCTGACGATGTCGATGTGGCTGAAATCCATCGGGAATTCGCAATTCTAGCAGAGACCTCAACGCCGACCCGGATGGGCCGCTTCTCTGGTGATGGAAAAGGAACGGCGAAGACTACGACCGGTTTCGTTGCTGCGAAAGAGCGGCGAACTCTCAGCAGGGAAAGCAGTTAACAAAGAGTGCCGAGAGAGCAAACCTTCCACCGATTCGTTCGTCTAAGATAGTGACTCCGCAAGCTACGTTAACCTCCCAACTGGTTTACCTAGCCACACTGAGGGACCTATGGCACTACGAATAAGGAGCGAGCAAACCGGGGATGTGGCCGTGTTGCAATGCGCCGGAAGGATCGTGCGCGGCGAACCACTTCACTTCCTGAAAGACGCAGTGACTTGTCTGCGAGAACCGCGGCTGGTGGTTTTGGACCTGTCGGATGTGGAAATGCTCGATGGCGG
>DASRDJ010000334.1:0-16097 GCA_035652655.1 Terriglobales bacterium
TGAGGGCATGAAACGGTGGGCAAGGCGCGCCTTTACCGTGGGTGCCTTGGTTTCCCTTGTTTTCGGTACTCTTCTCGCTCAAACCAACGGGGATCCGATCGGCGCGGCTACTTCCGCACTGCGTGCCAGAGAATTCGACAAAGCGCTGCAAATTTTGCAGCCGGAGATCCGACACTCACCTGGCCGTGCGCAGTTGTGGATGCTTCAGGGACTTGCTTATTCGGGCTCGGGAAACAAGAAACAGGCCCTTAATTCTTTCCGCGCAGCGCTGAAAATCTCGCCCGATTATCTGCCCGCCCTCGAAGCTGCAGCTCAGATCGAGTACGACGCCGGCAGCAAGGCCGCCGTCCCACTCCTCGAACACGTCCTCCGCTTACGGCCTGACGATACGACCAGCCACGCCATGCTCGCCGTTCTAGCTTACAGGCAAGGAGATTGTGCAACGGCGGTAGAGCACTTCGAGAAGGGTGGACCGCTCATGAGTTCTCAGCCGGCGGCATTGCAGGAGCACGCCGCTTGCCTGTTGAAACTCAAACAGTTCGATCGAGCGATAGCAGTTTTGCAGGCCGCTCTGAATCTGAATCCTGAAGACCGCCGCGCTCGCTCCCAACTCGCGTCTACACAATTAATGGCGGACCAGCCCAAGGACGCCGTCGCGACTCTCGAACCGTTGCTGAAAATAGATCCTCCCGACGCGAAGTTGTTGCGGCTTGCAGCCTCGGCTTACGAAGCAAGCGGCAATACTCCCGAGGCAGTTCGAGTTTTGCGGGAGGCGATTGTTGTGGATCCGCGCAATACCGACCTCTATCTTGACTTCGCAACTCTCTCGATGGACCACCAGTCGTTTCAGGTCGGCGTCGATATGATTAACAGCGGATTGAAACTGCAGCCTGCGGCTGCTCGCCTTTACGTGGCACGGGGCGTTCTTTACGTTCAAATGGCACGCTACGACGAGGCAGAAGCCGATTTTGAGAGGGCCAACTTGCTGGATCCGGCGAACTCCCTCGGCTCCGTTGCGCAGGGACTGCAAGCCGTGCAGAGCAACGATCCAGATCGCGCCTTGACGACCATTCGCGCAAAGTTGGCGAAAAAGCCGACCGATCCCTACTTGTGGTATTTGCAGGCCGACGTATTGGCGCAGAAGGGCTCCGATCCTGGATCGGTCGATTTCGAGACTGCGCTGCGCTCGGCAAAGAAGGCGGTCGCGCTCCAACCAAGCTTTAGTGCAGCTCACGACGTGCTGGCCAAGCTTTACCTGCAGGCAGGGCAAAACCAACTCGCCATCGAACAATGCCGCAAGGCATTGAACAGTGATCCGAAGAATCAGACGGCCGTCTACCACCTGATTCAGGGACTTCGCAAAGCGGGAGAAAAGGCTGAGATTCCAGACTTACTCCAGCGCCTCGCGCAACTCCGCGCGGAGAGCTCCAAACAAGAGATGGACCGCAACCGGTATAAACTGGTCGAAGACAACGCTCCCGAGCCAGCAGCCCAGCCGCCTCAGTAAACCTTTACTCGACCGACGCTGCGGATGCATGCAACGGAACATTTTCGGAAACAGGACAGAATTTCGTTCATGCGATTCACCCGGCGCTCCTTCGTGCAGCTCTCGCTAGGCTCCGTGATTTCGGCGTCAGCGGCAAGGATGCTGGCGCAGGGTGTGTCCACGCACAAAGCCAAGTCCCTGCAACGTCCCCCCGCCTCGGGCCGTCCCTTCAACGCGC
This sequence comes from Terriglobales bacterium, assembly GCA_035652655.1. Classification (GTDB taxonomy): domain Bacteria; phylum Acidobacteriota; class Terriglobia; order Terriglobales; family Acidobacteriaceae; genus Gp1-AA133. Next base: position 1,725 of record DASRDJ010000334.1, read on the forward strand.
ACTTCATTGATGTAGCTGCGGAGTCGGGCCTGCGCGCTCCCGTGATTTATGGGGGTGTCGAGAATAAGAAATACATTCTGGAATCTACCGGCTGTGGGTGCGCCTTCTTCGATTACGACAACGACGGATGGATGGACATCTTCCTGCTTTCCGGAACGCGTCTGACGGGGGATCCTCCGGAAGCCACCAACCGTCTGTACAAAAACAATCGAGACGGAACGTTCACCGACGTTACCGAGAAGGCCGGACTGAAGGCCGTGGGCTGGGCTTCGGGCGTCTGCGTTGGCGATTACAACAACGATGGGTTCGAAGATCTTTTCTGCACCGCCTTAGGGCAGAACCGCCTGTATCGCAACAATGGAGACGGCACTTTCACCGATGTGACGAAGGAAGCGGGTTTGTGGAACGACCAACCGCGCTGGGGTGCGGGGTGCAGTTTTGTTGACTACAATCGCGACGGCCATCTCGATTTGTTTGTCTCGAACTACGTTCGATTCTCGTTCGAACACGCACCGGTGCCGGGCGAGAACAGCAACTGCAACTGGAAGGGCGTCCCCGTCGAGTGTGGGCCCCGCGGATTGCCCACCGGGCGACACTCTCTCTATCGCAACAATGGCAATGGCACGTTTACCGACGTAAGCCAGCAAGCCGGAATCGCCAAGGCCACCGAAAGCTACGGCATGACCGTGGTTGCGGCCGATTTTGATGAAGATGGATGGCCCGACATTTTTGTGGCCTGCGATTCCACGCCCAGCTTGCTGTTCATGAACAACCACGACGGCACGTTTCGCGAAGAAGGCGTTGTACGTGGAGTTTCCCTCAGCGATGACGGCATGGAACAAGCCGGCATGGGTCTTGGTGTGGGCGATTACGACCTGGACGGCCATCTGGACCTCTTCAAGACGCATTTCACCGAGGATGCAAACGGTCTCTACCACAACGACGGAAGCGGCAATTTTGACGACGTCACACGTTCTGCACGCATTGCGGTCGAGACTCGTTACATCTGCTGGGGCGCAGGCATCGTCGATCTCGACAACGACGGGCATCCCGACATTTTTATGGTGACCGGCAACGTGTACCCCGAGGTGGAGCGCAAGTTGCCGCAATACCCCAACAAGACTCCGCGCGCTATCTTTCGCAACCTGGGCAACCGGACGTTCGAAGAACTCGGAGAGGAAGCCGGCCAAAGCGTGGCTGAGCCACACTGCAGTCGGGGTTGCGCCTTTGGAGATTTTGACAACGATGGTGACGTCGACATCCTGATTGTGAATCTGAATGAGCCACCGTCTCTTCTGCGCAACGACATCAAGGCCAAACAGAACTGGATCAAGGTGAAGTTGGAAGGCGTGAAGTCCAATCGCAGCGCCATCGGTGCCCGGGTTCTTGTGCGCTACGGCGGGAAGGTACAAGCTCAGGCGGTGCTGAGCCAGTCGAGCTATTACTCGAGCAACGATCCGCGGCTCCACTTCGGTTTGGGCGCGTCGAGTTCGGTCGACCTTGAGATCTGCTGGCCCAACGGTCTTCGAGAAAAGTTCAAAGGGATAGCATCCAATCAACTGGTTACTCTACGGGAAGGCGCAGGGATCGTGCCTTCGAAGGGCTGGCCGAAAAAGTAAGTCTTCGTTGATTTGAAGACGTGGTCCGGAAGCTTTGAGCGCCGGCGCAAGCAAGCGGTCGCCTCCTTACGAAATCGATCTTCTACGGGGAACCAATTAGAAATTTCTTGACACTGATCTGGGAGAGAGCTATAAGTGTCAGCCATCAGTAAACGTTTTCCCGTAAAACGTCTTCCGTTCGACTCATCGTGGGGATGATCATGATCGCAAAAACTCACTCTGCATACTCGATCGCCGTCTTCGTGGTTTTGTTGCTGGCTTGCGGGTCGGTCTTTGCACAGTTCACGGGTAGCATTCAGGGAAACATCCAGGATCCCAGCAACGCGGCGATTGCGAATGCAAAAATCACTCTCGTAAACCCCGCCACCGGAGTTACGTCGACCACGGCGTCCGATGCGGCAGGAGATTATCGCTTCGTGAGCCTGGCCCCAGGGGCGTACAAGATCACGGTCGAAGCGGCTGGGTTCAATAAAGCGCAAGTCGAGATCAACCTACTCACCGAGCAAAATCTGAGTGTTCCAATCACGCTGAAGGTAGGCTCGATTTCTGAGCAGGTGACCGTTACCACCGAGGCCCCTGTGGTCGATACGGCAGACAGCCGAACGCACCTGACGCTGGAGAGTCGCGCAGTCGCCCAGTTGCCGGTTGCAGGCCGCAACCTCGTGACCTTGGTGACGCTGGCACCCGGAGTCTCCGGTCTAGGCACCAGCGGATCAGGCAGTCCGGGTTCGGGTGTCGACAACTACTCAACAGAAACGCAAGTGGACGCGAACGCTAACGGCCAAGGCCAGAACAACAACCAGTACGTTGTGGATGGTCTTGACGTGACTAGTGGAATTCGTCAAGGGGTTTTGAATCTGACCCCGAATCCGGATGCCATCCAGGAGACGAGCATCCAGGTCAACACCTTCACGAGTGAGTACAGCCGCGCGGCCGGACTGCAAACGATTTTCACGACCCGATCGGGCACGGACCAGTTTCACGGATCGGCGGCGGATTACTTCACATATCAGAAAATGTTTGCTCAGCAACACTTTTCCGGCAAATACCAACCCTTCCACTCGAACAACATGTCGTTTGCAATTGGTGGTCCGGTCATTCCGCATCACCAACTGTTTTTCTATTTCGCGGTTGAACCCCTCCGTTCATCGGTGGGCGCCAGCGGAACAAGAACGTTTACTGCTCCGGAGTTCATCGATTGGGCCCAACAGCACCATCCAGACTCAGTGGGAACGCAGGTGATGGCGACCTACCTGCCGGTCAATTTGGGAGGGATCGGAGTAGCGCCAAACGGAACGGCGCAAGGAGTTTTTGGGTTGGACGCGAACAAGAATCCTATTTGCGGAACGGCTGCAGTTGAGAACATCCCTTGCGATCTGCCCATGATCGACTCGGGCTCATTTGGCGGTGTGCAAGTTCGGAACGGGACACAATACTTTGCCCGGCTCGACAAGGTATTCAACAAGGATCGAATCTACGGGAGCCTCTTCAGAACTCTCCTAACCACCGGAGTAGCCTCCCCCATGCCACAATTTTCCGCCCTGAATAACACGTGGCAAGTCGCCTTGCAGGGCGTTTGGACGCATACATTTTCGCCGACAACGCTGAATGATGCCACCTTTGGTATGAGCAGGGTTGAAGGTGTTCTGGGCAGTGGAGCGAAAGACTATACCGTGCCCTCCATTTCGGTAAACGGCGTCAATACGGTTGACGGGAATCAGGCATTCGGCGTGGGCTTCGCGCAAGGCGATTTCATTCAGCACAACTACCACTGGCGTGACGTCCTCACCCACGTGCGGGGCGCCCACACCTTGAAGTTCGGGTATGAAGGCTGGTACGGCGATGATGTCGAGCCTTTTCAAGGGCCCTGGTCTCAGCCAAAATTCCAATTCGACAACCTGTTGAAGCTAGCCCAGGACGCTCCGACTAACGAAGGCGGCATCATGTATGACCCAGCAACGGGTCAACAAAAGTTGTGGGATTGGAATGCCGCCTCCCGCACCTTCGGGCTCTTCGTTCAGGACACATGGAAGGCCAGAAAGAACCTGACCCTGACCTTGGGACTTCGCTACGACGACAGCGGGAATCCGTGGTCAAAGAGCGCTTCCACCGTATTCGGAAATTTCTATCTCGGCACAGGGCAAACGCAACAAGAGCAAGTAGCGAACGGCTATGCGAAAGCTACTCACAACGCACTGCTGCACTCAGTAAACAATTTGTTCAGTCCTCGGGTAGGTGTCTCATGGGACCCGACTGGAAACGGCGACTGGGTTGTGAAGGGCGGCTTTGGTATTTATAACAACTGGCTCACCCAGGCGAACGTGCAGTAAGAATTCCGGGGCAGCCCTCCCGGTTTGGTCATGCCGACATTCTTCGCCGGCGGGACGGCAACCGCACAAGCTCCGATCTTTGTCTTGGGAACCAACAATAAGCCGCCCTTCGGATTTACTTTTCCAACGTTTCAGGGAGGCCTGAATGCGCAGGGGGGAGTTGTCGGCGCCAGTTTCGGCATTGGCGGCATCAACCCGCTTTTGAAATCCCCGAAATCGAATATCTGGTCCTTGTCCGTAGAGCGTAGGATCAGCACTATCTTTGCTGCTGCCGTTGGGTATTCGGGATCCCACTCTTACAACATAGTCGGTAACGGCAACTCCGTCGGAAATGTCTCGTACGGAGTGGACATTAATGTTTTGCCTGGCGATCTGATCATTCACCAGAGCAAGGTCCCGACGCGACTGAATCCCAGCTTCGGTGCCGTTACCTATGCCGACAACGACCGCTACGGAAATTATCAGGGCATTTATTTTCAGCTGAAAGGGCGCTTCTCACGCGGGTTCATCGATGCTTCCTACACGCGATCCCGTTCCCAGGATGACGCACTCGCGTATCCCACGCCCTTCAATCCTGGGCAATACTACGGGCCCTCGAACTTCGACGTGCCGAACCGCTTCTCCCTCAGTTTCAACTATCAGCTTAAGGGGTTGAACGATGGGAGGGGAGCAGTCGGTTATCTGACGGGGGGATGGGGAATCAGCGGGACGAGCGCTTTCCAGTCCGGTTATCCAATCACAGTTGCTAATTCCAATTCCTACCAGCCGGTGTGTCAAGACACCTCAACTAGCGCTCCCCCCTGTCCATCGCTGGCGAACCCCGCGGTGGGTTATGCGGCCGGAAGCGGGGACTACAACGCGGACGGGAGCACGCAGAACGCTGGTCTCGGTCTTGATTATCCCGACGTTAGCAGCTATCACCAAGGGACCTCCAAGAGCGCGTTCCTAAACGGGATCTTCTCTCCCGGGCAATTCGCTGCGCCCACCTTCGGTTCGGAAGGCAATGAAAGATCTAACCGCTTCCGCGGACCAAATTTCGCGGAAACCAATGTCAACTTCTACAAAGATAACCGCATCACGGAACGCGTGAACTTGCAATTGCGATTTGAATTCTTCAACATATTTAATCGAGCCAATCTGGCCAACGTCAACGTGAACCTGCCGGACGGGAACTTTGGCAAGGCCACAAGGGCACATTTGCCCAGATGGTGGCAGGTCGGAGGCAAGATTTCTTTCTAGCCAACCCCACAACCACAACCCACAACACAACCCCACGAAAGCCGGCGCTTCGCCCGAAGCGTCCGGCTTTTTTCGGTCGGAGTGAATTTGCGCCCGTACGAGGTTCACTCCTAACTTCGATTACCATGTCAGCGCTGCGCTCGAATCGCTCCCTGGGTGATGGTTAAAGAAGCGGCCATTCCATGATTGAAACCCGTTGCATCCGAAGGTACTGCGCCCTTCTTATTCCGTTCTTCTTTTTTTCTTCGGCCCTCGCGCAAACGAGCCGCGAACGAATTGATGCGATCGCTACAGCCCTACGGAACCAGGAGTTTGAAAAGGCTCTCGTACTCGTTGGCCCGCCGTTGCGAGAGTCCCCCGGCAACGCGCAACTGTGGACGATGCAGGGAGTAGCCTATTCGGGACTAGGGCAGAAGAAAGAAGCGCTTGCGTCATTCCACAGTGCCCTAAAGATTGCTCCAGACTACATTCCAGCGCTCCAAGGTGCGGCGCAAATCGAGTTCGACGCCGGCCACGCCGCGGCGGTACCTCTGTTGCAACATCTCTTGCGCTTGCATCCGGCGGATGCAACGAGTCATGGAATGCTGGCGGTGCTCCTCTATCAGCAGGGAAACTGTAAGGCTGCCGCGCCTCATTTTGAAAAGGCCGGAGCTCTGTTCGACGAAAAAGCCGACGCTTTGCATGCTTATGCCACTTGCCTGGTAAGGCTCCAACAACTTGAGAAAGCCAGAAGCGTCTTTGAGCGCACGCTAGCGATGAATCCCAGCGATGATCACGAGCGCCAGCTACTCGCGTCCCTTCAGGTGATGACTCACGAACCGCAGGACGCAATCGTGACGCTTACGCCGCTGCTAGAGCATCAGCCCGATCCCGGCACTTTAGAACTGGCTTCGGCAGCCTATGAGGACGCCGGAGATACGGATCGCGCGGTGAGCGCGCTGCAGCAGGCGATTCTCCTCGATCCAACGAATGTCAATCTCTACCTGGATTTTGCTGCGGTCTCGGCGGCACACCAGTCGTTTCAGGTCGGGATCAATGTAGTGAACGATGGGATCGGGTTGCAGCCGCGGTCGGCGCAACTCTATTTTGCCCGGGGTGTCCTTTATATCCAACTCGGCAAGTACGATGACGCACAAGCTGATTTTGAGAAGGCCTACGAGTTGGATCCCAGCCAGTCTCTCAGCGTGGCGGCGCAAGGGTTGGCGGCCGCGGACGCCAATGATCTGGACCGGGCACTCACGACGGTTCAGACGAAATTGGAGAAAAAACCGAATGATCCGATCCTGCTTTACCTGGAAGCGGACGTGCTCGCGCAAAAAGGGTCGGAACCCGGCACTTCGGACTTTAAACGGGCGATGCGATCGGCCAAGAGGGCCGTCGCGCTCAGACCCGGACTGGGCCCGGCGCACGCAGTGCTAGCAAAACTCTACCTGCAGGGCGGCCAGTATACGGAAGCAGTGGATCAGTGCAGAAAGGCCATCGCAATCGATCCTAAGGACCGAACGTCGCTATACCGATTGGTCCAGGCCCTCCGGAAGACTGGTAACAACAGTGACATCCCGAGCCTGTTGAAGCGGTTGGCAGTACTTCGCCAGGAAGCAACCAAGGAAGATAGGGAACATTCTCGCTTCAAGCTTGTTGAAGGAGATACTGAACCGGCGCCAGCGACCGAGTCTCAGCCGTGAGCCAAGTGCACACCCGCATAACCTTCCCGCAGCGTTGATCCTAGAAGGGCTGCTCTTAAGATTTCAGCAAGACGTAAGTACTGTAGCTCTCCTTGTCGATGCTCATGAATGGACGCATGGCCACACTGCTTCCATCCACTGCGCTAGCGGTCCAGTCGCCAGCCTTGTTGTTCGTGGGCTTGGCTTGCAGCAAACCGTTCTTGTCGAAGGTTGGTTGGGCATCGGCCACCGCGAATAAGACAAGCGGACCTTGCAGTAAAGCCACCATCCTCGGGTGATTGGCGTCGACCGGCTCGAGCCGCAGCGGCATCGGTAGTTCGAGTTCAATACGATCACCATCTTTCCAGGTGCGCCGAATCGCTGCAAAGGTCCCGGTCTGCACAGGCTCGGAGATTCGGTTTCCATTCACCGATAGAACCGGATTGCCGGTAGCCCACGCGGGAATACGAACATAGATTGCGTATTCCTTGGGCTGTGAACCTGAGACCTGGATTTGGACCTTGTTGTCGAACGGATATTGGGTTTCCTGTTTTAGACCGTAGCGTCCGGCATTGTCCTCCCACTTTAAGGTGGAAGGTGTGAAGAGGTTTACGTAGACGCCATCCGCCGACTGCAAATAGGTGCTGATGTGGTAGTCGGCGGCGAGCTGCGGGAACGTCCCCGAGCAGCAGGGCCACTTGTCCTTGTACCAGACCTTCTTGCCAGTGTTGGCGTAATCCGAATAGTAAAAGGAAGTGCCGTCGGCCTGAATCGGCCACGCACCTAAGATGGTGTTGTAAAGCACACGCTCCATGCTGTCGCCATAGCGAGAGTCTTTGGTTACGCGTAACAGGTAGCGCGTGATTTTGAAATGGCCATAGGCGCCACATGGCGTCTCAAAGCTCGCATGCGAATGGGCCAGGCTATTGCCCAACTGACCTGTTCCGGGTTCACCAAAGGCCTCGTCTGGACCCCAGCCGCCGGTCGCGAAGCTTTGGGTGTTCACCAACATTTCGAAGCCGTTCTTCGCGGCCTGCAGGTGTTTCTTGCTGCCTAGTGTGATGTAGGCCTGCATGGCAGAACTGAATGCATTCACGTGACTGTAGGCGTGTTCGAAAGGCATCACATTGTTGCCCTCCGAAAGGGGACCAAAGTACGTGTCGTCTTCGAGAAACTGCTTGGCCATGTCGCGATAAAACGGCTGTCCGCTACGTTGATAAGCGAGAAAGAGATTTTCCGGCAGTGTGTAGGTCTCGTCCCACGTGAAGGACGTATCTCTGTGAGGGCGAGAGCGCTGTTCGGCTCGGGAAAGCGCTTTTTCCGGGAGGTATGCCACCACCGCACGGGTAAGTTTTCCGTGGACCTCCATCGCCATCGGATCTTGCGCGTACTCGTGCGCGTCGATCAAACCGCAGGAAAGCTTGTCGTACGTATAGGCAGGAAGACGGTAACCCGCGAAGAACTTTGCCTTGGGATCCAGCGTCTCCGCGTAACCCTTCACCAGACGATTGATCTTGGCGCGAGTTGGTTCCGAACCAGTGACGGCATAAGCTCGGGCAAGGCCGGACACATATTGCCCAAATGTATGTCCGGCGATGAATCCGTGGAAGTCTCCCCGCTCGAGGCTAAAGCCGGCAAGGTCGTACCAACCGCCCATATCTTCGCCTGGAGCGGGTAGTCCCGCGACTTGGCGATAGACCTTTAGCAGGCGATCATCGTCGAGATTCAGAAAGCGTTCGTGATTCTCCAGGAATTGGCGCTTCATGGGGCCGTCTTGAAGCTGGACGGCGGAGTACGGGAACGTGCTCAGCGGTGGCGTGACAACCACGGTCCCTTTGCCCGGTGAAGACGCCCACATGGGTATGGATCTGGCAGCGTACGTGGAGGCGGTAGTCGCGCCGGCAGCTTTGAGGAAAGTGCGGCGGCTCACGGAAAGCGCCATGGGGCATGCTCCTGGCTAGGGAAACGTTTTCTCCAGTCTGGTTTACTCGCCCGAGGCCCATGTTGTCAATCTCCTCGAATGTCTTTCGTCCTCCGCAGAGGCTCCCTTGTCCTTGCCGCTTGCCTTGTTATCACGAACGTGAAAAGCCTCGACGGGCAAGGAGCATCTTTGAGATTTTCGGCACTTTAAGCTTCGCTCAAACGCCGCTCTTTACAGTGCGGCTGGGGCAGGCTAGATTACAATCGCAGGAAACGTTTACCTTCTTTGATCCGCGAGTGCAGCTCAGGATCGAGGCAAAGCTAGCCAAACCGGCCCAACTCAAAGCTGTTAGAGGTCCACATGATCGATCTGGGCAATCTCGAAGCGTGGTTTGTCACCGGAAGTCAGCATCTCTACGGGCCGGAAACTCTCAAGAAGGTGGAGGAGCACGCCACGACCATCGCGCGCGGGCTGGCGGTCTCCCCCGATATGCCGGTAAAGATTGTCGCGAAGCCGGTACTGACCAGTGCTGAATCGATTCTCGACCTATGCCTCGAGGCCAACCGGGCCAGAAACTGCGTTGGCATAATTACTTGGATGCATACCTTTTCGCCAGCTCGTATGTGGATCGCCGGCCTTCGATCACTCAGCAAACCAATATTGCATCTTCATACGCAATTCAACCAGGAATTGCCCTGGTCCACGATCGACATGGACTTCATGAATCTGAACCAGTCGGCCCACGGCGACCGCGAGTTCGGGTTCATTGGATCCCGCATGCGGCTCAGGCGGAAGGTCATCGTTGGATTCTGGCAGGATTCGGCGGTTCACTCCGAGATGGGCGCGTGGTTGCGCGCAGCGTGCGCCTGGCAAGATGCAAACAACCTAAGGGTCGCGCGCCTAGGCGACAACATGCGCAACGTTGCGGTCACCGACGGCGACAAAGTCGACGCGGGACTCAAGCTGCGTTATACGGTGAATGGCTACGGCGTGGGCGATTTAGTGAAGACTGTCCAACAAGTAACAGATCCGGAAATCAAGCGGCTTACCGATGAGTACGACGAGGTCTACCAGGTTGCGCCACCCCTTCGTGAGGGAGGATGCAAGCGTGAGTCCATGCGTGACGCGGCACGCATTGAGTTGGGCTTACGCCGATTCCTGGATGAGACCGGTTCGCGTGCCTTCACCGATACATTCGAAGACTTACATGGCTTGACGCAGTTACCGGGTATCGCAGTGCAGCGCCTTATGGCCGACGGTTATGGGTTTGGTGCGGAAGGTGACTGGAAAACAGCCGCCTTGGTACGCGCCGCGAAGGTGATGAGCCGAGGTTTAAAAGGCGGCGCTTCTTTCATGGAAGACTACACCTATCATCTTTCCAATGGCGGACAGGTTTTGGGTGCTCACATGCTTGAGGTGTGCCCATCGATTACCACCGAAAAACCGACCGCTGAAATTCATCCTCTTTCCATCGGCGGCAAGGCCGACCCAGTGCGGTTGGTTTTCACGGCTGCTAGCGGCAAGGCAGTGAACGCGTCGGTAGTCGATATGGGCAACCGCTTCCGGTTGATCGTTAACGAAGTAACCCTGATCGAGCCCGAGCATCCTCTTCCCAAACTACCCGTCGCGCGGGCGATCTGGAGACCTGAGCCCAATCTGAAAATCGCTGCGACCGCATGGATTTTAGCTGGGGGCGCGCATCATACGGCGCTGAGTCGTTCGTTAACCCGGGAGCATTGGGAGAATTTCGCCGACATGGCGGGCATGGAGTGTTTAGTGATTGACCAAAAGACCGAAACTTCGAATTTCACCAAGGAGTTGAGATGGAACGAGATGTACTACCATCTCGCAAATGGGATCTGAGTCGTCTACCAGAGTCGAAACTCGCCACTCTTAAAATTCTAGTGAATAAGGGTGCTAGCCAGGCGGCCCTGCAAAACAGTTTCAATTTCAGTCATCTCTTTCGCACTAAGACGGAACTCCAGCGCCCCGATAATGCCGGACACCTGCCCCGGACTCCGTACGCCGACGATGGCACCAGTGACGGCGGGATGGTTGAGCGTCCAGGCAATGGCGACCTCACCAGGAGTGCGCCCATGCCGCTTTCCGATCTCGCGCAAGTGCTCCACCAATTGGAGATTGCGCGAGAGCAGTGGCTCTTGAAAATTCGGAAGGTTGCGGCGCCAGTCTTCCGAAGTGAGGCTCGCGGCCCGTTCCCGTGTCATGGCGCCTGTCAGCAATCCAGCCGACATCGGGGAATAGACAATAACGCCGATATTGTTTTCACGCGCGAACGGCAGGATCTCAGCTTCAATCTCACGAGTCACGATTGAATACGGTGGCTGAAGAGATGTGATGGATGCGATCGCCTGTGCCCGTTTCATCTGCGCCACGCTGAAATTGGAAACTCCGATGTAACGCACCTTACCCTCTTCCTGCAGGCGCACGAGGGTCGACCAGCCTTCCTCTATATCTTCGTCGGGCTCTGGCCAGTGAATCTGGTAGAGATCAATGACGTCTGTCTTCAGGCGATGAAGACTGCCTTCACATTCCCGGCGAATCGAATCTGCTTTCATACACGCGCCGATTTTGCCGCTGGAATCCCAGACACGCTCACATTTCGTGAAGACGTACGGGCGCGGCGCTCGGCCTTGGAGAGCGCGTGCAACCACTTCTTCTGAGTGGCCAAGTCCATACAGGGCGGCAGTGTCAATCCAGTTGATCCCATGATCCAGCGCCGCATGGATTGCCGGGATCGAACCCGCCTCGTCGTGCGGACCCATGCTGCCTTGCCACCCTCCGCCCCCGATCGCCCAAGCTCCGATTCCGATCGGCGTGAGATGAAGATCGCTATTTCCCAGTTGTCGAGTCTGCATGACAGTCCACAACCTCCGCTTCAAAGGTTCGTATTCCTTAGAAACCCACTTTGATCGGCTGGCCGTCGAAAGTGAGTTTGCGGCCGGCGCCGCCCGTGACTACTCTGATCTCGATGTCTCTGCGAAGAGGAGGCAACATGCGCGATCCCTCAGCCAAGCGCAAAGACAGTGTGCGTCCTGACTCGTTCCAGTCCATTTGGATCCCCATCCAGTCACCCTTGCGGTAGTTGAAAGAAGTGCCGTCATCTTCGTACAACAGAAACGACGCATCTCTACCCGGATACACAGTGATAGACAAGGGCTGGTCCGATTTTTCAGCCACGTGTTGCCTTACTGGACCGAGCGGAAGAATCGATCCGGCTCGCACATAGAGCGGCAACGTTTCTAAATTGACCGGACGGCTAAATTCCCGGCTCCCCTCAATGCGCTCGCCACTCCAAAAGTCATACCAGGCGTCGTGCGGCAGATAGACACGTCGGAGTGCGGCTGCTTTCTCAACTACCGGTGCGACTAGCAGATTTCCGCCCCACATATATTCGTCATCCCGCGACACCGCCCGGGAATCATCGGGGAAATGCAACCATAATCCGCGCATGATGGGCATGCCCGTGACAGCACACTCGCGCACCGCGCTGTAAAGGTAGGGCAGCATCCGGTAACGGAGCTCCAGATATTTTCTGCATATGCGCTCGACATCGGGATTGTGCAGTTGACTGCTATCGGGAATGGCAGCACCGTCGTAATTCTTGATCTCCACCGGCCCGGGATCCCCCGTGTTCCAGCCCCAGGGAAGTCGAAGTTTCCAGGTGCGCCCGTGAGAGCGGAACAAAGTGCAAAAAGCGCCGAACTGAAACCAGCGCACGTACAACTCCGCTGTGAATTCCGGAGTGGGCACGAATCCGCCAATGTCTGTCCCCCAGTACGGAATTCCAGACAGACCGGTGTTGATCGCGATCGGAATCTGCGTCTTGAGCGTCTCCCACTTCGAGTAGACGTCGCCCGACCAAAGAAACGATCCATAGCGTTGCATGCCCGCGTATCCATTGCGATGCAGGGCATAAGGACGCTCATTCGGCCGGTCCAGCTGCGGCCCCTCCCAGTACATGCGGTTGCGCACCAGACGCGATGCGATATCGAGCGGATCGCCTTCATCCGGCCACCACCCGTCCACACCCATAGCGAAATCTTTGCGGTGCGCATCCCAGTAGCAACGGGTCTGCGTCTCGTCGAACTGTGAGAGGTCACACTGATCCCGAACCGTTCCGTGGAGTCTGTCCGACAGAATTACTGCGTGGAGAACCGCATGAAAATTCTTCGCATGCAGTTGATCGAGGACTTCCTTCGGGTCAGGAAACACACGAGCATTCCACGCAAACGATCCATTCTCTGTATTCCATCCAGACGGACAGAAGCCTGTTCCCAGATAAATCAAGGCGTCGCAAGGCAGTTTTTTTTGTCGGAAAGTGTCGGCTTCCTGCAGCACCTCTTCGCAGCTGGCGAGAGTGCGATGCGACTGTTGATAACCGAAGCTCCACAGAGGAGGCATTTCTGCGTGTCCAGTCAACCGCGCACATTCGGCCATGATGGTCGCTGGATCAGGAGACGCAGCAAGGAAGATATCCAGGGGAATGGGGCCGCCCCGAGCCGCAGGTTCGAACCTGCTCTGTGCTCCGTTGAAATCGAATGTCCCGAAGGGCTGGTGGAAATACAACGCCCAACCTTCTGTTCCAATGATCCATGGAATCGGAACGCGGCCGCCGTGGGTCTCCAGTCGATATCCACCTTGCCCGCTGATCATTTTGTCGACGGAGCCGCGGCGATCGAACTGTGGCCCGCCCTCTCCCAAGCCCAATATCGGTGAGTGACCGGTCTGAAAATGAACGACTCCACTCTCGCGGTCAACGACGAGTTGCTGGATTGTTTCAATCTTCTTAGTTGTGATCGTAAATGTAAGCGGGTCGGGAGCAGCGTGCACAGTGAGATCGCCCGCATTCACAGGCTGCGCCTGCCAGTCGCCGCGGAGCGTTGCGAGCGGTGCTCCCCACGACGACTGCACAAGCGAACCGTCCATCGAGATTGCGCCGGCCACGCCGTCTTGGATGGGAAGTATGCTGAGCCGAACTGTATTCGCACTAACGGAGGAAATCTGGATCTCGCACTCTGGGCAAGCGCTCCCGAGGATCGAATTCGCGAACACACGCTTAGCTGGGACGGCCAGCGTCCCAGCGACCGCAATCAATTGCTTTATTACTCGCCGGCGGTTCCAGCCGCTATCCATGTTCTTCCCGTCGCCCCTGTGCTCAATGGGAATCCCGCGTCACCTGGGTGCCGCTGCGGCCCACGAGAAAATCGAGATCTGCTCCCTCATGCGCCTGCAGGACATGTTCGACATAGAGCTTCTCCCAGCCTCGCTTCGGAAGTGCAGGCGGGGTCCATTTCGCACGACGCGCCGCAAGCGTAGTCTCATCGACCTCGAATCTCAGACTTCGCTTGGGCACATCCAGTGTGATCATGTCTCCGGATTGAACGAAGGCGAGCGGGCCACCCAGCGCGGCTTCAGGGCAGGCATGCAACACGACCGTCCCGTACGCCGTGCCGCTCATCCGCGCGTCCGAAATGCGCACCATGTCGGTGATGCCTTTGCGTAATACCTTGGGAGGCAGCGGCATGTTGCCTACTTCTGCCATGCCCGGATATCCGCGAGGCCCGCAGTTCTTCAGGACC
>DASRDJ010000335.1:0-7856 GCA_035652655.1 Terriglobales bacterium
TATTGGTGTTGCCTACATCTACGACAAGCAGCATAAAATCAGAAGTTACAGTGCGCGCACAATTCCGCTTAAGACCGTTCGAACCCCTTGCGCGGTACGCACCTGCAGGAATCCACGTGCATCCAGGCCCTCGGTCACACCTTCGAAGCCGCCGTTCTCCTCAATGCGCACTTTGCGTCCGCGCACAAACGACGAGGCCTCGCTGAACCGGCGCAAGATCGACTCGTGCGCGCCCGCCGTGTTCAGCAAATCGCGATACTCGCGGTCGAGCGATTTTAGCAAAGCCGCTGTGAGTTCCACCCGCGACCACTCCGAGCCTGTCGCCAGTAGAAGCGAGGTCGCAATTTCGCGCACATCGTCCGGAAACTTCTGCTGGTTCACGTTGATGCCGACGCCAATGACGACGTGTCGCACGCGCGTGGCCTCGGCGTTCATCTCCGTGAGAATGCCGCAGAACTTCTTGCCGTCGATGAGAACATCGTTCGGCCACTTCAGGTCAGGATTCAGGCCCGAATCGATGGAACGAATCGCCGAGTGTACCGCCAGCCCGGCGGCGAGTGAAAGCACGAGCGCGTCTGACGGCGGCAGGTTCGGCCTGAGGATCAACGAGCAGTAAATTCCTGCCGAGCGCGCCGAATGCCATTGATTTCCGCCGCGCCCCTTGCCCGCCGCCTGTTCTTCGGCGAGGAACACGCTGCCTTCCAGCGCGCCCGCCGCGGCCGCTTCCATCGCAGCCTCGTTGGTCGAGCCGATCTTGTAGTAGTGATTGATTTGCGAAAACAGTGTTCCCTTCACCAACGGCGCGATCACGTCCGCCAGAAGCAGGTCCGGCACCGAGCGCAGCCGGTAGCCGGTTGCGGGATGACCCTCGACCTCCACACCCAGGGAACGCAGTTGCTGGATGAGCCGCCACACTTCGGACCGCCCCGTGCCGATCTCTTCTCCAATCTTCGTGCCGCTGACCATCACCATGGCGTGGTCCATGAGCACGCGCACAATGCGGCCCAAGCGCACGTCGGTCTTTTGCGCAGTCTTCCCCGACGCCGGCCGCCGGGACCGAATTGGAGTTCGTTTGGTGATGGCCGGGATTATAGCTAGTCGCAGGTCGCCAGTCTCTAGGCGTCGGCAAAACCAGTTCGTCTTTTACGCAGAAAATTCGTCGGACTATCGGGTTCCGCGGGCAGGTTAAGGCCACGGACATCGCTGGACTGATCCCATTTGGACCCCGCTGAATGGGCGGGAAGGCCTGGAAGGGACGAATTTCACCTAAGTTCTTCAGTTTCTCTATATTAGCTAAATGATATTGTTAAACTTGTCCGTCGAGTTGGCCCTGAGACCCGAAAACAGGCCCAGCGACACGCCGCAGGATGCCCGTTGCTGGCCATTGGAGGGCCTACAAGCGGCTTTTGGAGTTCGAATGAGGGTTAGGTTCATCCGGCACTCCAGAATGCGATCCTGAGTCATCCTGGCGCCGAACTAAGCTTTAAGGAAACGAGGTTCGATTTCAATCGCCAGCGGATAGCAGCCCGACTTCGATGTTGTTGCCCGAGATTGGCGACTGGCTAGGCCGGAACCATCCTCACATTCATATCCACCGCGGTGGCGAAGTGCGTCAGCGCGCCCACCGAGATGAAGTCGACGCCCGTCTCGGCGTAAGCGCGGACGTTCTCCAATTTGATGCCGCCCGCACACTCCACGGGGATTCTCTTCTCACGTTTCGAACAATACACCACAGCCGTGCGCACGTCTTCCACCGACATGCCGTCGAGCAGCAGCGCTTCGGCTCCGTGGGCCAGCGCCTGTTCCATTTCCGCGAGCGTGCGCACTTCGATCTCGATCGGCTGCGAACCTCGGCGATTGTGATGGGCGCGCTCGAGCGCCGGCACGATCCCGCCAGCCAGTGTGATGTGATTGTTCTTGATCAGCACGCCATCAGAAAGATCGAGCCGGTGATTCTGTCCGCCGCCGCAGCGCACGCCATACTTGTCGATGAGCCGCAGGCCGGGCACCGTCTTGCGCGTGTCGAGAATGCGAGCCTTGGTGCCACTGACCGCTTCCACAAATTGCCGCGTCAGGGTGGCGACGCCGCTCAAACGTTGTAGGAAATTGAGGATCACACGCTCGCAGGAAAGGATCACGCGCGCGTTGTGCCGGATGACGGCAATTGATTGGCCTGAGTGCAGGCGCACGCCATCAAAGATTTCCGGGTGGCTGATGACTTCGTAATGCGAAATGACGGCGCCATCGAGCGCCGCAAAAACATCGAGAATCGCAGGAATGGCGCCCACGCCCGCCAGAATGCAATCCTGCTTCGCGATGACGGTCGCTGTGGCTCGCTGGCTGGGCTCGACACAAGCGTAGCTGGTCGCGTCACGCGTGGCGCGGTCTTCGAGCAGTGCGTTCTCAAGAATGGCCGAGATGCGGCGGCTGTTCCAGTCCAAAGTCAGCTCTTAGTTTTCAGCTGTCAGCTCTCAGAGCTGCAGCTGGGTTTGTCCAACCGTGTCGATCCGGACGTGAATCGAGGTTCTAATTGCAGCCCAACTCACGCATCTTGCTCTTCGTTTTCTCGATCAGGCCTTGGTTCTCACGCTTCTGTCTGCGAAGACCTTCGACCACGCTGGCAGGCGCTTTCGCTAGGAAGCTCTGGTTGCCTAACTGGCGCTCCGCATTCGCGACATCCCTCTCGAGTTTTTCTAAGTCTTTTTTTAAACGCACGCACTCGGCCGCGACGTCGATCTTCTGCTCGTACATCAGGTGCACATCGAACCGTGCGGTGTGGCGTGCGCCGGCCAGCTTAGCGAGCGACGCCTCCACGAACGTAATTGATTCCACATTCGCCTGCCGGTCACTCAGAATCGCTCCGCGATTCTGCTCGATCAGCGAGCGTATTTCTGGTTCGAGCGCATAGATCTGAATTGGCGCCTTCACCTTGGGCTCGACTTTCATCTCGGCGCGCAAATTACGCACGCTCACGATCAGGTCTTGCAGTACGGCCATCTGCGTCTCGGACTGCAAGTCGATCTGCTTCGGATTCGACTCCGGAAAGGCGGCTAGCGCGATGGACTTGAGCGGTGGCTTGCCGTCGTAGATCGCGTGCCAGATTTCTTCCGTGATGAACGGCATCACTGGATGCAGCAGCCGCAAGGACGCTTCAAACAGAGCCACGAGGTTGCCGCAGGCCACCTGGGCAGCACCTGTGTCGGCACCTTCTTCAAACATGAGCCGCGGCTTGATCAGTTCGATGTACCAGTCGCAGAACTCGCCCCAGAAGAAGTCGTAGATGCGGTTGGCGGCTTCGTGAAATCGAAATTCCTCGAGCGCTTCGTTCACATAGGCGGCGACGCCGTTGAAGCGCGAGAGAATCCAGCGGTCTTCGAGGGTCTCTGCCTTGAACCCTGCGACGCCTTGGCTACCGGCTTCCGCGGGCGAGGATGCCCGCGCTACAACTTCACCTATGCGGTCCACATTCATGAACATGAAGCGGGCGGCGTTCCAGATCTTGTTGGCAAAATTGCGGTAGCCCTCGGTGCGGCTTGGATTGAACGCGATATCCGTTCCTGGCGCCGCCATTGCCGCGAGCGTGAAGCGCGTCGCGTCCGTGCCGTATTGCTCGATCACTTCGATCGGATCGAGCACGTTGCCCTTGGTCTTCGACATCTTCTGCCGCTCGGCATCGCGCACCAAGGCATGGATGTATACCTCTCTGAATGGAACGCTGTTCCGCAGCGCCTCTTCGTGGCTTGCGGTCTTCTCTCCGGGACTCTTGGGCTTCTCGGGCGGCATCATGAACCAGCAGCCCATCATGATCATGCGCGCCACCCAGAAGAACAGGATGTCGAAGCCCGTGATCAGCAGCGATGTTGGATAAAACACATCGAGATCGCGCGTCGCCTCAGGCCAGCCCAGCGTTGTGAACGGCAGCAGGGCCGACGAGAACCAGGTATCGAGCACATCGGTATCCTGCTCAAGCTTGGCGCCGCCGCACTTCGTGCACTTGGTCGGCGTCGCACGCGCCACCATCACTTCGCCGCAATCGCCGCAGCGCCATGCCGGAATGCGATGTCCCCACCACAGCTGGCGCGAGATGCACCAGTCGTGGATGTTGTACATCCAGTTCAGATAGATGGTCTTGTAGTTCTCGGGTGTGAAGCGGATGTAGCCCTTCTCCACCACCTCGATCGCGCGCTTGGCCAGTGGCTCGATTTTCACGAACCACTGCTCCGACAGCCGCGGCTCAACCACTGTGCCCGAGCGGTCGCACTTGCCGAGCGAGATCGTATAGTCCTTGATCGCGACCAGGAATCCCTGCGCCTCAAGATCCGCGAGCACGCGCTTGCGTGCGTCGAATCGATCGAGCCCCGCATATGGTCCAGCGTTCTGGTTCATTTGCGCGCGCTCATCCATCACATCGATCTGCGGCAGGTTGTGGCGCAGTCCGGCCTGGAAGTCGTTGGGGTCGTGCGCCGGCGTGACTTTCACGGCACCAGTGCCGAACTCGGGATTCGCGAGCTCGTCGAGGATGATCGGGATCTCCCGATTCATGAGCGGCAGCATCACCATCTTGCCGTGCAGATGCGTATAGCGCTCGTCCTTCGCATTCACCGCGATGGCGGTATCGCCCAGCATGGTCTCGGGCCGGGTGGTGACCACGGTGATGAATTCTTTCGAGCCCACTACCGGATACCGGATTTCGTAGAGCTTCCCAGCGACCTCCTCATGCTTGACCTCGAGGTCCGAGATCGCTGTACCGCAGTCCGGACACCAGTTCACAATGTACTTGCCGCGATAGATCAGCCCCTGCTCATGCAGGCGCACGAACACCTCGCGCACCGCGCGCGACAGGTTCTCATCCATCGTGAAGTATTCGCGCTCCCAGTCGACGGATGCGCCAAGGCGCTTCATCTGGTCGAGAATCGCTCCGCCATACTGCTTCCGCCAGCACCACACCCGCTCGATGAATGCCTCGCGGCCCAGGTCGCGGCGCGACTTGCCCTCGGTGCGCAGCTGCCGCTCCACCATCATCTGGGTCGCGATGCCGGCGTGGTCGGTCCCGGGCAGCCAAAGCGTGAGATCGCCGCGCATGCGATGCCACCGGACAATGATGTCCATTTCCGTCTGATTGAGCATGTGCCCCATGTGCAGGCGCCCGGTCACATTGGGCGGAGGCAGTAGCAGGCTGAACATGTTCCGCGCATGACCGTCGGGCGGCGTAGAAGCATGGAACAGCTTCTCGTGCTTCCAGTACTCGGCCCAGCGCGACTCAATCGCGCCCGGTTCGTACGCTTTGGGCAATTCGTGAGGCATATTGTCCGTAGGCATAGGTCCAGTGGCCCGGAAACGGTCAAGCCGCTGGGTTGAAAGGCAATCTTTGATAGTACAAGGCGGTGGAAAAACGGGTCAAACTGACTAGGGGGATAGCTATACGCGACGGGAAAATTCCTACACCCCCGACCATGCACCACAGAACCGGCTTTGAAGTTAGGCCGGGACCACCCGTGCGTGGAGCGAGCGAGGGGCGAAGAGACAGCGCAAGCTTGCGCAAACGCCTGATAACTGCAATTGACTCGGCTAAACTTCCCGTCGGGCCATTATGATGGACCAAACGAATGAGAATGAGAACATTACTCGTGATGGTGCTTGCTGGTGTGGGTACGACACTAATCATCGGCGGGCTTGCCGGAAAGCATGAGCCCAAGACCATAGCGCTTAATAACGAGGATCACGCGGTGTTGCCCCAGCCTGAGGCCAGTGTGTTAAACCATGACGGCCACTTCACGTCGAAGGAGTTCGAGGCTAGCTGTGGGCCCGCACCGCGGCACAGGCAGGAGTCTCCTTCTGGTCAGGTGAACCTAAGGTTGATCTATCCAAAAGCAGGAGTCTCAGTGGTTTTATTGGATCGGCGGAAGGGTAGTCCGACTCCGGAGTATGACGGATTAGTGTTCGAGAACTGGCCTGTGACGCACGTGATAGATCCAAAAACAGCTCTGGGCATGTTGGGGTGCGGCCCTGTTGCCGCGAAGCCTGCCTCGACCCTGAGGGACAAGAATGGGTTCTTCACCGCGTATGAGCTGCAGTCGCGATGTGGAGTAGCGCCTTACCACAAGGATGAGAAACCGCACGGCGGCGAGCAAGGGGTTCCTGCAGGAAGTTTGGTTTTGACTTATCCGGATCGGCGCGTATCGGTGCTTTTTTCGGATAGAAGAAAGGGATAGGAGAACCACCTGGATTTTGACAGCTTGACGTTCTTCTTGTTTCCGTGCAACCGAGTCATAGACGAACAGACAGCCTTATCCCTTCTGGGTTGCTCGTAACTGAACGAAACCATCGCAGCACGTTGAATTGAAACTCGGTCTCGCTGACCCAGTATCTTAGCCTCAGTCTGTTGCAAAATCTCCATTTCACCAATTGACTCCGGTTTTGGCGAACAAAAGGCGCAAAGTGGTGAGAACGCCTGTTAGCAACATTTGTGGTCACCCGGTGTGTACTTAGATCTCAGATGCCACCGAGTTTTATGTCTGAGATCACGTAGGCCTGCTGCTGGCAGTCGAAGCGAATTTCAACGTTGGCCCAGTCGGAAATTCCAATCGACAGATGCCCGTCATGACTCTCAATCCAACTCTGAGAGATGTGGATTTTCAACGTCGGGCCTCTATCGTGAATCGGATGAACCTCTAGGATCGAGAATCCCTTTTTCACTTTGTTGTATCTTCCAAGCAATGAGGCGTCGTCCAGATAGTCGAAGTGGAACTCATCGGATTCCGACGGCAGGTCATCCGTGATCTCCGGGTTTTTTCTTACGATCAAGTGGTGGTAGTCAGTACGTATCCTGCTGCCGTGATCACCGTCATCAATGTAACCCCACTGCTTCTGCATCTCGGCCACGCCGGCCACTAAAGCCATGGAGTAGAGGGTATCTTTCGGCTGCGCGGCTTCTTGCGAAAGGGCAGTACCACTCAGCAGTATGAGGATGCAGATGACAGCCCATAGCCTGGTTGCGCCCAATAGGCCTCCGATTTTGTAGGGCTCTGATTGTAGAGAGGTTCGCCGCACAGTTGGCGAAAAATCGTCATAGCACTCACTGACACCGATTTTGGCGAACAAAAGGCGCCGATGTGCTTCCTTACCGTGCGCGGATCGATGTGCTCTTCACGCGCTGCGGCAGTTAGGGTCCGCCCGGTGCGGCGCATTCGAGCCAACACGTGGAAGGCACGGTTGCGGGTCTGTTTCTCACGTGCGGTTCTCCGAGACATAGGAGAGGTCGTCTGGGATCAACGAGTGTGATTTAGATTTAAGGTCAACTACGAGCCAGTTTCCGAGTTGCCAATCCGGGGATTGATCAGTTTGCTCAACATAAGGCGGCGTTGCTAGTACCTATGTGGTCAAAACTTCCTACAAGAGGACTTCGGCGGGGCACAACGTGAGAGGGAACCTACCACCTGAGGGAATCAGGGCAGTGCCCGCCAGAGCCAGATCTTCGCCAGTTTCCAGCCCAAGAGAGACTTCGCTCTTATCGAGGGTTCCCCCGCCTATGGTAACCGCCAGTCGAGTGCATAGATTTC
Organism: Terriglobales bacterium; assembly: GCA_035652655.1. GTDB lineage: Bacteria > Acidobacteriota > Terriglobia > Terriglobales > Acidobacteriaceae > Gp1-AA133. Next base: position 7,560 of record DASRDJ010000335.1, read on the forward strand.
AAAAGTGCTGATGTCTCGCAGCGCCAGCGGAGAATCATCGGGAGCTAAGCCCGTCCAAGAGCTAAGACTTCCTCCCGACGGTGGCCGTTTCACGTCTTTCAAGCTGGCCACACGTTCCAGCTTTTGGTCTTTGATTTGCACGCGATAGATCGCCGGCTCACCATCGGTCGCGGAGTCGAAGTAAATATATTTTCCATCATGCGACCATACTGGGTGGGGCGCCCTCGTCTGAGTCAGCTCTGTCCATTTCTGGGCTTTCATGTCAAGGAGCATGAGATGGTTCGTATTGGAATGAGT
>DASRDJ010000336.1:0-3159 GCA_035652655.1 Terriglobales bacterium
TTACACGAACTGCGTAGCAGGGCGAGAGTTGCGCTTCGTCGATTCATGAATGCAGGGAGACAGGCAATGGCTATCCGAATCTTGATTGCCGACGATCACGAAATCGTCTTGGAAGGTATTCGCACACTGCTGGGCAGGGCGCGGCGAGTTTGGGAAGTTTGCGGAGAGGCCCGCAACGGAACAGAAGCGGTCGAGATGGTGAAATCGCTGAAACCGGACATCGCCGTGCTCGATGTCACGATGCCCGGCATGAGTGGCCTGGAGGCCGCTGCGGAAATCGCCAAAATGCGATCCGGCTGCAAGGTGTTGATTTTCACGATGCATGAGTCGGAAAGACTGGACGTCGAAGTGCGAAACGCGGGAGCCCAGGGCTTTGTCCTGAAGTCGCAGGCCGCGCGAGACCTGGTGCGCGCCATCGAAGCACTGCTCGGCGGCGACACGTTCTATGGTGCTGCCTCGGAGCCCGCCAAGCCAGCTCCGCAAAAATCCAAGACAGGCAACATTTTCTTCCAGGCCCTGGCCTTCGCCTGACGCACTTGCGACAGAGATTCGTTCGCCGACTTCGTTCGCCGACGGCGCTGGTTATTTCATGCTCGTGCACAGGTCCGTCAACAAGTGATCGGCGCTGTTGACACGAATCAATCCCGCCCGCCTGGATGATCAATTGTGCCGTGAACATTGTGTGAATCCTTAGCGGTGCAGGTTCATCAAAACTCGTTCAGGTTCAGGATTTTGTGCGCACTTTTCGCCAAAATCCACAGGCATGGCCCGTTGGTGCCATTCCCCAGGGAAACCGCCAAAAGTAGATTTGCAATCGAGCAGCACTTGGGGGAGGGCTGTTCAGGCGAGCGTCCCAAGACTCTTTGAGTCTGGGACGTTTCGTTTTGCCTTCGAATGCGCCGCATTCAGGTACGATAGAACGCACGGACCGCCACAATACTGCGGGGGAAGTCGGAATGGAAAAGAAACGTATTGAGAAGTTCAAGAAACAACTGCTGGAACGGCGGCAGGAGCTCCTGAAGAGCATTGCCCAGACGCAAGAAGAGGGCCGTGCCATGCAACACTCTTACGGCCCCGACGAAGGGGACCGCGCCAATAGTTCGCTCGACAAGGAACTCCTGTTCACGCAAACCACGCATGCACGCGGCCTGCTCGGCGGCATCGACGCAGCCTTGGCCCGGATCGCGGACGGAACCTTTGGGCAATGCATGGTCTGCGAAGAAGAGATCGGCGCGAAAAGACTCGAAGCCCTGCCCTGGACTCGCTACTGCATTTCCTGTCAGGAGAGTTCAGAAAAGAACCGCTAGATTTCGGGGCGGGCTTCCGCGGAATTCGTGGTAGAAAAATTAAAAGGCTGCGACTTTGGTTATGCTCCAGCTGCCCGCTCCTGCGAGGGAGCAAGACAACCCGGATGCATGTACCGTCGCAGCCCTTGATGCGATCACCGCTTTCGCGGTTCCAAACCCCAACTGCCCCTCGCAGAGCCGTCGGTTTTTTCAGGTCTGGCAGTCCACCGAGTTGCCCCGGCTTCTTGATCACCCAGCTTACTTCGGACTGGCCAAGGTTTATTTTGGGCCAACCCTTTCAGCCGTCGACAGGAGTGAAAGTAAACGTGAGGTTAAAAAATGTCAATGCCGCAATTCAGTGCAACGTGTGGATAAAACGGTGCGAATCTCATTCTCTGCAACCGGCTGATTCGTTAAAGCTTGCGGAGAACAAAATGAATTGATCCCACTTTTCCACATACAATTCACAGTTCAGTTTGCGATCAGGAAAACTGTAGTTTGGGGGGAATCTACCAAAACGCTTGACCGAATTGCATTTCTCGCGCATCTTGACCACAGCAGATGTCGCATTTAGTCGCCTATGTCGATGGAGGGTCCCTGGGCAATCCAGGGCCGGCAGGCATTGGAGTTGTCATCGACGTCCCTGAAGGTCAAAAGATTCGTATCGCCAAGTGGATCGGGCGCCAGGACAACAACGTAGCCGAATATCTTGCGCTGCTTGAAGCACTGCAATGCGCTCTGAAATTGCGCGCTCGCGCCATCCACGTCTACTCCGACTCACAGGTCGTTGTGCGGCAGATGACCGGTCAATATTCCTGCCGCAGTCCGCGCCTCTATTCTCTGCACTGGACCTGCCGGAAGTTAATCCGTTCGCTCGATTTCTCGATCTCTTATGTGCCTCGCGAGTACAACGCCGAAGCCAATGCGCTCGCCAGTTCGGCTGCCCGTAAACGCCACCGTTACTGAAGGGCAATTGCTCTTCGCATTTCAGTTTCATTCAACTTTGCATCGGACCTGCCTCTGCCTGCGATAACCTCGCCCTGCGCTTATAATCGGGCGCACCGACCATAGCGAACTCGGGCTACATGAACTCACGGGACACAGATCGCCAACTTGGGCTGGATCGAAAAATCTCACGCCGCGATTTCCTGAACGGCGTTGCCATCGGCGTCGGCGGCATCATGGCCGCCGATCCGCTGCTGGCTGCGCTCTCCGACTCTGAGAACACGCCCACCAAATCCTCCGATTACTATCCGCCCGCGTTGTCCGGCATGCGCGGCAACCATGACGGCTCCTTCACGTTTGCGCACCGCTTGCGGGATGGAGACGCTTGGGACTCGGAGGGCAAAGCGTCGGCGACCGGCGAGACTTACGACCTCGTCGTCGTGGGAGGCGGGATCAGTGGCTTGGCGGCCGTGCATTTCTATCGAAAGCAGGCCGGCGAAAAAGCCCGCATCCTGGTGCTCGACAACCACGACGACTTCGGCGGACACGCCAAGCGTAACGAATTCCGATCGGGCGGTCGCATGCTTCTGAGTTACGGAGGCACGCAGTCGATCGAAAGCCCGGGCAAATACAGCGAGGTCGCGCGCGAAGTTCTCACGGATCTCGGCATCGACACATCGCGCTTCTACAAAGCCTACGATCAGAACCTTTACAGCAAGCTGGGCACAGCGTGCTTTTTCGATCGCGAAACTTTTGGCGAGGATCGACTGGTGCCAGGACTAGGCTCAACGCCCTGGCCCGAATTCCTTGCGAAGACTCCGCTGAAAGAAGAAGTCCGTCGCGACATCGCACGTGCGTACACGGAAAAAGTCGACTACCTTCCTGACCTCTCTCTTGAACAGAAGCGTGCGAAACTCGCGAAAATCAG
>DASRDJ010000337.1:0-16002 GCA_035652655.1 Terriglobales bacterium
GCTGCTCGAACTGGCAGAAGCGATGGAAGCGGCCGGGAAGGCTCAGTAGCCGCACAACAAGCTGATGCGACAGCTGCGAGAATCTGATCCTCTGCGTTGGACCTTTGCGACCTGGCGAACTGCAAGCAACCCACCCAGCAGAGCCAGCCTGGTGGTCTCAGAACACCCTTCACCTTCAATGCAATCGGCGTTATGAGTTCCTATGGGCCTGCGGCCCACCCATAGGGATGAAAGTGCGCTTCTAACAGCCCGACTGATTCCAAACGGGTTACGCAATGACTTTCGACGGAGTGTAAGGAGATTTTGCGACAGTTAAAGGCTCTGGTGGTTCGAGCGAAAACCGCATTTCAGTAAGCGGATACCCAGTGCAATGACAATTACGCTGCCTATCAAAACAAAACTTACGAGAAAGAAGCCGAAAATTAGAGCCGCTACTTGTGAATGAAGCACAGCTAGCAAATCGGATTTGACAAGAACGGTGGACGCTATGCCAACGGCACCCCCGACTACGAAGATGGTCCCGAACATGAACGCGACCACTCTTTGTAAATAACTCCTGGGCACCCAATCCTTTGACAAAAAGCCGCGGTACGGGCCACTAGTATCGTACAGAATTGGAACGTACTGGCCCCTGAACCACATCATGCGCTTCTTGTGCGGTTCGCGCTTTTGCACTGTCACAAATCCCACTCTCCAATACCGATTTTAGCTGCTTCCTTCGATAGTTGACGTAACCAGGCGATTACACCAACTACACCCCGGATCGGGTTCAGATCAAGCCCGAGTCGATCAGAACCATCGACACAAACGGCCAAATCAAGATGACAAGCAGGCCCGTTACGACGACGCCGAGGTAGGACACTGCAAGCCGTAGCCGGTAGCTCCGGCGAGAGGGTCCGCTGGGCAGCAGCCGAGCGACAATCCATGGCAGGCCCAGTCCTGCCGAAATACGGAGAATGCGAATAAACCAAGCCTCGTGCACGTAAGAGAGCGTGAGGCATCCGGCGGCAATCAAAGTCAGCAACGCCGCACCACCATACCTTGGTAATCGCGGACGCGGTGCGGACTCCACACTCTCCATAGGCAGAATCATACTTGTTGAAATCAAGGCAATTTCACTCATCATGGCGAAGGGTGAAACGGGTCGATGGCACTCAGGTCCACTGTACACATCCCTGACCGTTCCAGTTCGGTGCAGATGTGCTGAGATTCCTGACCACAAAACCCATACTCTTCGCAAATCTGGACTGCAAACCATTTCTCGGGAATCGACTCAGATAGCAGCTTACCGTTGTGGGTAACGGAGTACGTTCCGTCTGCCTTCCTTAGAAATTTCCAGATGTTGTGTTTCATTGAAGCTATTTCAACACATCGGCACAACAGTGCACAGTTGTGAGAACGCCTGTTTACAGCAGTAATCAATTTTGTGCTCCCCGGTTTGCTTTGAGTACGCCGTCGGAAAACCAGCGGAGTAACCAGTCGTGTCAACAGTCTATGCAACTAAAAGTGTGCAATTGTGAGCAGTCAGAGTTCACAAAAGAGGCTACAGTTTTCGGTAATTCTCAAAAACCGCGACACCTCTCAACGGCGGAGAAAGAAGTGGGAGTAATGCCTAAAATCCTGTTGGCCGAGGACGATGACGCCGTCCGAAATATGTTACAGGCCAGCTTGGAACGCGACGGTTTTGATGTAGTTGCCGTAGCGAACGTGCGCGACGCGCTCGGTTACATCGCAACAGAGAATTTTGACGCACTGCTTTCCGATCTGCACATGCCGCACGCCGGCGATGGTTTTACCGTCGTTAGTGCTATGCGCCACACCCATCCACAAGCAGTAACTCTGGTGCTCAGCGGCTACCCAGCGATAAACGAGGCTTTGTCTGCCATCCGATTACAGGCTGACGAAGTTCTTACGAAACCAATCCAAATCGCCTCCCTTCGGGAAGCTATCCGCAACAAGCTCGCGAACCCCATAGCCCGCGGGCCGCTGCCTACAGAAAGTGTAGCCTCCATACTGGAGCATGACCTCAGTGCTACGATTGAGTATTGGATGAGACTGGTGGGGCAGGACGAAGAGTTGACCTGTATTCCGCTGGGCTTTGAGGCTCGCGCTGGCCATCTACCCAGTCTTCTCGCTGACCTGATCTTCCGCTTACGCCTTCCTTTAACAGCAAAGGCCGAGGCCTCCACCTCCGCTCGCCAACACGGGGATCTGCGACGTAAGCAAGGCTATACTGCCGCGATGGTGGTAGAAGAGTCGCGCATCCTTCAAGTCAGCATCTTCAATACCTTGCAAAACAATCTGGCAAAAGTAGATTTCAGCAAAGTGCTGCTGGACGTGATCACCATCGCCGACGAAGTGGATTCGCAATTGAAGCAGGCCATGCTCGGTTACGCAACCCCGGGTTCCCGGCTCCGCGTGGTTGGCGGCAATTGAATAACTGATGGCATAGCCTGTGTTAGTCGGCGGACAGCGGGTCTGGTGACTCTAAGGCAAGACGAAGCAAAGCGCGTAACTGGCGAAACATCACCATAGCACGCAATATCAAAAGTGGGCGCCTTTTGATATTGCGTGCTATCGTCCTGTTGTCGTCAAACAATTTGCAAGTTGGCAGTGAGTAAGGCGTTCTGCAATTGGAGCGGCACTGACGTTTAGGACCTCGACATGTGGAAGAAAGGCACGCTCATTGCACTCGCTCTGTTCGGACTCGCGTGGCTCGCGGCTAAGGTGTTTGTCCCCAACTACGTAACCAGCCCACGGGAAAATCGGGAGCGCACCCTGCGACAAGATCTGTTCACAATGAATCAAATTCTCAACCAATACACTCTCGAAAATCACAAAAACCCTCAATCACTGGATGACCTTGTGGCCGGCGGGTATCTCAAGAAGATTCCAACAGACCCGTCCTCCGGAAGAAGCGACACATGGGTACTGGAGTGGTCTGACGACCCGAAGTCGCCCGGCATCATAGGCATCCACGGTGGTCATCGCTAATGGTCGATGAGGGTAAAACCAGCCTAGGGTAAACGACTCCATGCGTAACCATTTGACAATTTATGGCCTAATTCTTGCGTTGGAAGCATGGCTTGGAATCGGCTTGTTCGGCGGCGGTGTTGGAATCATTTGTGCGATTGTCTTTGTCATCCTCGCCATTGCTGAAAAGCAGCGCAGATCGCAACACTTTCGCACCGCCGCGATTTATGCACTTTTGCTCATGGCGACATTGACTTTGATTTCTTTGAGTGCAAGACAGGCACGGCGGAGAGCCATTCCGGTTATCTCAGCGGTCAACCTCTATCGTTCCGAGCACGGTCAATACCCTCCGAGTCTTGAGCAGCTTGTTCCAACCCACCTGACCTCGATCCCTAACGCTGGTTTCACACGTACAAGTCGGCATTTCCGTTACAACAACGGCAGGCCGCAACTTTATTTCGCTGGAATGTTTCACGGGGTGTTTGCCTATGACTTCCCCACGGAATCATGGGCAACGAATGAGTAGGGCCGAATGATTGGCACAACATCCCCATAGCGCTCACTGACACGGATTGTGGCGAACAAACGGCGCAAAGTGGTGAGAAGGCCTGTTTTCAATACTTGTGTCCTAACGACCCGCAGACGCGGCATCCGGGCACTCGATGATGATGCGCACGTGCCTGTCCTTGTTAATCGCCACGGTCTGAATGACCTCGTTACGCCACAGGTTTTCAGGCACGGCTGTTACCCGCCTGCCAATTTCTTCCTCGCTACCGGACGTGCAAAGGCATTCGTCGGGCCATGCCCGTTATTCGCCATCACTTTGCCGTAGTATTCCTTTGCGCGTGTTGCGTCGCCTGCTTTCTCATAGGATTGCGCCAGCAGCATCAGGATAAATGGGTCTTCCTGGTTTGCTTTGCCCAGTTCTGTGATCGCCGTCTTGTAGTCGCCGCCATAGAAGGCGACATATCCAGTCAGATACGGAAAGAACACTGCCTGGTCCGGATTGTTTGCTTTGTCGAGTGCCGCCTTCGCTGCGGAGACCTGCTTCTGTGCCTCGTCACCCTGTCCTCGTCGCGCGGCAATGCGGGCTTGGGCATGCGCCCGGCGGAATTCCCACAGGTTTTTGTCGGCATCCTTCATGTCGACCTTGCGCATGGCGGTGTCATAGCCGGTCTTGTACCAGTTTGCGGCACCGTCGATATCGCCCGACTCGAGCTTGATGCGTGCCAATTCGTTGGCCACTCCTGCTGCCGCCTCGTAGTCCGGCTTGGCTAGCAGCGCGTCAAACACCTGTTTCTCGTATTTCTCCGCTTCAGCCGAATTGCCTTCGAACGCGTATGAAAATGCCATCACTCGGAGGGCGCGGTTCTTCTCGTCGGCTGGAGCCACCTCGATCGCTTTCTTGAGGTGCTCGCGCGCAGCGGCATAGTCGCCCTTCAGGTCAAGCGATACCCCCGACTCCAGATGCGCCTCATAAGAATTCGGAGACGCTTCCAACACCTGCTTGTAAAGCCTCAGAGCCTCATCCTGTTTGCCCTCACTGTTGAGCTTCTGCCCCTGTTTCAGCAGCGCCTGCGCATCGCCGGACGGTGCCGCCGTCTGCGCCATCGCCGCTTGCCCCATGCAAGTCACACTTACAGCCACCCCAGCTAAGAGATTCAAGAATTCGCAATAGATGGATTTCATGCGCGCGATTATAGCGCTGAAGTCAGACGACACGCGAGAAACAGATAGATATGTATCGTGGTAGCGATTGAAGGCCGTGGTGCTCAGCGTGCCCGTGATCATCGCCGCTGATTGCGGCAGTTCACGCGAATGATGACGTACCAAATGTGTCCCCCAAGAATTGCTAGGAAGGAAAAACGCCCCAATATCGTGTAGCAACCGCATGCTGCGCATCCAGTTGTGGCTGAAGGTTGCCCACACCTGCGCACTCAGCACCAGAAACACCCCAGTGAAGATCAACTCTCCGGAAAGAAGCGTGAGCAGCGCATGATAGATTTTCTGCCAGGGATCGTACTTGCCGAAGGAAGGCTAGGCGCGCTTGCGCGGGAAATTGGCGAGGGTTCGTATTATATCCCCCGAATCACTGGGCTTCGAACCACATGGTTCGGCCTTCTCCGCGCAGCGGAGCGCCCACAATGTGGAGCAACAGAGCTGGGAATAAAACCAGCAGCGAGGAGTTCGTGGGTTAAGAGCCAGGGAGCCCGGCCTAACGTGGCGGGGGCAAACAATGCAACTCCGCTGATCCCAGGCCCGAGACGAATAGCACATTCGCCCAATGAAAAGCCGCGCTCCAACCTCATACTTACCGACTCGAACGTCGGGTGCGAGTTTCGGCCCTGCGTCCGTGCTCACAGGGTATCCCGAGGCTCGCCGGAGAAGATGTAGCGCCACGAAGCAGAACACCAGTGCAATCGCCAACCCTGCTGCGCTTCCGGGTAATTATTGCGATCTCAGCGAGCCGTAATAATCGAAAGCGGATCGAAACAGATGCATGGCCTTGTGCGCCTCACCCCCCACGCCGGACGGCCTGGTCAGATTGCTGTCCTATCTGTGAATCGCCCTACGCCCCATTGTTGAACTTCGAGGCAGTGTCTCGCAGGTTGAATCGTGATTTGAGGAATTTTGAGACGCCGGACAAAGGGCAATCCAAGGCACCAGAGAGTCACGTAGGCACAGGCGCTCTCGCCGGTGCAGCCGCGGGCGGTTTTTGCCGCGGCGACGTCAGCGAAGGAACCTGCCTTCGTGCCAAGACGAGCAGTCGATTTAGAACCGGTTGGCCCGCTCGGGCCCAACAATGTTTGGCAGGCAACAATCCGTAGAAGTGGTTAACTATGGTCGTTAGCTACGGCCGAAGAGTCTGGGGATTGGCGCCACCGGTAGAAAAATGGAATTCCTCCCAAAATCACCGCCAAGCCCAACGAAGAGCGCAGAGGCCGCACCATCCACAGGTTCACGGTAAGGGCGATGGCGGCGGACAAGAAGATGAGCGGGGTCCAGGGATAGCCCCAGGCACGATAAGGGCGACCTAACTGCGGCTCTTTTCTGCGTAGTCGTAGCAAGGCAATTGCGGTCAAGGCAAAAAAAATCCATACCGCGAACACAAACAACGAATAGAGTTCTTCGTAAGTCCCGCTGAGGGCCAGCAACGCACCGATCGTACCGACAAAGATGAGCGCGCCGCTGGGCGTGTGAAACGAAGGGTGAATGCGCGTAGCGAATCGGAAGAAAACGCCATCGCGCGCCATGGCGTACGGAACACGCGCGCCGGTAAGGACAACCACATGAAGCGCTCCCAGCGCGGAAATCGCCATAGCGATCGTCAGCCAGACGGCGCCGCGCGATCCCGCAAATGACTGCACCACATCCGATGCGACATGCTGCGACCGCTCGACTTGCTCGAAAGGCAAGGTGTGAAAGTAAACGAAGTTCGCCAGCAGATAAAGTGCGGCCACAGTCAACAGTCCCAGAACGAGAGCGCGAGGGATATTCTTCTGTGGCTGCACGATTTCTTCGCCCAGGTGTCCAAGATCGTTGAAGCCGTTGTAGGCCCACATGGCAGGCACCAGCGCCGTCAAGAATGCGCCGATGCTTTCCCACCCGAGGTATGGAGTGGGATGTGCAACTCCGACGGCGCCTTGCTTTCCGAAGAGCACGGCCGCAACAACAATCACCACGATAGTACCCACCTTCACGGATGTGAGCAGCACCTGGATGGCCCCGCCGACACGCACACTTAAATAATTGATGGCGGTGACAAGGATGACCACAAGCGCCGCGAGCGGCTGGGCTAAAGTAAAGGTAAATTCGTTTCTTCCGAGGTGGTAAGTGAACAATGGGGAGGAGACGACCGGAAACAAAAATCCCATAAAGCGCAGGAGGCCTGCGGCCAACGTGGCCATCCCCACGGGCCGCTCCAGAAACGAACTCATCCAACCGAAAAGGAATCCCCAAAGAGGTCCGAGACCGCGGCTCAGGTAGATATAGGGACCTCCTGCCTTGGGAAATGCCGCCCCCAGTTCGGCGTAGCAGAACGCCCCGAACAAAACGATGACTCCGCCGACGAGCCACGCGACAAGAACCAGTGTCGCCGAACCGACCGCGCGGGCCATGTCGCTGGCGACGAGAAAAACGCCCGTGCCGATGGTGTCGCCGATGACGATGGCAATTGCCGGCCCAAGGTACAGGCCACGGACCAAATCGGATTGCTCTTCATGAACAGGGGAATGAGCAGGCATCGGGCGCGGAATTGAGGGAGCCTACTCCCGGCAAACGGGTTGGTCAACCCATTCCAGGGCCTCCTTCCAGGCTCCTCGCCTTCCATCACTGTTGGAGAAGAATTGGCGCCAGGATGGTTCTGCTGCGCCACTACGCGCTATCATCGAGACGCGATGGCCCCGTACAACCCAATGTTGAGTGAATTTCCCTGGGACGAACGCTACCGTCTGACCGGCATCGAGGATGTGCTCACCCCCGCGCTCCTGGTCTATCCCGATGTCCTTGCCGCAAATATCGCGTGCACGTTGCATCTGCTCGCCGGCAACGCCGATCGGTGGCGGGCGCACATCAAGACCGCAAAACTGGCCTACACACTTCGCATGTTGGTCGAGGGTGGCGTCCGAAACTTCAAGTGTGCAACCACCCTCGAGCTACTCGTGGCCTGCCGCAATGCCGCAGAGGATGTCCTTCTCGCCTATCCGGCGATGGGAGCCAACGCACGCCGGGTGCGCGAAATAGCGGATCAGTTTCCGGAGGTGCGCATCTCCGCCCTAGCCGAGAACGAAGAACAGGTGCGGCAATGGCACGGCAGCCGGGTCGGCATTTTTCTCGACCTTAATCCGGGGATGAATCGCACGGGAATTGAACAGAATCAGCGCCAGAAAATTACCGCCCTTCTGCGTGAAATGGAAGACGTGGGTTTGGAATTCCGCGGCTTACATTACTATGACGGCCAGTACGGTGCGTTGGCAGACCACGAACGCACAGTTGCAGCCCACGCCGGCTATGACCGCCTGCTCGAACTTGTGGACGAAATCCAGCGCGACGGGACGGCCGTGCCGGAGGTCATTACCGCGGGAACTCCAACCTTCCCCTGCTCGCTCGCGTATGCTGGCTTTCATAGGGGAGGATTCGTCCACCGTGTCTCTCCCGGAACGCTTGTTTATTGTGATTCCACCAGTCTGGCGCAGCTTCCCAGCGAGTACGGCTATGCGCCGGCGGCGATGGTGTTGACTCGCGTGATTAGCTGCCCACAGGACGGCAGAATCACCTGCGACGCCGGGCACAAGGCGGTCTCAGCCGATGCCGGCGTGCCCACCTGCGTTGTCGTGGGACATTCGGGGCTCACTCCCCTGGCACCCAGCGAAGAGCATCTGCCGTTGAACTCGAATAACGAGATGGTCCGCCCGCGAGTGGGCGCAGCACTATATCTTGTGCCGCGCCATATTTGTCCTACCGTAAACAATTTCGATTCTGCTCTGCTCGTCAGGGACGGCCAGATACTGGCAGTGGAGAAAGTATCGGCCCGCGGACGCGAAGCGCCATTGCTGGGGACGCTGGAGGGAAGGGATGCTCTGCTGAAGCCCGCAGCCGCCGAGAAAGTCTAGCCACGACTCCGCTTCATTACTTTTTTGCCAGGCCTGCTGGCACTCGCATCCCGCTTCGGATCCAGCCACGTTCCTGCAGCACCGCCCGCTCCGACTGTCCCGGCCCCAAGCGGTGTGATACATGGTGGCGGGGATGCACTGCCTTCGCCGAATGTCTGACGGCGGATCGTGGTGCCTGCTCGCGATTGCGTCACCGACTCATTCCGTGCCAGGGAGCGCACGTCACGCTCAAAGTAGGTGGCCAGAAAAGTAGGTGGCCAGATAAGAGTTGTAGAGGGCTACAATGTCGATGTCCGGGTTAGCATGCATTTCCGGCAATCCGCCTCGGATGACTAGTTGGGGTCCGACTGTACGATAACTGTACGATGACCTTGGGAATCGTCGATTTTGAGGTTTTTTTGGTCTTGTAGAATCTGCAAGTTACAGAAACAAAAGCTCTTATGGAGCTCGACTCCCGCCGCCTCCACCACATCCTCATCCCATTCAATTCGCCTTCGTAAGCCATATGGCAGTTGTGCCCACCACGTTGACCTCACCACGGTCTATGGGCGTGAGCGCTACGCGTTCCGGTTCAACGGACTTGACCGGAGATGGGGAGTTCTTTTCTGACCCGCAGTGGGTTAGCACGTACAACACGAGCTCGACCCGATTCGACACTCCTAACTTGTCGTAGACGCGGAGCAGCGCTTTCTTTACCGTGTTCTCCTTGATGCTCAAACGTTGGGCGACTTCACGGTTGCCGATTCCCTCCGAAACCAGACTAACGATCTGATCCTCTCTCGGGGTTAGAACACACGCCCCTTTGACATCAGTGACACGCCTTTGCGAAGTGGAGTTCAGCGCTTCGATCAGGAAACCGACTTGCTCGGTGTTCGCCCAAAGTTGGCCTTCATGGACCAGTGAGATACATCGGCACAATGCTCGAAACGGCTGGCGGGATCGGCAGAACAATCCCCTCGCTCCTCCACGCATTGCGTTGACGACGAGATTGCGGTCGTAACTATCCAATAAAAGGATTACCGGAACGAGTGGATAACTGGCGTGCAGCCCGCGCACCATCCCGACGAGTTGTTCATGATCAGTCGAACAGTCGCCCAGTAACACGAGGTCGACCGTGGTGGCACGCAGAGCCTCCAGACAATGGGAAAGCTCCCCGCGGCAGCCCGTCACCTTTAAGTGGCCCTGACGGCGAAGGGCACTGCTCAACAACTGGGATTGTGTTTGATTGGAGTCGGCGACGAGAACGCGAATTGACTTGCCTCTCTCAGCGCTTGGGAGTTTCACGACTAATTCTCCGAGCAGGATTTCGAGGGGAGGGCCAGATGCTGATTTTAGGTAAGTGCCGACATTTCGGCTGTTCACAATTGAACACGCCACCAGAGTTTGGAACCAAGGAGGGCGCATCGATAACTAAGATTTGTGAAGGTCCGCTTGACTAGTCGTGTAGTACGACATTTAGAAGAGAGCTATGTACCTGCAATCCGCCGTTGTAGTGAATGAAGCCCATCTTTCGGAAGCGGTTCATGAAGAAGTTGACTCTCGAACGGGTGGTGCCAATCATTTCGGCCAGAGTTGCCTGATTGATCGGCGGAATAACCGCCTCCGGACGGTCTTTTTTGCCGAAGCGGGCGAGAATCAAGAGCGCACGTGCCAGTCGTTTCTCACTTGAATTAAATAACTGGTCGACTAAGTCCGCCTGCGTGCGATTGTGACGGTCCACGACATAGGCGACAAACAGATCGGAAAATTCGTGCTCCGAGTGCAAGATGCGCAGCAGTTCCTTCCGTTGAATCTTCAAAACCGAGCAATCGTCGATGGCCGTCGCCGTGGCCGGTCGGAGAGCCTGATCAGCGGCAATGCATCCCTCGCCCAGAAAATCGCCCGGACCGAGCAAAGCGATAGTAGCTTCCTTGCCCTGCTTGGATAACACACTGACCCGGACTCTGCCCTGCTGGATGTAGAAAATCGTATCGGCCCGTTCTCCTTGGGAAAAGATGACTTGTTTTGAGCCAAAGCGACGGACGGTCCGGCCAATGCCCGTGGTCGCCAAGAAAGTCTTCGGATCAAAGACTGTGACGGGCTTGCGGAGACGTGGTGCTTTGGGTGCCTGACGATGAGGCGGCATAGAACACTCCTGTGTGTGTAAGCGTACTCCCACTTACGGCGCATTGGGAAGCCTCTTGGGCTCTGGCTTTGTTTCCTTCGAACTGTTCCAAATTAGACAGACATAACGCGGACGTCGTCGTATCCTCCTTGGCAACTTTGGCAGCAGGACAGACGGAGGATTGTCGCTCCTGTCTCGCACTGCCGTTCGTTTCCTTCGTGGCGTGGTGGCAACTACCCCCCACAACCACGCCACCTCCTTGTAATCGTGTGAGTTGATCGACCTGGAACAATGGCGCTGCCTTGCGGCTAATGCGGCCCTTCGATTCCCGTCCTCTCCGCCGCCTCTAAAACATTTGAAATCAACGAGCGCTGTGGAAAGAGTCCAGCGCCGACCGCCCCTAAAGGCTTTTCAGGGGCAGCACTCCCGGCACGCCTGAAGACGTCCCTGACACCTGCCTTCCTCCCTGCTTTGAGACGTAACCTGCGCGCCTTGCCGCTGTTCTCACTCTCCCGACCCCTGGGAGTATCGGGGGTTGGTTCATGAAGCTGCGGGTCCTGCACTGGGCGGCTGCGCCTGGCCTTGATTACACTCGCCCCAGATGCCACACCCCTGCGGGTGCCTCCGATCACATCTCTTTGGAGATTCTCCGACAGGCAGGCATCGCGCTGGAATGTCTACTATCTCCATAGACATTGATGGTATGCTATGGGGGTGGAACCGATGCTCAGCAGCAATACACCGTGCCGGCCAGATTTGGAGTCCATGTCTCCCGCCCACGGATTGCAGGTGGTCGAGAAAGGGCTTTCGCGCCAGAAAGCTCTGCTCTTGGGGTATTACGGCGTCGGCAATCTGGGCGACGAGATGATGCTGGTTTGCCTGAAGCAGTGGCTGGAACGCCAGGGTTTTGATTTAACAGTTTTGTCGGAGAAGCCAGCCACGGTTGTGCAAACGCATGGATTGCCCGCGGTTGAAAATTCTCCCCTGCTGGGGGAGTGGGCGTGGCGAAGCGGTTGGCTAAAAGGCGGCGCCTTACGTGTGGTGAGGGCCCTGGCAAGTAGTGATGTATTGATCGTGGGCGGCGGGGATCTGATCCGTGACGATCTGGGTTGGCGCACGTTTTTCTTCACCATGGAGAAAATAGTTGCCGCCATTTTGATGGGGAAAAGGGTGTATCTAGTCAATATGGGGATCGGGCAGCTTTCGACGCGTTACGGGCGCACCCTGTTGAAGTGGACGTTGCGGCGATGCCAGCGGATTATCGTGCGCGAAGCAAGATCGGAGAAGGTGTGCCGGGAACTCGGCGTGACCGAACAGGTCACCCTGGCTCCAGACATTGTTCTGTCGTTACCCGATCTGCTGGGGCATCAGAAAGTGACGAATGTCGCAAGCCCCTACAAAAACCCCTACGTGCTGGTTTCCCTGCGGCACAATCCCGGGACCTTCCACAGTTACGAAATGTCGGAAGCGCGAATCCGCACGCTGGCGCAAAGTCTGGATGGGTTGATTGAGCAGCACGACGTGGATGTTGTGTTTCTTCCTCTGCATGCGACGACGCCGAACGGGCGGGGCGACGCCACCCTGCACGGGCGGGTGGCGAAAGCCATGGTGCATGCCGAGCGGATTCAACTGCGCCCGTGGACCGCTGACCTGAATGAGGTCTGCTCGTGGATCAGCGATGCGAAGCTGGTGCTGGCCATGCGACTGCATGCGGCCGTGCTGGCGTACTCTTACGGGCGCCCTTGCGTGCTGATGCCATACGATCGCAAGGTGCGGGAGTTCGGCGAACTGATGGCGATCCGTCACTCGATCGAAGCCGCCGCTCTGGATGACGTCGCTACGGTGAACGGTGTGTTCGAGTCCGCTTGGGCTGAGCCCAAACAGGAGCACGAAAACGAGCACTGGCAACACACAATCTCATCCATCTGGGCAGAGCTCACCCTCGAACGCGCCTCCTGAACTTGCGGAAATTCTAGGTTGCAAGTACCGGAACGCCCCGGAAGCGCTTGGTCGCGAAGACCCCCAGCACAATGAAAAAAAGCAGCACGATGGTCTGCGCGACCAGGAACGGCGGTTCGTTCCCGTTGGGTGCCATGGCGTGCAGAGCGGGGATTTTCAGGAACGACTGCACAACCGCGACAAAGCAATTGAGGTAGAGCGCGGTGAGCGCGCTGATGACATAGATCGCGCGCCATTTGCCGGCAAGATGAAATAGATACAGTGCCGCGTTCGCAATCGCGAGAACGATGAGGGAGAGTATGCCGACCTTGTGCGACGGCAAGAGGTGCTCGACCGGAAACAAGAATCCGGTCACGCTGGTGAGGACCGTGCTCACCAGGAACAGCGGAGTCCAGCCGGACAGTAGCCTTCCGTTCAGCCAACCGTAAAGAGCAATCAGGCCAGAGCCAATCCCGATCAGGCTGATCAGAACGTGCAAAAGAGTAAAGGTCGAGGTTGACATGCCCAGAATCATGAGAAGCCTTCCTTTTTGATCGGGTGATCTTACGCCCGGGTGAAGTCATTTGCCAATTGCGCGCGCATTCTATTTTGCGGCCCTAGAGCGCAGCCCTTGCATCTGTAGTTTGACTTTAAGGTGTAAACGAATTCCCGATCTTTTATTGCAATCTCTTGACATCGCATCCGCCTGCGCGACGAGTTCAGCCGCTACTATGAAACGATGAAGACACAATCGAGGTGTGCGCGGAGATCCGCAGCATGGTAACAGCTGCTACGGCTCCCAACCTTGCTGTCGTACGCACAAAACTTGACCTGCCCACGCAAGCTCCCCGACTGGTCTCGGTCGATGTCTTGCGGGGACTCGTCATGGTGATCATGGCTCTGGATCACACGCGGGACTTCCTGACGTCCTTGCGATTTGCTCCAGAAGATATGTCGCACACGTACGGGGCACTTTTCTTCACGCGCTTCATCACGCACTACTGCGCGCCGGTGTTCGCATTTTTGGCGGGGACGGGTGCGTTCCTGGCCACGCGTCGCGGAAAGTCATTAGGACAGATCTCCCGCTTCTTCTTGAGTCGTGGTCTGTGGCTTGTGTTGTTGGAGCTTACGATCGTCGACTTCGGGTGGGGCCTGGTGCCGTGGGCGCACGGGGGAGTGATCTGGATTCTGGGTTGGAGCATGGTGGCGATGGCGGCGATCGTATGGCTGCCGGTGCGCTGGATCGCGGCGCTGGGGCTGGGGATGATCGCGACTCACAATCTGCTGGATCACATTAATCCAGCTTCGTTCGGAAGATTTTCGTGGGTGTGGATTCTTCTGCACACACCCGGCCGGATTCCGATTGGCAATTTTCAGTTCTCGGTGAGGTACGTGCTGATTCCGTGGGTCGGGGTCATGGCCGCGGGCTTTGCGTTTGGAAGTTTGCTGACGCGGACGGACCGGAAGAAATTGATTCTGACACTGGGGATCACGGCAACGGTGCTTTTCTTTTTTCTGCGCGGGATCAATTTTTACGGGAATGGGATCGCCGGGCTGCCGTTTGGATACCCGCGTTCAGCCGGTCCGTGGAGTATTCAACCGACGGTTTCGTTGACGGTGATTTCGTTCTTTAACGTGCTGAAGTATCCGCCGTCGCTCGATTACCTGCTGATTACGTTGGGACCGGCGCTAATCCTGCTCGGGCTGCTGGACGGAGCGAAGGCCGAACGCGGGCTGAGTCGCATTCTGCTGGTGTTTGGGCGAGTGCCGCTGTTCTACTACGTGCTGCACATCTATCTGCTGCGCATCCTGTCGATGCTGATCTCACTGGCGTTTCATCAGCCGATCTGGCATGGAACCGTTATCGCGGACTTCGCCCAGAAGCCGATCGGTTATGGCTACGGTCTGCCGTTCATTTATACCGTGTGGATTCTGGCGGTGGCGATGCTCTACCGACCATGCCTGTGGTACATGCAGTTCAAGAGCCGACACCGGGATTGGGAGTGGCTGAGTTATTTGTGAGGTGGCTGATGGCTGGTAGCCGATGGTCGGTAACTAATAATCGATGGTGCATGGTTGCTGGCAGAACGACGTCGCTACCTTCAATACATGATGGTCTTCGTCAGGTGGTGCGGCCAACTGGTGGTGTGGTAGGGGAGCCAGAAGCGGGCGTCGATTTGTGGGATGATGATTTTGTTTTCGGGTGTGCGCTTTTTGTTGATCTCCTCGCAGAGTAGCGCGGTCGCATAAATGCAATGCGCGCGAATCTCGATTTCCCAGTCGCTGTCTCGCGGGATCAGCGTGTAGGAGTTGATGGCCTTTTCGAGTTTATCTGAATAACTTGTGATGCCCATCAGGCGGAGGCCGACTGGGACGATGTAGTCGGCGAAGGCTGTCATCTTGTTGAGATCTTCGATCTCGAACTTGCCGGACTTGCGGAGTGCGCAGTAGGTGATCCAGAGTCCGAGTTGGGGCAGCTTGTAGAACTTGATGGTGTGACCATCGTACTGGCTGACATCGTTGAAGCGCGGGAATTCCTTGACCAGGCGATCGACCAAGCCTTTGCCGTTGTCGTAGAGGCGCGGCGGGCAACTGTGCACAAAGTTGTGGAAGCGGCCGTCGTAGCTCTTTGCCAGCACTGCACCAACCTGATGCCAGACTTCCATCTTTTCGTCGAGCATGGGCATCTCGATATTGCCGGCGAAGATCTGCTGGAGGTCGGGGCGGCTTACTTGCGCGAGAAATTTTCCGTCAAGGATGGGAAAACCTTTATCCATCGCACGCTTCATGCACGCGAAGAGCGCATCGGAATCGGACCAGTGGCGGCCGGCATAATCGACTTGAAATTTCGTGTGCGTGCTGAAGTCAGTGAAGGCCGTGTCGACCGCGTCGGCGGTCATGACGAAGTCCATTGTGTCGTCGGCGTTGCCCTGCCCGATGCCGAAGGGGAGCTGATAGTCGGGCATGGGCAAGTCTTCGTAGGCCATCCAGGAAGCGACTTCGCGCAGCTTGGCAACGTTGGTGTGGACGTCGCGCGAGTGCTCGATGACTGGGGAAAGGCTGTCGAGGACAGGGCTACCCGTAAGTCGGGGGAGAGCCTCGTCGGCGTTGGCGTTCAGATCTGTCAGCATCGGGATGGCAGCGAGAGCGCAGGCACTCTTTAGGAGATCGCGGCGGCTGGCGTTCATTCAGCGTCCTTGGATTGTCGGCAACAACGTGAGTACAGGCATGGCGCGGTCGACGGGCGAGGACGCCCGTCGCTTTATTACGATCCATCCGCTGCGATTGTTCATCCGTTTGCTTTGGCGATCAGCAAAATTGCCAGGCAATAGAAGACAAACATCCCTGCCAGAAACATCTTGGCGCGGGAATTTG
>DASRDJ010000338.1:0-60726 GCA_035652655.1 Terriglobales bacterium
TTTCGGCAGGGCTCGACTATCCATCGATTGGCCCGGAGCACGCGTGGCTGAAGGACATGGGACGCGCCGAGTACGTGCCGGCTTCGGACAAGGAAGCGCTCGAGGCGACCACGGTGCTGGCACGCACGGAAGGAATCATTCCGGCACTGGAGTCGGCCCACGCGGTAGCCGAGGCGATCAAGCGCGCCCCCAAGATGAAGAAGTCGGAGATCCTGCTCGTGAATATTTCGGGCCGCGGTGACAAAGATATTGGCATCATGCGAGAGAATTTGAAGCTGGACTCGTAACGAAGAGCTGGAACCCTTTTCAATTACAAATTACGCAATTACAAATTCCCTCGATGCCCTTTCACTTCGTCAACAAACCAGCGCTTGTCGCCTATGTAACCTCCGGCGATCCAGATCTGGCAACCACGCGCGAAATCGTGCTCGAGGCGATTCGGGCCGGGGCCGCGATCATTGAATTGGGCGTGCCGTTCAGCGATCCGGTTGCCGACGGCCCGGTCATTCAACGAGCAAGCGAACGCGCGCTCAAGCACGGTACCTCACTCGACCAGGTGCTAAAACTTGCGGCCGAGATTCGCGAGCAGTCACAATCGGTGGGCTTGGTCATCTTTACCTACCTGAACCCCATCTTGCGCATGGGACTGGAGAAATTCTGCAAAATTGCTCGCCTGGCAGGCGTGGATGGCGTGCTGGTAACTGACCTGCCTGTGGAGGAAGCGGGGCCTTACCTGACCGAGGTGCGGAAGAATGATCTTGCGCCCATATTTCTGGCTGCGCCGACTTCGACCGACGAGCGCTTGAAACGTATCGCGCAGGCGTCGAGCGGATTCGTATATGCGGTATCGCGCACGGGAGTAACCGGTGCACGAAAGCAGATGTCGGAGGACGCGCAGTCGCTGGTTCGGCGCTTGCGGAAACACACGAAGCTGCCGATTGCGGTCGGCTTCGGAATCTCGACATCTGAACAGTTTGCAGCTGTGGGAAAGTATGCGGACGCGGCCGTGGTCGGCAGCGCGATTGTAGAGGTAATTGAACGCAATCGCGGGAAAGAGGCGTCGAGTGTGGCAGAATTTGTGAAGGGGCTGGTCACTAGTAGCTGCTAGAACCTGGCGTCATCTCTGCAAATGTGTGGTGGGGTGGTCGGCAGCGTGTGCACACTTGCTGGCGACTGGTGACTGACGACCAAATGGATATCGCGGACTGGCGTAAGAAAATCGACGAGATCGATCAGCAACTGGTGGAGATTCTGAACCGGCGCGCGCAGGCTGCCCAGGAGATTGGGCGCCTCAAGCGGCAAGCGGAGATGCCGATTTACGAGCCGGACCGCGAGCGCGTCGTACTGGCACAGGTGCAGGAAGCAAATCGCGGACCGTTGCACCATCGTCATCTGATCCAGATTTATGAGCGCATCATGGATGTAATGCGCAATGTTCAGAAAGATGAGATCGTGGAGCACGAGAACGAAGGGAAGAAGTAGTGTTTGGGCCAAGGACGGACGGTCGAACGATAGAAGCCAGGAGTTAACAGCCAAGAGCTGCTTTCTATGATTGTTGCGATGCAGGACTTAGCGACGGAAGACCAGATCCAGGCGGTGATTGATCACCTGGTGACGCTGGGCTTTGAGGTTCACCGGTCCACTGGTGCTCGCCAGACTGTGCTCGGCGCGGTCGGCGCGCGACCGGAAGTGGATATCGCCATCTTTGAAGTGCTCCCCGGTGTGCAGGAGGTACACCGGATTTCCTCGCCCTACAAGTTAGCGGGACGTTCGTTCCGGCCGGAAGGCACGATCGTGAAACTCCCGAACGGGGTGGAAATCGGCGGCAAGGAAGTGATCGTGATGGCGGGACCATGCTCGGTGGAGTCACGCGAGCAGATTTTTCTGGTTGCTCAGCAAGTCACCGATGCGGGTGCCCGCGTTCTGCGCGGCGGCGCATTCAAGCCGCGATCATCGCCCTATTCGTTTCAGGGGATGGGAGAAGATGGCCTGAAAATTCTGCGCGAGGCCGGCGACAAGTATGGGTTGCTGGTAATCAGCGAAGTCATGGAAATCTCGCAGATTCCGCTGATGCTGCCTTACGTCGATATTTTTCAGGTCGGCGCGCGCAACATGCAGAATTTCAATCTGCTGCGCGAACTGGGTAAGGTCCGGAAGCCAGTGCTTTTGAAGCGCGGAATCGCGGCGACTATAGAGGAATTGCTGCTCTCGGCGGAATACATCATGTCGGGCGGCAATTACGAAGTTATCCTGTGCGAACGTGGAATTCGCACATTCGAGACTTATACGCGTAATACGATGGACATCTCGGCGATTCCAATCGTGCACAAGTTGTCACATCTGCCGATGACAGCTGATCCTTCGCACGGAACAGGACGGCGCGACAAAGTCCCGCCGATGGCGCGAGCTTCGGTTGCGGCCGGAGCCGACGCGCTGCTGATTGAAGTCCACAGCAATCCGGACAAGGCTCTTTCAGATGGAGCGCAGTCGTTGTTCCCGGCACAGTTCATTACTTTGATGCGGGAGCTGCGATTGATTGCGCCGGCGGTCGGGAGGAGCGTGAGGTAGTCAGGTCACAGGTAGTGATCGCTTCTGCAGGCGGATGGTTGCAATTGCTCAATTTCTAAATTTCACAATTACCAATCACTCGATTCTCTTGTCCATTCGGCAGATCACCATCATCGGAACGGGATTGATCGGCGGGTCACTGGCCCTGGCGCTGAAGAAGCGGAAGTATGCCGGACGCATAGTTGGATGCGATCGTGCACCGGTGCTGGAGCGAGCGCAGGAAGTGGGAGCCATCGATACGGGTGCGACCAATCCAGCCGACGCGATTCGGGGTAGCGGGATCGTGGTGCTGGCCACGCCCGTTGTGACCATCATTGATCTCATCGAACGACTCGGGCCCGCTCTCCCCTCGAAAACCTTGCTGACCGACGTCGGCAGCACGAAGGGGGAAGTCGCGAATCGGGCGCAGAAGGTTTTCGGGAAGGCTGTTGCACAGCGATTTCTTGCGGGCCATCCGATGGCTGGAAAAGAGCAGTCGGGCGTGGAGTTCGCCGACGCCGACCTGTTTCAGGGAGCAGCATGGTTCGTCGCGCCGTTCTCGGGGCAGGATGTTTACAGCGGACTGAGCGGCGAGTTTCTCGAGTGGGTGGAAAAAATCGGCGCGCGCATTGCACACTTACCGGCACAGGAGCACGATCAGCTTTGTGCGTGGATCAGTCATCTCCCGCAGATGATTGCGACGGCGCTCGCGGCCTCGCTGGTGGATGAATTCGGGCCCGCGCCGCTGCTGGAGGCGGGCGGCCGAGCCTTGCGGGAGATGACGCGCATTTCGTCGAGTCCCTATTCCATGTGGCGCGACATCGCAATCACCAACAAGAAAAATATTGGTGACGCCCTGCACAAGTTGGAACAACGGCTGGCACACATTCGCGAAAACCTCGACTCGCGCGAGCTCGCGGCCGAATTCGAGCGGGCCCATCAGTTGCGGAAGGAGAAAACGCCGAAACCGATTGCACCGCGGCGAATCGAAAAGGGCCGAACGTAGGGCCACACGGAAACTTTTGTGCTCGTCGTGATCTACAATCGTTTTATCTATGAACAAAGTTGTAGCCAGCGCCGAGGACGCGATTCAGGACGTCTTTGATGGCGCCACCATCATGGTGGGCGGATTTGGTTTGTGTGGAATGCCCGAGAACCTGATCCGCGTCCTCGCGCACAAGGGCGTGAAGAATCTGACGACCATCAGCAACAACGCAGGCGTCGACGGATTCGGTGTTGGCTTGCTGCTATCTAATGGACAGATCCGGCGGCACATCGGAACCTACGTCGGCGAGAACAAACTCCTGGAAGAGATGGTGTTGAAGGGGACTGTTCAGCTTGACCTGGTGCCGCAGGGAACATTTTCAGAGCGAATTCGCGCGGCCGGCGCCGGCATCCCGGCATTCTTCACGCCAACCGGCGTGGGTACCATCGTCGCTGAGGGCAAAGAAACACGCGAGTTCGACGGTCGAACATACGTGATGGAGCGCGCCCTGAGAGCAGATTTCGCTTTCGTCAAAGCCTGGAAAGGCGATCGCTGGGGGAATCTTGTTTATCGGAAGACCGCGAGGAATTTCAATCCGATGATGGCGACAGCGGCCGAGGTGACCATCGCGGAAGTCGAACATCTGGTGGAGGTCGGGGAACTCGACCCGGACACAGTGCACACACCCAGCGTATTTGTGAATCGCATTTTCCAGGGCGCATCGTTTGAGAAGAGGATCGAGCGGAGGACGGTACGGAAGGCGGGGTAGTCGCCAGTCTTCAGCACCCGCACCCACGCGGATCAATCTAGAACGAGCAAACTTCGAGAGATACATGCCAACGACTAACGACCAAGGACCTACGACTGCTGCTCCCAAAGCGCCAAAGGATACCGAGAAGCGCGATCGCATTGTGAAGCGCATCGCGCGCGAACTCCGTGATGGTTTCTATGTGAATCTTGGGATCGGCCTTCCCACGCTGGTTGCGAATTGCGTTCCGCCTGGGATGCACGTCGTATTGCAGAGCGAGAACGGCATGCTCGGCATCGGGCCCTTTCCTATCGAAGGGCAGGAAGATGCCGACCTCATCAATGCAGGCAAGGAGACGGTTAGCGAACTGCCAGGAACGGCCTACTTCTCCAGCGCCGATTCGTTCGGGATGATCCGCGGCGGGCACATCGACCTGAGCGTGCTGGGCGCGATGGAAGTGGACGAACGCGGCAATCTCGCAAATTGGATGATCCCTGGAAAGATGGTGAAGGGCATGGGCGGCGCGATGGACCTGGTGGCGGGAGCGAAGCGTGTGGTGGTCGCGATGGAGCATACCACTCGCGATGGCCAGCCGAAGATACTGAAGAAATGCACACTGCCTCTGACGGGGGTCGGTGTGGTGAATACGATCGTGACCGAGATGGCTTGCATCGAGGTCACGCCTGCGGGTTTGGTTCTTGCGGAAGTGGCCCCAGGTCTGACGGCCGAGGATGTGCAGAAGGCGACCGAAGCTAAATTGAACGTCAGCCCCGAGTTGAAGGTGATGGGCTCGTAAAACGATCGGGTTTTCGGCGATGGTTCTTGTTCGACGTAGTGTCGCGTATCCCCAGTATTGTGATTGGCCGCCTCGTTCCTACGGTGTTCGCCCGATGTTGTGATCGGGAATGCTTCCCTACACTCACCCTCGTCCATCCCAGTTCAAATCTCAGGAGATCAAAGTGAAACGTTTTGTCGCATGGATCGGGCTGTCGCTTGTGCTGCTGTTTGGAGTTTCATTCGCACAGAACAGCGCAAAGCAGGATATGAAGGACGCGGGACACGAAACCAAGCAAGCTGCGAAAGATACGGGCCACGCCACCAAGAAGACTGCCAAGAAGGCGGGGCATACGGTAAAGAAGGGCACACACAAGGCTGCGCAGAAGACGGATGAGGGCGCGAAGAAGGTCGAAGATAAAACCAGCCCACAGTAGAGTTCTGTTTAGGAGCAGTAAGTGGGGGCGCCGCAAGGCGCCCCTTATTTTTCAGGCCGGTCTAGACGACGCACCGCGAGTTCAGCCAAGGTACGGACGACTAGTAATTGGTGACCGACGTCTGCCTCACTTCAGGACAATCTCCTGCAGCAACTCCGAGCTGATGATTTCGCGAATTTCTGCCCGCTTGTCGCCGAGGTCTTGGGCTTGCGCCTTGCCACCCAGGATCTTGTCGCGCACGGCTTCGCCCTTGGCGGCCGCGCCGTCGAGAGCAGCCCAGTTTTTGTACTGGATCGCGATGCAGAGATCCCAGTCTTCAGGGCCGTTCTTGGTCTGCTTCAGGAACACCTTATAGTCGGTGATCATGCCCTGCTTCTTCTGTTCCTCGATGAAAGGCTTGGTCGACTGGCGAAGGCTGGTGAGGTAGGCGTCCATTTTCGTGGGCTTTACGCGAATCAACTGGATCCGCCATACGGGGCCTTCGGTGTAGTGCTCCTGCGCAAACAAAGCAGGAGCTAGCACAACTAACAGCATCAAAAATCCGCACACTCTCTTCATATTTCGATTTTCTCCCCAAGCAAAGTTGACCGGCGGGAGGATCATACGCTTTTTGTTCTGGGTGTGAGGGAAAACCACCGCGCTTTGCGCATTAGTAGATAAGCGGACCTGAAAGACTTCCCCTCTGAAAGACGATGTCGGTCATGCGCTTTGCGGAAAACGCGAGGCGAACACCGCTGAAGTGTCCGCGGAGAGTTCGATGGGTGCTCGCCATCGCGCAGCTAGTTCAGTCGTCACAAAACTTGACGGAGGAAAATCTATGTATCCGCTGAAGAAGAGTATTTCGATCGCTCTCGGCCTGCTCGTACTGGCCGCAGTTGCCGTAGTCATCACGACGGGCACGGTTGGTGCCAGTCCAAGCCTGGTTCCGCTAGCTGCCGCACCACCCACGCCCTCCATCCCGGTGAGCGTGACGAACACGCCGCTGCCGGTGACGGGGACGGTGAACGCCAACATCGGCACTCCGACCGTCAACATCAACGGCACTCCCACGGTAAACGTGAACAGCTCGGCGACTGCGCCGGTGTACGTCGATACAGAAGGAGCCCGCAAAGGATTCAATGCGTCGTGTTTTACCGGGAATGTCGACTCTGTGTATGGACAAGCATCATGTTCCCTGCTGACCATTCCGGCGGGTCGACAGATCGTCATCGAGACGATCTCGTGCCAAGCTGAACTCTACGCCGACAATGGACCGGGCGATGTTCAACTGATCGTACCGAACACACCCTTCGCGCCGGGCATGTCTGACCACGAGTCGCATATGCTGACGCTAACCAAACAGGCTGGAGACGCAACGCTGGGCATCTGGCGGATGACAAGCCCTCTTCGTGCATACGGAAGTGCACCCTCACAAGGCTCGGTAGATGTCGGATTGTTCTTCCGGGCAGATCCCTCAAAACCGAATCCACAGGGAATTGTTTGCACGATTTCCGGGTACCAGGTGGGACAATAGATAGGGCCGAGAGAGATGGATCAGCATGCTCACCAGTGAAAAAGGCCTCCCCATGTTTAGGAGGCCTTTTCGTTGTTCTTTCTTCCTTCCTTTGTAGACGCGGACAGCAAAGACTAGCTGCAGCCGCTGGTACTCCCGCAACTCATGCAGCGGTAGCACGACCCATTGCGTGTCATGATGGCGCCGCAGTAGTGGCAGCTGGGGGCATCTCCCAAGTCGACGATGGCCGAGAGTGCGTCTGCGGCGTGCACGGAGCCTGGGCGCGGCTCGGGATTTCGGCCGCCTGTTTCTGCCGACCCGTGCAGATCTCCTACGCTGTCAGCTGAGGGCGCCGGGTGCGGTGCACCTCCCGCCTTCAGCCGCAAGTTCTCGAACAGCATCTGCTGCTGACCGGTTAAGAAGCGCAGCTGCAGCCAGCGGAAGATGTAATCCATGATCGACTTGGCGAAGCCGATTTCCGGATTGTTCGTCCAGCCACTGGGTTCGAAGCGCGTGTGCGCGAACTTCTCGCAGAACAGTTTCAGCGGGACGCCATGCTGCAATGCGATCGATACCGCGAGAGCGAAGCTATCCATCAAGCCACTGACCGTCGAGCCTTCCTTCGCCATAGTGATGAAGAGTTCGCCGGGCTCGCCGTCGGGATAGAGGCCGACGGTGATGTAGCCTTCGTGGCCACCCACGTTGAATTTGTGGGTGATCGAAGCGCGCTCTTCCTGGAGCTTGTGACGGACGGCTCGCGGGGGCGCGTTCAGATTCTCTTCTTCCTGCGAAGCAACCGCTCGCCCGGCGTCTTCCTTCTTCGAAAGCGCGGTCGCCGATCCTGCAGCCGATAGTGGCTGCGATTGTTTGCAGCCATCGCGATAGACAGCCACGGCTTTCAGGCCGAGCTTCCAGGCTTGGAGGTAGGCCTCCATGATGTCCTCCACGGAAGCGTTGTTCGGGAGATTGACGGTCTTTGAAATCGCACCCGAAATGAATGGCTGGGTCGCTGCCATCATGCGCAGGTGGCCCATGTATGCGATGGACCGGGTGCCCTTGGAAGGCTTGAAGGAGCAATCGAAGACGGCCAGGTGATCGTCTTTCACATGGGGCGCGCCTTCGATGGTGCCGGTAGCATCGATGTAGCTGACGATGGCGTCGGCCTGCTCATGGGTGTAGCCAAGTTTGAAGAGCGCGGTGGGCACCGTGTTGTTGACGATCTTGATCATGCCGCCGCCGACGAGCTTCTTGTACTTCACCAAAGCAAGGTCAGGCTCGATACCGGTGGTGTCGCAGTCCATCATGAAGCCGATGGTGCCGGTTGGCGCGAGAACCGTGACCTGGCTATTGCGGTAGCCGTGTTTTTCGCCGTGGGCGAGCGCTTCATCCCAGCACTGCTTGCTGGCCTCGTAGACTGAACTCGGAACATTCGCCTTGTTAATGTTGTTGACGGATGCGCGGTGCATGCGGATCACGTCGAGGAACGGTTCGCGATTGATATACCAGCCGGGGCAAGCAGCACCGGGCATGACGTTCGAACCAAGATTCGTTTCCGAGAGATTCTTCTTCGTTGGCTCGGTGGCCGGAGCCAGCGGCTCACAGAGTTCCGCGATGCGCGACGATTGCAGATACGCTTCACCGCACATAATCGCTGTGACGCAGGCAGCGTAGTCGCGGCCACCGTCAGAGTCATAAGGTAGGCCAGCAGCCATCAGCAGTGCGCCGAGGTTCGCATAGCCCAATCCTAGCGGGCGATAATCGTGCGAGTTCTTACCGATCATCTCGGTTGGATAGCCAGCGTTGTCGACCAAAATTTCCTGAGCGGTAATTAGCACATCGACCGCGTGGCGATAGGCTTCCACATCGAACGTGCCGTTGGGCGCGAACTTCAGCAGGTTCAGACTGGCGAGGTTGCAGGCTGAGTCATCGAGGAACATGTACTCACTGCAGGGATTGCTGGCATTGATGCGGGCTGTGTTCTTCGAAGTGTGCCACCGGTTGATGGTGGTATCGAACTGCATGCCGGGATCGCCGCATTGCCAGGTCGCTTCGCTGACCTTGTGAAGCAGATCTTTGGCTTTGAAGGTGTTGACGACGGAGCCGTCGCGGATCGACTTGGTGGAGAAGTCCGTGTCGCGAATCACGGCGTACATGAAGTCGTCCGTCACGCGCACGCTGTTATTCGCATTCTGGAAGAAGATGGAGCTGTAGGCTTCGGAGTCCGGAGACGAACCATCGTATCCGGCCTGCACCAACGACCACGCCTTGGCTTCTTCTTTCGCTTTGCATTCAATGAAGTCGACGATATCAGGATGATCGATGTTCAGAATGACCATCTTGGCAGCGCGCCGGGTTTTGCCGCCGGACTTGATCACGCCGGCGAATGCGTCGAATCCTTTCATGAAGCTCAACGGACCGCTTGCGGTGCCGCCGCCGCTCAGGCCTTCGGTGGAGGACCGCAGCGGAGACAGATTGGTGCCCGTGCCGCTTCCCCACTTGAAGAGCATACCTTCGGTCTTGGCGAGAGTGAGAATCGAGTCAAGCGAGTCTTTGACCGAGTTGATGAAGCACGCCGAGCACTGCGGCGTTTTGTATCCTGTGACCGAGAATTCAACGCGGCCCAGTTCGTGATTCCAATGCCAGTTCTGCGCGTCGGACTTGGGCTCGATGCGGTCGCACCCCACGTTGAACCATACCGGAGAATTGAAGGCCGCGTACTGGCGCAGAAGAATGTGCGCGAGTTCATCGTGGAAAACAGCGGCATTCTCGTCGCTGTGGAAGTAGCCGTCAGCCTTGCCCCAGTCGCGGATCGTCTCCGCAACGCGGCGTACAAGCTGGCGCACGCCGGTCTCGCGCTCTGCGGTACCGATCGTGCCATGTAGATATTTCGACGCCACGATGTTGGTGGCGGTCATCGACCAGTCCTTCGGGACCTCGACGTCTTTCTGCTCGAAAATCACGTTGCCTTGCGCGTCAGTAATCTGGGCAAGACGGAGTTCCCATTCAATCTCGTCATACGGGGAGACGCCGGGCTTCGTGAACAGGCGTCGGAACTGCAGGCCAGCGGCCTTCTTCTTGCTGGGGACGGCTGGGGCCGCAACGGCGGCGGGGCTCTTCGTTTTCTCTGTCACTTCAGGCATTTCTCTCTCCTGCTATTAGATTCTTTTTACAAATGATCGATCCTGGGGGCTTCTGGGCAAAGGCCGCTCCCGAGCGGCCGAAACTGCTGGATGGAAGCCGTATTTCCAGTTCTCCGAAGACTAGAAACCGGCAGGCAACGCGGGGGGGCCGCTATCGGTCGCGGACATGCTTGGACTGGCCGGCTCCTGAACCACACAGGTCGGGACCCCACCAGGGTCCTGCACGATACCAGTGGCGGTTTCGGCCGAATTGGCGATCCACTGGTTCAGGGCCGCACATGCCGCCTTACGGTGAACTGGGTCGGTGACGGTCACGAACCGCACAAAGCAGCTGCCTGCAGAAAGCCGGGCCCGCAACGGGTGGGCCGGCGCGAAGTCACGACTTAGCGCTACGCACAGATCCTCAGCCTCGCTGATTTGGAAAACCGCCAGTATGCGCTTTCCCCCGGTTGCCGCCGTCTCGCCCGGGGCGACCATCTCTTCGGCTAAGGTGTAGATGCCCGCGGCGCTGGGCACCAGCAGCAGACTGAAACTGGATTCGCAGCGGAACCAGCGCGACCAGACCAGGCGGCGGTGATCCAGGGAAACGTCAAAGCCGTGACGAGCCATCGAGTCGTCGACCAGACGCGTGATCTCTTCCATTTTCGGGCTCCACAAAACCGGGAATTGGGTCTAAGGTCTCGAACCTGCCGATGCGAGAGCTTGGAGGGTCGCTTGGCGGCAACGCAGCGCGGGCAGAGACACCAATGCTGTACCCCCTCTATCGAAAGCAATGGCCGGCAATCCGTCTGTGACAGATGAACAGCTCCGACCGAAGTCCATGTTTCGGAAAACTAAACCGGAACAACGAACGACTAAATTTTCAAGCTGTGCGTTCCCCCAGGGGATGTCCGGTACGGACCGAACGAGGGAACGGCCACCGCACAAGCTCATCCGCCACCAAGCGGATACCCGATCGTGAGACTCCTGCCATTCCAGCCAGAACGAATGCAGAGCCTCTGTTAGGAGGGGCGCCTCCGGTCACCTCGGCCATGAGACCACCCCTGTTTTCGCTGACTTGCCGCCTTTTTCCGGGAGCAAGTTTTCATGGCTTATGGGAGTGCAACAGTACGCCCGTATGTTGGGGCTGTCAAGAGGGTAGCACTACCTATTGTATCCCAAGGGATTAACCGTATCGATGCACCTCATTTCCACAGGTCTTGCCTGCGCTGCGGACGAATGTCCTTTAAGTAGAACGCCTTAGAGGTCCTTTACTGCTACGACGCCGCCGATCTATCGGCACTTGTTTGTCGTGCTGCCTTGTGGCCTTGCATTGACGGCGCCGGCAGGCATTGTGGCGCTGTTGGTTTCAGTCCTCTGCACTGCGACTGATCCTTCTCTCCGAAGGTGGCCACCAAATCAGCCGGAAGCAAACTAGCGAGTTCCACCGCGAGTGGCCAAGGATCTTCGGGGCGATCAAGAGGCACGTAGATGTCCTCGAAGATCTCTCGCGGGGCAATGCGACGGGAGCCATCAGAAGAGAGCACCAGGTAGTCCCCTGGGCCGCCGGAGTGCTCTCGACCGAGACAGTCGACGAAGGTGAGCGGATGGTCGAGTTGCTTGGCGCGAATCAGAAAGCGAGTGCGATACGTCGTCCAATCGTTCAGCATAGCCTTCGTTGTCATCCTTCGGGGGAGGAGGATGGTGGGAATCTCCGATTTTCGAATGGCAGAAATTTACCGGGACAAATGGTTTGCGATTGCTCGAACCGTCGAACCACGAGATCCGTCACCGGCTGGGTGTGAGATCACTCGCGTGGGCTTGCTGGTTCGTACAAGGTGTGGCGAATCTACTCGCGTGTCGCAGGGGGGTCAATTCCATATGTTTGGTGCAGTGGGCAAAAACACGACCGAGGATTTTGTGCAATCTCGGACATCAAGCAACACATTCAGTAACCACAGCGAAGGCGCATGACTGTGCAGGATTGGAAGGGTCGAGTATGTGCAGAAAAAATCTGATACACTCGCGCGCCGGATTTCCACAGCAGGAGCACAGGAAATGCAGAAAGACAGTCGCTGGACGTTCATCATTGCTGGTCGATCTACATCACGCAAAAGAGAAATGTACGTTCCCGGCGCGGGAATGTCTGTAGTCGTTTGGACCCTCGCGCTCGTCTTCGGAATTACTGGCGCCGCTTCAGGTCAAACGAAGAGTTCCTCCGATCAGACTGTCTACATTCGCTGTGGCAGCTTGATTGACGGAAAGACCGGAGAGTCCCGATCGAACGTCACAGTCGTTGTGAAGAATGACCGCATTGCAGAAGTGAAGGGCGGCGATGTATCTGCGAATCCTGCGAGCGTGATCGACTTGTCCCGCGAGACTTGTCTTCCTGGACTCATCGACACTCACACGCACGTGCTCTTGCAAGGCGATGTCACGGCTGCCGACTACGATGAGCAACTACTGAAACAGTCCACGGAGTACCGAGCGATCCTCGCGACCGTGAATGTGCGTCGCGCGCTCGAATATGGCTTCACTACGATTCGAGACGTTGAGACGGAAGGTGCTGGGTACGCCGACGTCGATGTGAAGGCCGCGATCAATAATGGCGTCATTCCCGGACCGCGCATGCAAGTGGCCACGCGCGCCATGGATGTGACGGGCGCGTATCCGTTGCTTGGCTACGCCCCGAATGTGCCTGTACCGCACGGCGTGCAGGTCGTGGATGGCGCGGATGAAGCTCGCAAAGCGGTTCGTGAACAGATCTCGCACGGTGCGGACTGGATCAAGGTGTATAGCGATCGGGGATACAAGGTTCGCGAAGATGGAGTGCTCGACGACATCCCAACATTCACTCCCGAAGAACTCAAGGCGATCGTGGAGGAAGCGCACCGGGAACGACGCAAGGTCGCGTCGCACGCGATCGGAGTGCACGGCGTGCACAATTCCGTCGAAGCGGGTGTCGACACGATCGAACATGGAGACTACATCGCGGATGAAGATCTAAAAACCATGGTGGCACATGGCACGTACTACGTGAACACGATTTATGTAGGGGCCTACGTTGCCGAAGGACGCGCCGCGGCAGGTGCGCCTGTCTGGGTAAAGATGCTCTCCATTCACGAGGACACCTTTCATCGGGCGATGAAGGCTGGAGTAAAGCTTGCATTCGGCACTGACGCCGGAGGATTCCCCTGGACAGACAATCCCGCAAAGGAATTCGCTTGGATGGTGAAGTGGGGGATGACTCCAGGGCAGGCGATCCGGTCGGCCACATCCACCGCTGCTGAGCTTCTCGGGTGGTCCGATCAGGTAGGAAATGTTGAACCCGGCAGGTTTGCCGATATCATTGCGGTCGTTGGCGATCCCCTTAAAGACATTTCGGTACTCGAGCATGTGGACTTCGTGATGAAAAACGGGGCGGTTATCAAAAAGCCGTAGTTTTTGCGGCCCTGATTAGATCTGGCCGGGCTCCTCGGGGTCGGGTTCCCGCACGGGAACATCCGGATTCTCAGGACCGTCCGGTGGTGGCTCCTTCACCGGAGGCGGCATCGGCTCCGCAGGTGTGCGTAAAGAGTAGTGATTATCCATCGCTAGGAAATCCTTGAACTCCATATTTATGCGCCAAAGTTCGACTGACTGGCTGCTTTTGGATGCGTACGAGGAATCGTGAGAGGAATTTCTTTTCCTGGTGTGCTCTAAGAAAGAGAAGGATGCCGGCGCGGCTTCGCGCCGGCTCTCCAAAACTACATGCGGGTCATCGTGAATTTCCCGCTTCCACTGCAGCCTGAACTCCCGGCGAGAATCCACGTGCCGGAGATGGTGCTATTGCTCACGGTACCTGTGAGCGTGAGCGTGTTGCCGCCCGGCGATCCCGAGAGAACGCTCATTCCGAGTTGACCCGAGACGTTTCCGCTGAAGTCTCCGCTCAGGGCAAACGTGCCACTCTCGGTTTCTCCCGAAACGAAGCATGGCGAGTTCGTCGAGAAGTGAAAACTGTTAACGGTCAAACTGCCGCTTGAACCAGTCGCGATTAACGCCGTGGTGAAAGCGAATTCCTGACCTCCGTTGCCGTCCGTTAACGTAGCTGTCCAGTTTCCGTTGATGTTGCCGGGTTTCTTGTCGGTTCCGCATCCCACGAGAACCAGGCCCAATCCGAGCAAAAGGGCCACGACGAGTTTTCTCATTGAGGAAAAGACTCCTTAGTTTGGTTGAGTTGTGTGGGATGGGCATTAAGAGAGATGCGGATTTCGCGGCTCGGGCTGTAAGGGGAATCTCTTAGATTCGCCGAGGATGAGCCAAAGAAAAAGCCCCGGCTGCATCGCCGGGGCTTTTCACGGACAGGCGTGTACGCTACACGTTGGAGCTACCGACTTGCGAGTGCTGGTTCTTTGGCGTTCTTAAACGCCTGGTAGCGCTTGTTGATCTCGTCCCAGTTAACCACGCTCCACCACGCCTGCAGATACTCTGGCCGGCGGTTGTTGTACTTCAGGTAGTAAGCGTGCTCCCAAACATCGTTGCCGAAAATCGGGTGTAATCCCTGACTGATCGGATTGTCCTGATTCGGCGTGCTGAGGATCTGAACTTCGCCTTTCGCATTGCCGGCCAGCCATACCCAGCCACTGCCAAATTGCTTCACACCGGCTTCGTTGAACTTGGTCTGGAAATCCTTGAAGTGGCCAAAGGTTTTGGAGATCACTTCGGCGATAGGGCCGGTCGGTTCCCCGCCGCCTTTGGGCTTCATGATCTGCCAAAACATGGTGTGATTCACATGCCCACCGGCGTTGTTGCGAACCGCTCCACGGATGTCTTCGGGAATAGCATTCAGATCGCGAATCAGGTCTTCGGCGCTCTTGGATTGCAGGTTCGAATGCCTCTCAAGTGCAGCATTAAGGTTCTTCACGTAAGCCGCGTGATGCATGTCGTGATGCAGGTGCATCGTTTTCTCATCAATCGCAGGCTCCAGGGCCGTATAGTCATACGGCAAAGGGGGTAGTTCATGCGCCATGATTTTTTCCTCCACAGGTTCAAAGATGACGGGAAATAGAACGGGGATTCAGTCAGGACATTATATATGTCTGGACGACTCGCGAACGGCCTCAGCACTTTCTCTACCTTCCGGCCTCCACTTCTAACTTGTCGCCTGGCTTCAGGTGGACTTCGCCTCCCTTTATGATAGCCATGAATAAAATGCTGGCGCCGAGGGCGACAAAGCGCGCCTTGCCGCCTCCGATCGCGCCATCGACGCTGTCGTCGGCGATCTTGGCAATCAGCGGAGTGGTTCCGAGAAAGATCAGCTGCTTCTTGCGACCAGCACGAATCACACCTTCCGGATCGTTGTTTACCATGTGCACGGGGTCATAGAAACGCAATAGCACAGAACCACGACGGAGGAAGCGTCGAGCGGGTCGCGTGATGACAGTGCCCCCGTAAATCTTTCCGGCACTGTCGACCGCGCGAAACTCACTGCCACTCGGCATCTTGGAATTGATGGGAGTGAGAAGGGTCAATGGCTGGGCGAACGAGGCAATGCTGAGTGCTACTACGGACGTGAGTACTCGAATCTTCATCCACATGAGAGGGAGCAGAAGTTTACTCCCATGCGGGCGGAGTCGAAAAGATCGCCTTGCTACTTGGACGAAGTTTCCGCGAGCGGCGGCGTGACGTAGACGGGATTCGCAAAAATCCAGAGGGTCCACCGACGCCACCCAGTCAGACCGGGCTGTTGAAGATAAGCTTCCGTGCGATAGCGGCCCGGGCCCTCGATCGGCAAGTCGAGCGACTGTGTTTCCTGCTTCGCGATCTCATGACCGTCACGCATAACGCGAATCATTGCCGGACCACTCGTTTCAGGGACCCTGACGTGGAGCGCGGCACCCGTATTCCATGTGATCGTGTTGCCAGGTCCCGCAATGGCATTGGCTGAAGACACCGTCTGGATGAAACCGTCCGCCGGCGCGAGCGCGTCAATCGCACAGAAGGAATTGCCGGCCTGAATCGCAGAAAGGATCGCATCGGCTCCCGCATGATCGGGATCAAGTCCAGGCTGATCCGGCAAAAGCACGTGCTGGCGCGCCAGACTGAAAACCGAGAGGTAGCTGGGGAAGCGCGCGATGCTCCAGCGGTCGACCAGCACGTTGGCGTGAGCGTCGGATCCACAAATGCCAGCCACCGGGCGCTGCGCAGTCAGTTCGTCCCACTTCGCGAAGTTCTCTTCCGGCGTGCGCGCCAGGCGGAGTAGTGCCAGTCGCGAGTTCACGGGATAGAGCAACGCCGCCACGGCAATGCCGAACACCGTGTTCCTGCGCCACACCGCGTCATCGTTGAAGATCTCGATACCGTCGTAATCGGTTGCTCCCCAGTCCGACCAACGATCGCGTAGTCCGAAGGGGTGAGCGATAAAATTCACGGCACCGCTGCGACGCGAGGAAGCCATGAGGCTGCGAGTGTTGAATCCTGTTCCGCGATGCCAGCGGCTATCCGAAGTCCCCAGCGCGAGGTAATGCCCGGCGGCGGTGCTGACTTCCTCGCCGTCGATCACCGCAAAATCAGGCGGATCGGCATCCGCCACTTCCGCATCCGAGAGCGTCAGATTGTGGTCGGTGATGGCGACGAACGACAGGTCCGCGTCCTTCGCGGCCGCGATCACTTGCGGCAGACTGCCGCTGCCGCACGAGGCGTTCGTATGGACATGAATGACACCAACCCGCTCACCGCGCACGGGATGTCCCGAAAGACTCGGCAGACGCGTGAAGAGTCCGTCCAACACAACAACCAGGAGGAACAAAGCAAATAGAATCGCAGCGCCGAGCAGAATGGGGCCCAACATCTTTCTTTTTGGGGCACGGTTGGGATAGGCTTCGGCGTCGCCTGGTGGGGAAGCCGAAGTCTTTTTGACGGGTGGCAACTGTTGGAGCGTAGAACTCAAATTGTGGCGAGTCTGACGTTGCACGCGAGCCCTGTCAAGGGAAAAGCAATTGTAACGAAGGGCAAACGGGGACATGGAATGAAAGCTTGCGTTCTTATACTTTGCTGCTTCGTGGTCGGTGGAGCGTATGCGCAGGTCGCGCCCGACCCTTCGTTGCTGGCCGAGATCGAGACCATCAAGGCGGTCGACAACCACACGCACATTGGCAAGGTGGTGGGCGAAGGCGAGTCCGACCGAGAGTTTGACGCGCTGCCCTGCGACATCATCGAAGGGGGCGCAGAGACACTCGCGGCACGGGCAGACTATCCGCAATTTATCGAGGCCTGGCAGGCTTTATACGGATACAGGTACGCCGACCGCACGCGGGAACATGTCAAAGAATTGATCGCCGCACGCGAGAAGGTCATGCGTGAGCAAGGCAACAACTTTCCAGCCTGGGTGCTGGACCGTTTGAACATCGAGTATCTCTTCGCGAATCGCGTCGCGATGGGCCGGGGTCTTCCGGCACCCCGTTTTCGCTGGGTGCCATTCGATGACGCATTGATGGTCCCACTCGCTCCTGATTCACTGGCCGACAATCCCGACAAGAAAGTTTTTTACGGCCAGGAGGCCAAGCTGCTGAAGACCTATTTGACCGAGGCACGTCTCAGCGCCCTTCCTGATTCGTTGGATGAATATGTCGCAAAGCTGATCATCCCAACGCTTGAAGCGCAGAAGAAAGCGGGGGCACCGGCTATTAAATTTGAAGCCGCATACCTGCGTCCGTTGAATTTTGGGCCACAGACTAATGCGGAAGGAGAGGCCGAAGTTCGAAAGATCTATTCGAAGTATGCACAGGGCGGCGCACCCTCGCGTGCTGAAGATCTTCGCGTGCAGAACTTCCTCTTCCGCACGATTGCCCGCGAAGCGGGAAGGATCGGGCTTGCGGTGCACATTCACACTGGGCAGGGCTGCGGAAACTATTTCGATCTCGCAGGAGCGCGTCCTGCCGAACTGGAATCAATCCTGGATGACCCTTCGCTGCGTGCAACGACCTTCGTTTTGCTGCACGGCGGCGCTGGGCCCTACACACATGAGGTCGCCGTCCTCATGTCGAAGCCGAATGTATACGCGGACTTCTCGGAACTGGACGCCCTGATTCCTGCACGAGCGTTGAGTACCGTTCTGCGTGAATGGCTGGAGTGGTATCCAGAGAAAGTCTTGTATGGAACGGATCTTGCGCCAGGCGCTCCGGAGCAGGACTGGGATGTGATCGGTTATTCCACGAACCTGACAGCGCGCCGAGCTCTTGCCATAGCTCTTACCGGCATGATCAATGACCAGGAAATCACCCACTCCCGCGCTTCCGAACTCGCCCGTATGGTGCTGCGCGAGAACGCGATGAAATTATATGGACTTAAGTAACGAAAACTGAAAGTGTTTTCTTCACCTCCACCAAGACGGACTGGGGGCATTCCCGGATCAGCTGCATGCGCATCGCCTGCCTGTTTTTTGCCCGTGCCGTTGAGCCGCACAAGCCAAAAAGCCACGATCACGATCGACGGTCACGGGGGTGACCGATCCTCGCAACCGAGCCCAGCCCTAGAGGTACATGACCTTTCTGTAATTGAGCGTGTTGGCAGTTTCGGGGAGAATCTGTGGAGATTTGGCGCAATTGCCGCCGGAGAATGCCGTGCTCGCTCGAACTGGACTCGTCATTGCCCTGCTCATGGCGGGCGGAGCTACGCTGGCGCAAGCGAAGGACGTCGCGCTGATTGCGAATAAGGGAAGCGCAGTGACATCGGTGACCATGCCCGACCTGGTCAAACTGTGCAAAGCGCAAACACCGCACTGGCCCGACGGCAAGGCCGTTACCTTAATTGTCCGCGATCCTTCCTCCGCTGAAATGCGGATGATTCTGGAAAAGGTTTATGGAATGTCGTCGCAGGCTGTGAACGATCTGATCACCTCCGCTAACCATGGGAAGGGCAGCCACCCGATGATTGTGGTGGTCACTTCTGACGACGATCTGGTACACAAAGTCGCCGCCACCCCGGGAGCGGTTGGCCTGGTCGATGTGTACGCCATCAACAGCTCTGTGGACGTCATGAAAATAAGCGGAAAATTGCCTTTTGAACCTGGTTATCCCTTGCACGGCAACTGATCCATCCCATGCCCAGCAGCGCGCCCAAGACGAAGAAAACGGCCCCATACACGCGCCGGTATCCTCGCCATCCGATGGACGTGCGGATGAATGTCCAGGTGTTCCGGCAAGGCGAAGTCAGCTATTTCTGGGGACGCTCCACTGAACTTGGCCTGGATGGCATTGGAGGAACGCTGACCGGGGAACTCAATCCCGGCGAAGTGGTCTCGATGGAGTTCCCGCTGCCCCTAAGTCCCTATCCAATCAAGTTGCGTGCTATCGTGCGCTACCGGATCGGGCTGCACTACGGATTCGAATTCCTGACTCCCAGTCCTCAGCAAAGGCAATCGCTCGATCGCGTCTGTCAGTTGCTGGCGGCCGAGTCTGGACAGTAGTGCCTATCACGCAATCGCTGCTATTTACGCAAATGGACCCCACCGTACTTCGCATTGAACGATTCGTTCAAAATTACCTCAGTAACTTTTGGGCGGTCTCGCCTACGCCTAACATTCATACGAGGTCGAGCAAGGGGGATCCTCTGTATGGGTGACGATCTCACCCAGACTACCCAACCCGCGGGATTCGTGCGCGCCAAGTATCTTAAAGAGGCGCTGCGGCGCGGAACTCCGCCTATCCTCAGCACGACGGAAGATTGCTTGATTCAGGAATGGGCGCCGTCCTGGGACGAAGGCGATCCGATTGTACAAAAGGCATACCTTGATCAATTGGTGGAGTGCGCTCCGGAAGCCATCACCATCCTCGATCCTTCGCATCGAGTGATGCGCATCAACTCCGAGTTCACACGCATGTTTGGGTTCACGACGGAAGAAGTCATAGGCAAGCCGCTGGCCGAACTCATTGTGCCCACCGAGCGGATCGCGGAGAGTGATTGGATCGAAGAGGCGGTCGAGAACGGCCAAAAGGTTGCACTCGAAACCAAGCGCCAACGGAAGGAAGGCACGCTTCTGGACGTTTCCGTTTCGTGCGCCCCCGTACTCGTCGGAACAAAGCAAGTTGGGATCTGCGTTTTATACCGCGACATCGAAGAACACAAGCGCGCGCAGGTTTTGAGTTCTGCACTCTATAGAATTGCCGAACGCACCAGATCTGCTTCTCATCTGCAGGGCTTCTATGCCTCCATTCATAACATCGTCGGCGAGTTGATGAACGCGCGGAACTTTTACGTTGCCCTGTACGACTCCGCCACCCAGATGCTGAGCTTTCCACATTTTGTGGATGAACTAGACTCCGCACCTGCTTCGCGGCGTCTCGGTCGTGGCCTCACCGAATACGTGCTTCGCACGGGAGAAGCTTTGCTGGCGACCCCCGAGGTCTTCGAAGAATTGCAGTCCCGCGGTGAAGTGGAGTTGCTTGGGTCTCCTTCCGTCGACTGGATGGGTGTGCCGCTGCGCGCGGGCAACCAGACCTTCGGAGTTCTCGTTGTTCAGAGCTATCACGAGGATGTGCGTTTCGGCGAACGCGACAAGGAAATCCTGACATTCGTCTCTCAACAGTTGGCCAGCGCGATCGACCACAAGCGTCACGAAGAAGCGTTGCGGCATTCCGAAGCGCGGTATCGCTCTCTCGTACAAAGCGCGGTCTACGGCATTTATCGAGCAAGCATCGATGGCAGATTTCTGGATGTGAATCCCGCATTGATCCATATGCTGGGCTACGATTCCGCGGAAGACGTTGTGCGGCTTGATCCGCAGCAGGACGTTTTTCTGGAATCCTCGGCCCATTCCCACCTGATGCAGGAGTTCCAACGCACGGGCAACCTCGACAGCGCCGAAGTTCGCTGGAAGAAGAAAGACGGCACCGCAATTACGGTCCGGCTCAGCGGACGCTCCGCCGATGCCGGCGATGACCGCGACGCAACCCTCGAAATCATCGCGGAGGATGTCACCGAACGGAGGGCTCTCGAAGACCAATTCCGCCAGGCGCAAAAAATGGAAGCCGTCGGACGGTTGGCCGGCGGCGTGGCCCATGACTTCAATAATCTTCTGATGGTAGTAAGCGGCTACACCGAGGTGTTGCTCGAGGATCTCAAGGAGAGCGATCCACTCCTGCCGAAAGTTCAGGCCATCCAGCAAGCCGCCGATCGTGCGACCACCTTGACCCGGCAACTGCTCGCTTTCAGTCGCAAGCAACTCCTCGAACTCAAAGTGGTGGACGTCAACGCCATCGTTGCCGACATGGAACGCCTGCTCCGGCCGCTGATCGGAGAGAATATCGACCTCACCACCAAGCTAACGCCCAACCTTGGCCACACGCGTGCCGATGCTGGGCAACTCGAACAGGTGATCATGAACCTGGTCGTGAACGCGAAAGACGCCATGCCCACCGGAGGCAGAATTGTGATCCAGACTTCCGAGGAGGAACTGGACGCGGTGCGGCGCGAGCATTCTCTGATTCAACCCGGTTCTTACATCCTGCTCTCGGTCTCCGACACCGGCGCGGGCATGGACAAAGAAACCCAGTCGCGCATCTTCGAGCCGTTCTTTACGACCAAGGAAAAAGGAAAGGGCACTGGATTGGGATTGTCGACGGTCTATGGAATCGTGAAGCAAAGCGGCGGCTACATTTTCGCGCACAGCGAGTCCGGTGCCGGTACGACTTTCCGCATCTATCTTCCTAAAGTATTGGATCCGGCGGGCCAGCCCGGGGCGGTCAAGCAGCCGCAAGTCGCCACTGGCGGATCGGAAACTGTCTTACTGGTTGAGGATGAAGAATCAGTGCGAGAGTTGGTCCGCGAGACATTGAAGAGCAAAGGATACTCGGTGATGGAAGCGCCCGATGGCATCCAAGGGATGAAGGTTGCGGAATCCTTTGAGGGGAAGATCGACATTCTCATCACCGACGTGGCCATGCCCGGCATGAGCGGGCACGAACTGGCGAAACGAGTCGCGGCTTCGCGACCTGGTATCAAGATCCTTTTCCTCTCAGGGTATACCGAGGACGCAATCATCCACGAAGGAGTACTTGATCCCGGCACTGCATTCTTGCAGAAGCCTTTCACTCTGCAGGCGCTCGCGCGTAAAGTGCGGGAAGTGCTCCACGGCGAACAAGAATAGTCGGCCAGCTTTCTCCCCTACCCCGACTGGACATTCGAAAGCAAACGATATAAAAAGAAAGCCGCTCGCCCGAACGAAAGTTGCATAGCTTCGGATGCGCGGGAGAACGCTTGCTAAACGAAGAACGTCGCAGAGCCATTCTGGACATACTTAAGCGTGAAGGGCGAGTGCTAGTGCTCGACCTGGCACGGCGTTTCGAAACCTCGCAGGTTACGATTCGCAAAGATCTCGAAGGCCTGCACGCCCATGGGCTTATCCATCGCACGCACGGGGGTGCCCTTCCGGCGCGTGAGGGCGCGCTGGAAGATCCAACCCTGCGCGAGAAGGAGAAACTGCATCATCAGGAGAAGTTGCGTATCGCAGCCGCAGCTGCACGCATGGTCCAGGAAGGCCAGGTAGTGATTCTGGATTCAGGCACCACCACGACGGCCATCGCTCGCGCTCTCCGAAGTTTCCGCAATCTAACGATCGTGACCAACGCGGTCAACATTGCCGCGGAGCTCTCGGGCACCACGGTTGAAGTAATTCTTACCGGTGGAACGCTTCGCAAAAATTCATTTTCCCTGGTGGGACCGATCGCGGAAGAAACGCTTCACCGCTTGAATGCAGATCTATTGTTCTTGGGTGTCGACGGATTCGACGTGCACTATGGCTTGAGTACTCCCAACTTGCTGGAAGCCAAAGTCAACCGGGTCATGGTTGAAGTGGCGAAGCGGAAAGTGGCAGTGTGCGATTCGAGCAAATTTGGAAGAAGAAGTCTTTCGCTCATAGCCCCGACCTCGACACTCGATGAAGTCTTGACAGACCGCCGAGCGCCGAAAGCCGACACACGTGCTTTGAAGAAGGCGGGGATCGAGGTCACCCTGGTCTAGACACACCTCTTTTTCATCTCTCCAACAGAAAGATCCTCCATGCCACGTTTTGATGTCACGCTTGCGGGTGAACTAAATCTCGATCTCATCCTCTACGGTTTGCCTCTCGAACTTCCACCAGAGCGTGAGTTGCTCGCCGAAAACATGATGCTGACGCTCGGCAGCTCGACTGCGATCGTCGCGCACAATCTCGCTGCACTCGGATGCAAAGTCGGATTCATTTCGCGCATCGGGACCGACGCTCTCGGACCGATCGCTCTGGAGCGCTTGAGCCAGGGAGGCGTTGATGTCTCAAAAGTTCGAAAAGCAGAGGGAAACAAGCAAACCGGGCTGACGGTCATTTTGCAGCGGGAGAAGGAGCGCAACATCCTGACCTATCCGGGGACGATCTTCGATCTGACCATGGACGATTTGGACTTCGACTACCTGACCGACTCCGGCCATTTTCACCTGTCGTCTTATTATTTGCAGCGCGGACTTCGTCCACATGTCGGAGAGCTCTTCCGCAGGCTGAAGGCCGAAGGGCTCACCATTTCACTCGACACCAACGACGATCCCGACGATCAATGGGAAGGCGGACTCCAAGACGTGCTGCGCTATGTGGACGTGTTTCTACCGAATGCTCGCGAAGCACAACGAATCACCAAGACAGGCGACCTTGAAGCGGCTGTCTCGCAACTAGCAAAGCTCGTCCCCTTGGTCGTAATAAAGCAAGGGGAGCAGGGTGCCATGGCTCAACGGGGGCCCGAGCGTTTTCGAAGCTCTCCAGTCAAAGTCGATTTTGTGGATCCAGTGGGAGCGGGAGACAGCTTCGATGCGGGATTTTTGTCTCAGTACGTCCGCGGCGCCGATCTGCCCGCCTGCCTCGCGGCCGGCAATATGGCAGGTGCGTTCTCTACTACCAAGCCCGGAGGCACAGAGGCTTTTCGCGATCGCAAGAAACAAGACGCTTTTTGGAATAGAACATCTGTGAAGTAACGTAACCGCACGGTAACCATTACCCCACATGCTCATCCTGATCCCCCATCAGCGCAACCTTTCGACCTGACTTCCACTCTATATAAAATGAGTTGAGGGACAGCCAGGACGCCGGGGCGTGGCTGCATCGTCCCAACATTCCCTACGCGCAACTTTCACTCGATCGTCGGGTTACATTCGAATACTTCTATTTCATGAAGTGGAGGCGTCGTCGTGACCATCCCTAGTGGTGCGCCAGAGTCTTCTTCTGCAGTCTTGCCTTTTCGGTTTCCAACCAAATTCTTACTGCTGCCTGCGCTGGCTCTGTTAGTGTTCGCCATCGGATGCGGCTCGAACGGCTCTTCGGTCACTGGCCCTTACAGCAAGTCGAGTCTGCAGGGGTCTTACGTCGTGCGTTTGTCTGGCAACGATTCGTTCA
Organism: Terriglobales bacterium; assembly: GCA_035652655.1. Classification (GTDB taxonomy): domain Bacteria; phylum Acidobacteriota; class Terriglobia; order Terriglobales; family Acidobacteriaceae; genus Gp1-AA133. The sequence continues at coordinate 24,495 of DASRDJ010000338.1, forward strand.
TAGACGTCAACAATAATTTACAGACCGAACAATACACCGAGACGATGGTGATGACCGCCGATGGCTCCGGAAATCTCACCGGCGTGGAAGACTTCAACTCGAGTCTGCCGGCTTCCGGTTTTACTCCCGGCACCGCGTTCACCGGCAACTACCAGATCGGCAAAGACGGCAACGGATCGATACAGATCAACTTCTCTGCTCCCGCGACCGGGCAAATCAACCTCTCCATAACACTGGTGAGCACTTCGAAGTTCTACGTGGTAGAGGCTGATGCGTTCACAAACTTCAGCGCAAATGCTTCCGGAGTCGGTGTCAAACAAAGTAGTACGGCTGTCGGCACGGCCCCCACGGGAACATTTGTCACCCGGGTGCACCAGATCGTTCCGAACGCCGTTTCATCCGCGACCGTGGGCGCCCTCACTTCGACCAACGGTACCACCGTAACCGGCACGATCGACGTTCTGGACAACGACACCTTTTTCCCTCAATTGACCCTGACCTCAGGGACTTTTACGGCTCCCGATTCCAATGGCCGAGGGACGCTCGTCTACACCGACAGCACCGCATTCACGACCGCGTATCAGTACTACATCATTGACGCCAATACTTTCTGGCTCATGGAATCAGACTCGAGGCTGGGCACGGGTAACGCTGAGAAGCAGGCAGGCGGAAATCTGGCGCTGGCAGGAAACTACGCATTCGGCAGCAGCGGCGACACTGATACTACGCTCGGAGCGGTGCGCAGCGTTGGCGTGTTTACGGCCAGTGCGGGAGCGATTACCGGAGGTGCACTCGATTCTGTGCAGGACGGCTCATCCGTGTTGGATCAGCAATTTACTGGAACCTTCACCCAGAGCGGCGGTCGCGTGGACGCAACACTTACTCCGAGCGGTGGATCTCCAGTGCAGGAAATCTTCTGGATGGTGAGCCCATCGCGTGCGTTCTTCCTGGTCGCCGCCACTAACAAGGTCGAGGATGGCACCATCGACATGCAAACGCAGAACACGTTCTCGACCACCGACCTGAAGAGCCCCTTCGCATACGCGTTGGTGATGGACGGATTCAACACCAGCAACTTGCTCACTCGCATCGGAACTCTCTTCGCAGACGGCAGCGGCAATCTCGCTCTGAATGAAGAAGCGAACTCCTTCGTGCCGGGTAGTTTGCCTGGGCTGATCAACGATCCAGGCACGCTGCCGGGTAATTACCAGGTTCGGTCCGATGGACGCGTCACGGCCGCAATCAACACGGTTTCGAGCAACCTGATTCTTTACATGGTAGCGCCAGGTCAGGCATATATTCTGCAGAACGATCCGAACGTGGAGATTTCTGGGCAGATCAGCTTGCAAACGTCCCCATAAAGTAGGACAGAGGTGTTGGAATACTCAGGCCAGGCAGCAGTATGCCTGGCCTGTTTGTCTCGTGAAGGAGCTCCGGTCGATATGCTAAGGCTTCACTTCTAACAACAGGTGATCCTTGAAATTGGCCTCCAGCTTCGGCACAGCTCCGTTTGCGCTCTGCACCACGCCCAGATCCTTCCCGTCGACGTAATCGGTGACGTGGTAGTTCCCTGGTTTCAACCCTCGAAGTTCGACTTGCCCCTGCCAGCCGCCTTGCGGAGCAAAGAATGCGTAATACATCTTTCCATCTTTCTCGATGGCATACGCCTCGGGCGAATCGTAGCCATATGTGTAGAGATTCAGGAACGTGCCTTTGGACAACATCTTGTCGTTATACAGGGCGATCCACTTCTTCCAGACTTCATCCTTGTGCGAATTCAAATTTACTGGCTCGAAGTGCGGTCCCATCTCTGGCCAGACGAACTTCGTTCCAACGACGGCCCCCGTCCCAACGCTCGAGGCAAAGTCCTCGCCGTGTTCACGCCAGTGCTCTCCCGTGCGATCCATTACCGAGAGTTCAACATGGTCTCCGTACACGGCCGAGTCGGGACCCAAGAGTGCCTTGTACATCTTGACGCGGCGGCGAACCTGTACCGCGCCCACCGGATCGGCAGTCACAGCCTGATCCATGTACGGCAGCCACGCCAGCGATGGAGGCGTGCCGCAAGGGCAGCTCTGCGTCACGCTGTTCGGCTTGATGGAGCGCGTAGTTTGGAAGATTGTTTTGTAGACGTCGGCGACCGCGTTCACCGAATCCTGCGGCGACTTGTGATGATGCGCCGGGTTGTAGCACATGGGAACCGAGTAGATGTTGTCCAGCTTTGAACCGTCATATCCCCAGTCGCGAATGAATTTCTCGGTGAGCTGCTTGTAGTACGCCTGAACTTCGGGAACCGCTGGACAGAGCGCCGCAAGATTACGCGTCATGCGCCCGTGCTTGCCGTTCTTGTCGAGAATCAGCCAGTCCGGATGATCCTTCACGACCTTTGAAACGATGTATTTATGCGACTCCCACTTGCCCTCGCCATCCTCCGCCCCAAGTGGCAGCCACCACAATTGAACCAACTCACCTTGCTTGTGGAAGTCATCCGTCATCTTCTTGATGGAGTCTCCGGGGAACGTGTCGCTCCTCGCGTTCCAGTCGCCGTAAGTGTCGAACCAGCGATCATCAAGCGTGGCCCATTTGATTCCCATCTCCTTCAACTTGGGAATCGTGCCTTCCATCATGGCGGGGGTCACGTTAAATTCGTATCCCCAACCGCACCAACTCACGTTGTAGGCTTCGCGGGAGGGCTTCGGTAAGTTCCAACCCTCTTTCTGCAAGACTCCGGACCACATGCGCAGAGGCTCGTAGAAGTCTCCACCATAAACCGCAACAAAGCTCCGCGGAGTCGAGAATGATTCTCCGGGCTTGAGCGTAGTCTTGGCCGGAATGTCGAGGCTAGTCTCTACGCGCGAGTCGCTCGCGACTTTGACCGGGAGAGACAATGTGAGCGGCAGGGTCTCGACATGTCCAATTGCCTCCCCCACGTTCGCCGTCCAGAACGCAACCACAGGGATTCCACCGCCATAGCCTCCCTTGACCGCTTCTCCGAAAAGATTGGGCTGCGCAGACGTACGCGTCATTTTGAAGACATCGTCCTTGCCCCAGTCGTAGCTCGATCCTTGGAAGGACCACATTTCCCAAGGCTGGGCTTTCGGATCGGCCAGGCTCGCCCTGAACCGATGACGCTGCTCGACCGCTCGATCGACCGTGAAATCTGTGCTGCCGGTGTTCTTGTATTCAACAGTTGAGAGCAGTAAGTTCGGGAAATCGTCGTATGCCTCCAGCGTCAGGGTCCGCTGAATATTGGCATCGCCCGGTCCCAGCCGATGCGCAGGAATCTCGATATGCTTGCCGCGGCCCAACTTCCCGATCGACTCAAGCACCTTGGCCTGATCGAAATCGAGTACGAAGTGAACGTCCTTCCCATTCTGAACGAGGTAGTCGCTTTCGTTGGGCGCACCCGGCTTCGGCTCATCCAGCGTTAGGCGCTTTCCGTCGCGCAACAGATAGCTCTGGATGTAGCCCGTGGGAGCGACTTCAAACGTCGCTGCCGTGGTGGTCAGGACCAGAGGGCCGCCCGGATTCACGTCCACCTTGATGACCGACGGCTGCGAAGGAGTCCCCTTTGCTTCCGGCTTCAATTGCGAACGGGTGCAACCACAACTCAGAGTGAAAATGACGGCGACTACAAACGAAGCGCATTTACGAAGAGACGGCGAGTTCACTGAGCCCCCTTGGTAGATTTCGCGCCCGAAATTGGGCGGAATTGGCTGAAAAGTTCTTCCGCGTTCTGATGATAGATCTTCTCGAGTATCGGGTCGGGCAACGCGAGTTCGCTGATTTCAAACCGCCCCTGGCCTGGCCTGGCGCTGCTCAGGGCCCTAATCACGATGTAAGGTTACGATTACTTTCTATTACTTACGAAGTCGGGCCAGCGAGCGGCCCTTCCTCGAACGCAGCTGCAATTCGTAGCACAGCGCCCTCGTTTGTCGAGCGAGCGCGCTTCCTCGCAAACCTTGCAGACGTGCCATCTGAATAAAGACGGCACAGCCCCAGATTTGCCGCTTGACAACTGCCATAGAACGAAAGTAAAAGTAAGCGTTCGTAACTATACAGCATACCGTCGAGTATGCCTCCAAAAAATTTGGGAGGGTCCCATGCCTCGTGCCCTGAGAAGTCTGTTCTCTCACGTTTGGGTAGTTGGACTTCTGCTCACCGCCTCCGTGGCTTTTGGACAAGCCGCCTATACCGCGCAGGTGCGTGGCATTGTCACCGACCAGAGCGGTGCCGTTGTGCAGAACGCATTAATCACCATTACGAACGACGGCACGGGGATCGCAACCACAGCTAAAACGGATGAACGGGGCCTGTACACCGTCACCGGGCTACGTCCCGCCAGTTACAGCGTAAAGTGCGAGGCAAAAGGCTTTCAGACCGCAGAGCGCAAGCAACTCGTGTTGCAGGTCGACCAGCAGACTTCGATTGACTTCTCGCTGAAACCACCAGGCGTGCTGGCGACGGTTGAGGTAACGGCGGCCACGCCGCCTCTTGATACCGAGAGCGCGGCCATTGGCACTGACGTCACCAATGAATACGTGCGCGACATCCCTCTCTATAACCGCAGCATCTTCGGTCTGGCCTTCTTGGCGGGCGGCGTGACGGAAACAACCGGCTCGGGAGTCAATGACAACTACCCGTCGGGAACAAATTTCGTATCCAACGGTCAGCGCAATGCGACTGCGCAGATTACGCTCGACGGCAGCCCCATCAGCGCGCCAGAGCAAGGCGAGGGTGGCAACTCGAACGTCTATTACCAGCCCTCAGTCGAAATCGTCCAGGAATTCAAGGTACAAAACAACAGCTTTGGCGCCGAGTATGGCAACAACGGCGGCACGCTCGTCAACATCGTGCTGAAGCAGGGCACGAACCAATTTCACGGCAGCGGTTGGTGGTACGGTCAACGGTCCGCCACCGATGCCCGCGATTTTTTCAATTCGGGCGAAAAACCCGACCACGTGCGCGATCAATATGGATTCGCCATCGGTGGGCCGGTGGTGAAAAACCATACGTTTTTCTTCTTTGACATTGAAAAGGTTCGGCAAAGAGATCCGGTCAACCTTGAGGGTGTAGTGCCTACGGATTTGGAGCGCGCTGGCGATTTCTCGCAAAGCCTGGCGAACTCCAATGGCATCTTTGATCCCTGCCCGGCCAGAACGAATCCGGACGGATGTCCCTTCCCGCATCAGCGGTTTTCGGATGGTGGGGTTCAGGACAAGATTCCAGCAGCTAGCATCGATCCTATCGGGCAGGCGATCCTGAATCTGTACCCGCACGCCAACGTTCCGGACGCAGTTTTTCCCGATTCGAATTTCCGAAAAGTCACATTGTCGAACTCCCCGCAATGGCAATTCGATGTGAAACTCGATCATCAGATTACCGACAAACATAAGATCAGCGGGCGCTACAGCCGAGTGCACAGTGAAAATACCGTTCCCACTATCGTGGGCAATGGAGATCAGGGCGATGGAGTGATCTACCTGACCACTGCACAGAACGCCAATCTGGAATACAACTGGGCGATCAAACCCACGGCTCTTTGGACAAACCGCTTCAGCATCGATCGGGTACACGCCCCCGGTATAAGCAATAAGTATCCGACGTTGAGCGATGTGGGCTTACCGGCGATTCTGAATCAGAACGGTTTGGATCGAATCCCTGCTATTAACGTGGGGGACGATTTCCTCTCCATGTTCACACAGTGCTGTGTGGACACCTCCTTCGCGCATACCCTGTATAGCTACTCTTCCGGACTGCAGTGGGTGAAGGGGCCGCATTCGATCAAGTTCGGCGGTGAACAACGGCTCTTCTACAACAATTTCCATCAGCCCGACAATCCCACCGGTATCTTCAATTTCAGCCGGGACGTGACCACGCAGCATCCTAATTCCGGCCTTGACGGCGACAATCAAGGCAATCCCTTTGCAACGATGCTGGTTGGTTTTCCATCCCCGGAGGATTCACAACTGCACATCGTTCCAGCGGTGGCGGACAAGTCGGTCGAGACAGCTTTTTACGTGCAGGATGACTGGAAGGTGACGCCCAAGCTGACCCTAAATCTTGGACTGCGATACGAATGGAGCACTCCTTATTCGGAGCGCACCAATCAACTGCAGTTCAGCGATTTCACCGGCAGTACGGGATTCTCGATCCCTTTCAATCGTAACCAGGACACGGACCCTCTTGATCCGGCTTCCGCCCTTGACTTCGGGCAACTCGGAGCAATCATGGGAACCACCCAGTTCGCAACCTCGGGACATCGTAACGGACGAGTGGATCGCAACAATTTCGCTCCGCGCTTTGGATTCGCTTACCAACTGGCAAGCAACACGGTTTTGCGCGGTGGAGTCGGAATCTTCTATGGCATGAGCGTAGCAACCAATTACCAGTATGCTGGACCTTCGTTCTCAAAGACTGCTCCGCTGTATTTCACAAAAAACACTGACACTTGGATCCAATACGCAACGCTCGAAAATCCTTTCCCGGCCGGGCTGGCGCCCCCGCAGGGACGAACCTACGGAAAGCTGGCGAACTGGGGCTTCGACAACGGCAGCGACCTGGATACAGGAGTCGTCCGCAATGCCGAGATCTACCAATGGAACCTTGGCATCCAACACTTGCTCCCGGGCCAGATTGTGGTCGCCGCCGACTACTCTGCCAACCATAGCGTCCATTTGCCTTGGGCCGGAGCATCGGTTTCGACCCGCGAGCGGAATTTCCTGCCGTCGAGCATTCGCAACGCGCTAGTTGCAGCGAAGAATCCAGACCATGACCCCGGTAACAGCGACGTCAGCGATTACCTTGGCGGTGCGGTTGATAATCCCTTCCAGTGTTTCTTCACGACGGTGGCGTCGCCAGGGTCGTGGTGTCCCGCGGCTCCGATTTTCAATGCGGCCGACGTGGCCGATTCCCAATATATCAACGACACGATTTCGCAAGTGAACCTGTTGCGCCCTTATCCACAATTTGACGGAGGATTTGCGGGGCTGCCGCGTTTGATTGCAACCTCGTGGTACAACTCTCTGCAGATCCGATTCCAGAAACGGGCGAGCCACTACATCAGCTTTTCAGGAAACTACACCCTCTCGAAGGCGACGGATGACTCTGCGGCTGGTCGCAATGCCTGGCTTACCAATCTTGAGTTCGACAATCCCCAATTGCTGGATGATTTGAAAGCCGAACATGGGATCAGTGCGAACGATGCGACCCATCGCCTGGCGGCGGCGATCATCTTCGACCTGCCCGTTGGCAGAGGCCGATGGGTCGGTAGCGGCATGAATCGTATCGCTGAAGCTATTGTTGGCGGGTGGTCATTGGAAAGCTTCATCACTCTGCAGTCAGGACAGCCGATTGCGATCGTCGAGCACGATGGCGGCCGTTTGACTGACGGGAATCAGCGTCCCAACGTGATCTGCTCGCAACTCAGGACCGGTATCAGCTTTCATGAGGCAGCCCGGACCGGTGCTCCTTATCTGAATCAGGCTTGTTTCCAGGATCCCGGCGACAATGTCCCCGGCAATGCTCCGCGGCATTTCTCGAATCTCCGCGGCGACGGGATTCGCAACCTCGACATGTCGCTCACGAAAGAATTCAACTTCAAGGAGCGGGCACAGTTGCAAATCCGCGCCGAGATGTTCAACGTGGCGAATCACCAGCGATTCGCATTCCCGGACGTTGGCTCCGACGCTGACGGCTTCGGCACGGTGACGGAAACTCGCAACAACTACCGCCGCATGCAATTCGGCGCACGGCTGCAGTTCTGAGCGGAGCATGAAAAAGACGAAAAGATTCTTCCCCACTTTGATGGCTGCCAGCCTGCTCCTGCTGGCAGCCATTGCTCTTTCGCAATCCATTCCTTCCGATCAGGACTGGACCAACTACGTCCGCATTGGCGCGTATGGACTCAACCGCGAAAGCCCGGCCAAAATCGTCGCCGACGCCACAGCGGGCAGAGTCTTCGGCATAGAAGTCGACAATGACATTCCCGGCCGTTACGAGAGCTTTTTGGACCCGTCTGAAAAGCTGGCCGCTATCCGCTCCGTCGCGGAAAAAGCGCATCAAGCTCATAACTACGCTTTCGTCTACATAGCCGGCACCGAGTGCATTACGGCGCACGCCGATCAAACTCCGCACACCTTAGCCAAAGACCATCCTGACTGGCTCCAGCGCAAGCTCACCGGCGAGACCGCCATCTTCGGCGGTGGCACCGCCTTCTGGATCCAAAAGGGGGATGAAGACGTTTGGATCAGCCCGTACGCCACCGAGTGGCGCAAAATCTACATGGAGCGAGTTCGCCAGATCGCGGCCACCGGCATCGACGGCATCTACATCGACATTCCCTACTGGATGACCCATTTCGACGGATGGGAAGACAGCTGGGCCAGCTTCGACGACTACACGGTGGCAGCTTTCAAGAAGCAGACCGGCCTGGACGCGCGCCACGATGTGAAAATCGGCGACTTTTCCGACCCCAACTTCCGCAAGTGGGTCGACTTTCGCATCGAGACCATCACTGATTTTTTAAGCGAGATCGACAAAACTGCGAAGTCGGTCAATCCGAAGATTAAAACCATCCCGGAGATTTATCCCGGAATCGAGGAAGAAGCGACGCGGGTGGGCGCCGACGTGTACAGCCTCTACCCGGTCGTCGACGCCATCGCGCACGAGTACGAGTTCGGGAACGGCGGCCACATGGCGTCGGAACGAACGCCGCACGACTGGTTCCGCTACCAGGTTGGTATGCACACCTTCCGTGCGTTCGCGCAAGGCAAGGCTACCTGGATCCTGAACTACTCGTGGGATGGTGACAAGAAAGTTGCCGCGCGCGACGCCATGCCGAATCTGGCCATGTCCCAGGTTATGGATGGCGCCAACTTCTGGGACGCGCCGGGGCATTCCATGGCGGGCTCGAACGACCCTCCGACGCGCAAAACGATCTTTTCCTGGATCGCAGAGCACCAGGCCACGTTCTATCGTCCGCGCAGCCCGATTCATCCGGTTGGCGTCTACTTCTCCCCCACAACGAGAGACTATGGTGCCAAAGACTTCATCGCGTCCTATCGTGGATGTTTGATCCTGCTGATGCAGACGCATCGCGAGTTTCAGATCGTCACTCCGCGAACGCTCGCAGAGTTTAAAGGCGAGACCCTGGTGCTACCCGACGTGCGCGAATTGAATGACCCGGAAAAGACGGCTTTGAAGGCTCTCGCTGCGGCTGGAACGCGAATTGTCGTAACGGGGCAGAACGCTTCCCAGCTGCCTGCAGGACCGAACGTCGTCACAATGCCCGACTGTCCCTGCCGCGCTTACGAAAATTCTCTGGATGCGAACCTTGAGAATGCAGACCCGGCAAAGGCGAAAGATTTCCTGGCGAGCCTGCGCGGTCAAGGGGAAATCGAGATCGGCGCATCTCCTCTGGTGGCGACGTCCATCGCCATGGTGGATGGCAAACCACACATCTTCCTGGCAAACTTCAGCGGTCTGCGCGGCGGATCGAATCCGATCCCAACCCCACAAAAAGATGTCACGTTGCGCTTGAGGAATCAGGCTAGAGTGCAATTCTTACCGTTCTTAGGGAGTGTGCAGGAAGTTCGCGGCACGCGTGAAGGGGACGGGTTCGTATATCACTTGCCGGAACTACAACACGGCGGAGTCGCGTGGGTGGAAAAATAGGTCCTAGGTCTTGGGTCTTAGCTTCCGGCCCGCCACCTGAAACCTCACCCAATACCTAACACCTGCTGTCCTCACCCCACTTGCCAAACGGTATCCAGCACTGTGCCATCAACCCACTTCACCACCGCAACGGGTCTATCGCCGAGCTTCGGACGGGCAGGCTTGCCTCCGCAGATCTGCTCAACCTCCGCCTTGATGTCCTGAATCGGCCGAACCGGCAATTTTGATCCTTTCACCGCATCCAGCAGGTCAGTCCGCAAGGGATTGATGGCGATCCCGCGCTCGGTGACGACCACGTCGATCATCTCGCCGGGCCCAGTCAAGGTCGTCACTTCGTCGACGATTACGGGAATACGATCGCGGAAGGAAGGAACCGCAAGAATGCTGCATCCGGAAAACAGGCAATTCTGCCAACCCCCAATTCCGTGGAGCAGCCGTCCGTCCGAATGGGTTACTACGTTGGCATTGAAGTGGACGTCGACTTCAGTCGCGCCAAGCACAACCGCATCCACCATCGAGGCGAAGTTGCCCTTGCCGTGATAGTTGTACGATGTAAACGGCGAGGTGGCGACGTGCCGCGGGTCGCTGGCCATCGACTTTACGCCGTCAAGATCGAACGTCTGCCCGTCCAGGATGTAGTCGGTGAGCCCTTCCTGCAGCAACTCAACCAGATACTTCGTCGATCCGCCCCGCACGAAGCGCGCCTTTACTCCGTCCTCTTTCATCATTCGCCGCAGGTAATCGACGAACGCGAGCGCGATGCCCCCGGCGCCGGCCTGGAACGAAAACCCATTCTTCATGATTCCCACTTCACGCAGGAAGCGAGCCACGAATTCCGCGATACGTAAGCGGTCGGGCGAGCGCGTGATTTGTGTCGTACCTGAAACAATCTTCGCCGGATCGCCAATTGATTCCACCTCAACCACGTAATCGACATTGTTCCCCTGAATCTGCCAGGGCACGCACGGAAAGGCCACCAGATTGTCCGTCACAACGATGACCTGGTCCGCGTACATCGAGTCCCCCAGCGCAAATCCCAACGAGCCGCATGCGGATTTCCCATGTGAGCCATCCGCATTTCCGAATGCATCGGCCGTGGGCGCGGCGATTACTGCAATATCAATGTGCACCTCGCCGTCCTGAATTGCCTGCCACCGCCCGCCATGCGATCGCAGCACACCCATGCCGCGCATCTTGCCTTGCGTGCAGTAGTCACCCAACGGACCATTCATGGACCCTTCGATGTGATGGATCACTCCCTTTTCCATCAACTCGATCGCCGACTTCTGCGAGGGGAACGATGCGCTCGGAAACCAGAGCAAGTCCTTCACTCCGATTTTGGCCGCCGCTTCCAGCATCATCAACGCAACCCGGTCGCCGTCGCGCAGGTGGTGATGATTCGAAACCACTATGCCATCCCGCAGACCGCACTTTCGAAGGGCAGTTTCGAGATCCGGCAACCGCTTATCGCCGTTCTCCGGGTAATCTTTGCTGGAACGAACAGGCGGCGCATGCTTCCGGACGCGAGGCTGGTACTTTCCCACCCCCAGGTAAGGAATCTGCGGCTTGCCATTCACCATGGTCGGCACGCGACGCTGCGCGGCATTGTGGGCGAGTTCGACGCGTTCAGTCATGAAATCCGTTTCACCACAGAGTCACTTGGACACAGAGAAAAACCCACGGTAGCGGTCCGCGGAGCTGCCGTTCATCCAGGCACGCCAAGGTTCCCCATCCAAGCTCTGCTTGGGTGAGGTCTTCGCTAACGACGAGCGACTGCCTCTAAGCTAGCCCCATCGCCTTGGCACGAGCCATCAGTTTCAAAGCCCTCTGCACCACGGGTGGATCAATCATCTTCGAACCCAAGCTCACTACGACCACGCCCCGCTGCTGGGCCTCTTCAAATGCTCCAACAATCTTGTGCGCTTTTTCGATCTCCGCAAGTGATGGCGCAAACGCAGCGTGGATCGCCGGAATTTGAGCCGGATGAATGCATCCCATCCCTTCAAATCCCAGGGCCCGCGCATTCTCTCCCCAAAGCTTGAGTCCGTCCATGTCTCCGACATCTCCGTACACAGAATCGATCGCCTGTACACCCGCGGCCCGCGCAGCGTTGACCAGGCGAGTGCGAGCATAGAGAGATTCTTTACCCTCCGCCGTCTTCACCACCCCAAGATCGGCGGTATAGTCTTCCAGCCCGATTGTCAGAGCCACCACGCTCTCGCTGGCCGAGGCGATCGCTGCGGCATTCTCAATTCCCTGCCCGGATTCGAGGATCGGCATGATCCAGATCGGCCGGTTGATCTGATACCGGACTTTCAACTCGCCGATCATGTTGTCGACTTGCGTAACTTGCCCGGGGTGCTCGACCTTCGGAATCAAAATCAGATCGGGAACTTCCGGAATGATCTCCGCAAGATCCTCGAGTCCAAGGGGGAGCTGGTTGATGCGAACCATGCGTTCGCATTCGCCAAAGCTCACCGCCCGCAGCGTGTTGCGCGTAAGAATTCGCGCGGCATCTTTCTCTGACGGATGCACCGAGTCTTCAAGATCGAGGATGATCGCATCCGGACCATGCAGGCTGGCATTGATCGCGTACTTCGGTTCTGTGCCCGGCAAATAGAGACGCGAACGCCGGAGCCGATCCTTCGCTGACGGCGCAGGAAGCGCTATTTTCTCCGGAAGCGCCTTGTTGGCGTTCGCCAGGCCGGCTCGGCGCACAGCAGTCTCGATACGCGCCGCGATCACATAGGGCAGCGCTCCCTCATCGTGAATCGAAACTTTGGCATTCTTGACGCCAAGATTTTCCAGAACCTGTCGAGCCTGTGCCAGGATCGCTTCCCCATAATAGGGAGCGACTCGCGACTCAAGGCCTACCTCAACACCGCCTCCGTCGCGCGGCTCGACGGCCACATGGAGATCCGAGCGAATATCGGTGCCCAGATGGCCAGCCTCAGCAGAATGCGGTGTGGTTGTCGGAGTCATGAAGCCTGTGAAAGTGCTGTCATTTTGAGCGAAGTAGCTTCGCTGCTTCCTTCTTCAGGAAGATTCATCGTACGGCATTTCCTCGGCGAAAACGCCGTGCTCTTTGTGGTTCCTAAAGCTGAGCCAAAATCGCGTCGGTCATCTGCCCGGTAGACGCCGCTCCCTGGCTAATCGACTTCGCGCCGCCCGGGATGCGCATCATGTCGTAAGTGCGGATCTTGCCTTCCTTCACCACGGCGGCCACCGCGTTTCGAACGCGCTCCGCTTTATCGTTCTCGCCTACGTGCTCGATCATCATCGCCGCCGACAGGATCATCGCGATCGGGTTGACGATGGGTGGGTCGAGTTCTGCGTACTTGGGCGCGGACCCATGGGTCGGCTCGAAGACGGCCACCGTGTCCCCGATGTTTCCGGATGCCGCGAAGCCAAGGCCACCCACCAAGCCGGCGAAAGCGTCGGAAAGAATGTCTCCAAACAGGTTGGACGCGACGATTACGTTGTAATCCTCGGGATTCTTGTTCAACCACATCAGCTGCGCGTCAATATTTGTCGACCACAGCTGAATTTCCGGATAGGACTTTTGCACTTCCTTGGCGGTTTCCTCCATCATGCCCGAGGTCTCGCGCACTACGTTGGGCTTTTCACAGATGGTCACACCCTTGAATTTTTTCTTCTTCGCGTACTCGAAGGCTGCCGTTACGATGCGCCGCGCCGCCGGCCGAGTAATGATTCGAACGCTGGCCGCCAAGTCAGGGCCAGGGACATTCGCAAAAGCCTTGAACTTCGGATGCGAGTTCAGCGCATTGCGTACGATTTCCGGCGGATTAGTCCACTCGATGCCTGCGTACATCCCCTCGGTTCCCTGCCGAAAGATCGTGGTGTTGATCTGCGGCTCGTCGAATCCGCCATCGGTCCGCTTGCGAATGTAATTGAGCGGATTTCCGATGAATCCCACGCATGGCCGCATGCAGATGTCCAGATTGAACTTCTGCCGCATGGTCACGATCGGCGAATAGTAGACGTAGCCCTTGCCTTGCAGTTCTGGCTTTAACTCGGCCTGTGCAGCCTTGTTCGGCTTTGATGTGATCGCTCCAAACAAACCGAGCTTGTGTTTCGTAAGCAGCTCAATCGTCCTATCAGGCAGGGCGTTGCCCTGCGCACACCAGCAATCCCAGCCGATGTCAGCATGAATGTACTCGGCCTCAAAGTCTACAGCCTTCAACACGCGCACAGACTCGGAAAGAACCTGGTTGCCGATGCCGTCTCCCGGCATCGTGACTACTGTATGTTTCGCCATGAAAGCAGATGCTCCTTATGAAGTGCGACTGACACGATCGCGTTCTATGTAGCGCCAGCGTCTCGCCGGCAGTGGGGAGGGCGTCCCCGCCCTCTCACTGGCAACAAACCATCACTTCAGCCCCAGCTTCCGAGCTACCAAGTACTCGACTCCCTCGGCGACCACCAGCGACTGCGGCACACTCCCGAGAGCCGGGAATACGAACCTCTCCCCCCGCCAACTGATCACGCTCGACGTAAAGTCGATATCAACTTCATCTCCGGGGATAATCGTCTTCTCCTTCGCGCTGACCTCCTCGACAAACTGCTCCTGCAACCGCTTCACCAGCTCCGGCACCTCGATACACAAGAAACCGTTGTTGTAGGCATTGCGCAAATACGTCTGCGAGAAACTGGCCGCGATCACCAGCGGAATGCTTTTCGCTTTCAGGCAGGTCACCGCCTGCTCCCGGCTCGAGCCCGTGCCAAAGTTGAAGCCGCCCACGATCACGTCCCCCGCCGCGGTGCGTGCGGCGAATTGCGGATCATAGTTCTCCATCACCACCTTGGCCATCATCTCCTTCGTCATGTCGTCGCGATAGGTGTAGTCCTTGCCGTAGATCGCGTCCGTGTTCACGTTGTCTTGCGGCATGAATACGAGACGGCCTTTCACGCGGGCCGGAAACCCCTTGAGAATTTCCACCTTCTCGGCGCCGCCTCCGTTGCTCGCCGCGAGTTCTGTGTACTTTCTCTCAGGATGGCGATCAGCGAATTCGCGGGGACCGCGAATGAATCCCGCCACCGCCGAAGCCGCCACGACCTCGGGACTCGCCAGGTAGCATTGCGCGTCACGCGATCCCATGCGCCCCTTGAAATTCCGATTGGTGGCCGAGATCCCGACTTCACCTTTTTCCAGCAGTCCAACTCCAAGTCCAATGCAGGGTCCGCATCCGGCGGGCAGGGGATGCGCCCCGGCATCCATCAGCGTTTGCCAGATACCTCGCCGCTCGGCTTCCTCCTGCACCCACTTGCTGGCCGCGCCCAGATAGAACTGCACACCCGCGGCGACCTTCTTTCCTTTTAGAACTTTCGCAGCCGCATCCAAATCTTCCAGCCGGGAATTCACGCAGGAAACCAGGTAGGCCTTCTGGATCGCGATTTTCTTTCGTTCCATTTCGGCCAGCGACTGCATGGTCTGTACCGTGTCCGGTCCCGAGACGTGCGGCGTGACTTGCGCAAGATCGAGTGTGATTCTGGCGGCGTAGGTCGCTCCGACATCCGGAGAAGGAGGGTTCTCCGTCCAGCCGCGCAGATCGTCTTCCGTAAAGCGCTCGACCACTTGATCATGAAGGCGCTGATGAACCCCTCGTAAGTAAGTAATCGTCACTTCGTCGACCGGGAACCAGCCCACGAGCGGCCCCCATTCGGTCGTCATATTCGAGATGGACAGGCGCGCATCCATGGACAGCGAAGCCACTCCTGGCCCCGTGAATTCAATCGCCGCGTTCAACACTTCATCGTGGTTGTAGAGCCCGCACAAAGTGATGATGACGTCTTTTCCAGTGGCCCCTTCAGGCAATCTGCCTTCGAGTCTCACTTCCACCGAGCGTGGAATCTGCCACCAGAATTCTCCCGTTGCCCACACGGCTGCCGCATCCGTTCGCACGATGGGTGTCCCGATGGCTCCGAGCGCACCGTACATGTTGGAGTGCGAGTCCGAGGCAACGACGAACGAACCGGGTACAACGTAGCCGCGTTCCACCATGATCTGGTGTCCAATGCCCGAACCAGCCGGATAGAAGTCCACTCCCTGCTCTTTCGCGAATGCCTCAATCGCTCGGTACTTCTTCTGGTTCGATTCGTCCTGATTCTGAATATCGTGGTCGAGGGCGAATACCAGTTGCTGTTGATCTCGAACTCTCTTCGCGCCAATCCCCTTGAACTTGCTCATCACCGCCGAAGTGTTGTCGTGGGTCATCACCCGGTGCGGCCGGATAGAAAGGAAATCCCCAGCGCGCAGCGGACGCGAAGGGCCTTCGGTCATGTGCGCTTGCGCAATTTTCTCAACGATAGTCTGGGGCATGATCCTCACTCTCCAGCACGGGTAATTTCCGCAGGTGCATCACAGTCTCGGCATCAAACAGCAACCCGAGCCCTCGCTCCCTACCTCGCGGCAACCTAATCCGCTCAAAGCGAATTTAGGCTTTCTTCATTCTCATCTGCCGTTTCGATCCCGTTTTCGCAGCTGGCTTCTTACTCCTCACATCCGACTTCATCAGCGCCATCAACTTGGTGATGGAATCGACTTTGTCCAGGTTCCAGATCGCATCTTTCAATTTGGCTTGAGCTTTCACAGACAACACTCCGTCGGCCAACGCCGAAAATTTCTCTTCGATTTCCTGATCCGTCAGCGGATTGCGCGGATCTCCTTTTGGATAGTCCAACTGCTCGGTGAACTCCTTTCCATCGGTGGTACGAATCATCACTACCACCCGCTGCAACGCCGGAAACACTCTTTCGATTTCCGGATCGGCCACCACTTCCACTTTCTTCAGTTGTTCCCGGATCTTCGGGTCCATGATCTTCGCCATCTCGAACTGGGCAGGCGTCACCTGCCGATCCACCAACGCGGCGGCGATGACGTACGGCAGCGAGTGGTCCGCAGTCTCCTTCGTGTGCGGATCGTATTTGCTGGGATCCGAAAGGATGTCGGCTGCTCGCGCCAGAGAGCGGATCTGCACTTTCGCCACCTGATCCGGATGCAGGTCATTCTTCTTCACCAGATCAAGTACCGCCGAGATAGGCGCATGGGTCAGCGCTTCCGTAGGAAAGAACTTCATCCCGCATAGCGTGATCCGCCACGATTCGCCCAGCCCCTCAGTCAGGATGTTCTGCCTCCATTCCGGCCCAAAGCAATGCACCAGGCCTTCTTTCCCGTCGATCACGTGCTCGGGCCCCGTGTATCCCTTTTCCGCCAGCAGTGCGGCGAGCATGCCGCTCTGCGTCGCCATGGGATCCACCGTATTCTTCATCATCGTGAGTTTGCCCGCGGTCACTGCGCCCAGAGTGCAGTGCCGGCTCGCCGAGATGCCCACCGCGTGCTGAATCTGCTCCCAGGACAACCGCAGTCCACGGCCCGCGACGAATGGCGACACAAAAGCCGTCAGCGTCGCGTGATGCCAACCGCGTTCTCGAATCCCAGGGAACGCAGCCTCGCAAAATCGCATCTCAAACTCATGCCCCAGCACGAACCCGACAATCAGTTCCTTGCCACCCGACTTCTTCCGCTCGCACGCCGCCATCGCGGCCGGGAAAATATCGGACGGATGTGACGGATCCTGCTTCCAGTAAATGTCGTTGTAATCCATGCAGCGGATCATCAACGCATTCGCCAGAGATGCCGAGACCGCATCCACTCGCTTCCCCGTGCCAATCACAGTGGCCGGACCGCTGGCCGCGATTTCATCCAACACCGCCAGCGCAATTTTCACGTCGTGCTGTTGATATCCGCCCAGCGCGCAACCCACGGAGTCGAGCAGGAACCGCTTCGCTTGATAAACGGCATCTTGCGAGAGCTGCTTGTATTCCAGACCAGCAGCCCAGCGCGCCATTTCCGCGGTGATCGTTTCTTTTGCCGGCGTCATTTGCTTTGGGGCAGACAAGAAAGCCTCCTAACTCTGTTTGAACCTGATGTTCTTTGGATTCTTGAAGGGCAGATACGCCATGAAGTCAGAGTGATGCACGATGTAGGCTTCGGTCGTGCGTTTTACCTGATCGCCTTCGGTAGCATGCGCCGCGATGATGTGGCACACATCGTCAGGCACCCCGCACTCCAGCGCCAGCGCAACACCGGTGAACGGATGCCGCAACGCTTCCCCGCGCTCGCTTTGCCGCGCCTTTCCATCCGGACCGATTTCGTATTCCAACAGTTTTCCCACATCCGCGAGAATCGCACCGGCGATCACAGCATCCACATTTACAGGAAGAGCGCGTCCCATGAATTCGTTCATCGACTCCGCGCTCTTGCGCGCCACATGGACCACGCACCGCTTGTGCTCCATAAAAGTGATAGGACAACCAGGAATCAGCAGAGTGAAAGGAATGCGGTTAAGATCGTCGGGTTTCAGCGGACTGCGCTCGAGTGCTCTGGTCCAGGTCAGAGCGACTTGTTCGCGTAATTTGGAGTCTTGTATCCATTGAATCTCAGGCCATAGCCTGTCGACCGCTTCGCGCATGGCGGAGCCTCCGGCGACCAGAAACCTAACAGGTTATCGTCGCGGCGGGAAGGCGTCGATGAGGCATATCACATAAGCGAGCAGCACACATCACAATAATGGAGGGATCCTGGGAACCTCGAAACGCAGGTGAGTCCGGACAAAAACGTGTCCTCCTTCGCGCCAACCGCTTGCATCCAAGAGTCGATATGATGAAAGGCGAATGATGCCTGAACGATCCGCGAGCGGCCTGCACCTCTACCTGCTAATATTCACGATTCTGTTTGCCGCAATCGCTTCGGCCCAACAGCCTGCCGACCCGACGAACCTCTCCCTCGATGCGGCCACTCTTCCCAAGGCCTCTCCGCGCCACCTATACAAATTCCAGTTCCAGGCACATGGCGGAATTCCTCCCATGAAATACGTCTTGTCCCAAGGAGCTGTGCCTGCGGGAATGAAACTCGGCGAGGACGGCCTGCTTACCGGAACCCCCACAACCACCGGCGAGTACAAGTTCACGATCACGGTGACCGACAGCTCCAACCCGCCGCAGAAGGCCTTCCGAGCGTTTGTCCTTCGCATCGCTCCGCCGATGGTGATGGAATGGAAGCGTTACGCCCACGTGACCGGAAACCGGGTCGACGGGTTAATTGTCGTCAGCAACAACACTGAAGACGATTTCGACTTCACCTTCGTCGTGCTTGCTGTTGCTGACAACGGCCGAGCAGTGGCGATTGGGTACCAGCACATCCCTCTGAAGAGTGGAGTCGATTCGCTTGAAATTCCTTTCGGCGAAACGCTGCCTCGCGGCAACTACGTCGTGCACGTTGACGCCGTGGGCGAAGTCGCGGCCAAAGACCAGATCTTCCGCACCCGCCTGCAGACCAAGGAAAAGCTGGCCATCGCAGTTGGGCCCTGAAGGCTACCCGCGGCAAACAACCCACGGCACTCACCAAACCACGACCCACAAGCAGTGGTTGCAAAACAAAAAAAGAGACGCGGGGCGTTCCGCGTCTCTGTCCAGGAGGTTGTGTTTGGCCGACTGCTGCTTATTTACGTGGGGGAGAACCGCTAGGCTGCCTAACTCTGCGTTCGGCCAAACAATAAGAATCCCGAGGTGATGTTGGTCTCATTCGTCTCGGCCAGTAGCTCGCTTTTAGACCCTCACCGACCTGCTCTCGTCGCTCACCTTGCGGGTTGCAACGCGCGATCTTGGCTCGGGCTCCGGGCTCACCGCCAACCGGATAAACCAGTCCAACGCCTCGGGACTCTATCTTGCCTTCAACGGTCGTTCCTGTTCTCCTCGACCAGCGCTTTGCTATAGACCCTTGCTTGCCTTCCTTCCAATTTGCGCAATCAGAAGGCGACTTCGCTCGAGCCCCGGACGCCGCACCAACCGGCAAAACTTGGGAACGTGTCGAAGAACGAGTGTCTTTTTACTCCTTCTATTTTTAGAGTCAATCAAAACTGAGCCGTTTTATCTGCCTTAGATTCAATTATATGCAAGCTGTTCACAGGCGAATGACCGGTTTTTGTGCAGGTTCCAATGCTATTTGTAGGCCATTCGCCGCAAATGTTGCGTCTTTCAACGATTCTGAGCTAAGAGATTCCAGACTCGGCTGTAAAAGATCGTTTTTGTCGGCTGTGGAAATCTCGTCACAATTCAGCAACGACGCGCCGAAACAGCTTCATCACGGGACCGTCTTCGCGGTAACACCATAGCCCTTGTACAATGCGCATTCTCCAAATTCAAAGGAAAGCGTTCGTGATTTCGAAATCGCGCCTCATCATTGCTCTTCTAGCCCTCGCTCTGACAACGTCGGCCCAGACCGCCGAACAGCGCACATCCCAACGCCTGGACGCCATCCGAAAGAATCCTTCCCTGCTGCTGTCCTTCCTGCAGACCATGCCGAAGGGCGGCGACTTGCACAACCATCTCAGTGGCGCTATCTACGCAGAGAACTGGATCGACTACGCCATACAGGACAATCTTTGTGTCGATCGCACGACTTCGTCTCTCCTGCCGCCGCCCTGCGACGAATCTTGCGCCAGTTCCAACAAGCCCGCGGTCCGCTGCGCGTATGGGGACCACGTTCTCTACAACCAGCTCGTGGATGCCTGGTCGATGCGGAACTGGAACCCGGGCGATGGGTCCGGTCACGATCACTTCTTTGCCACCTTCGACAAGTTCAATCTCGCCACAATCAACAGCGTAGGCAATCAACTGGCTGAGGTGTCTGCGCGGGCCGCAACCGATCACCTGCAATATCTCGAGCTGATGCACACGGCCGACGGACTCAACGCCGCTGAGCTCGGCCACAAACTGGGCTGGGATGACGACTTTGGCAAGCTGCGCGATCGCCTGCTAAGCGACGGGCTGAAGGACGTGATCGCCTCAACCCGCGCACAACTCGACCGCGACGAAGCCCGCAAACAGGAAATTCTCGGATGCGCCACCCGGCATCCCGATCCCGGTTGTCAGGTCACGATTCACTACCTGTATCAAGTCCTGCGCGGCCTCTCGCGCGAGATGGTGTTCGCAGAAATCGTGCTCGGCTTTGAGCTCGCGCAGTCCGATCCGCGCTTCGTCGGACTCAATCTCGTGATGCCCGAGGACTGGTACGTTCCACGCCACGACTTCAACCTGCACATGAAGATGCTCGACGATCTGCACAAAATTTACCCCCAAGTGCACATCAGCCTTCACGCTGGCGAGCTTGCCGTTGGACTTGTCCCGCCCGACGACCTTCACTTTCATATTCGGAAATCGATCGAGCAAGGGCACGCCGAACGCATCGGGCATGGCGTGTCCGTCATGAGCGAGAACGACTCACTCGGACTGCTGAAAGAAATGGCTGCGAAGAATGTGCTGGTGGAAATCTGCCTGACCAGCAACGCAAAAATTCTCGGAGTGGAAGGCGCGAACCATCCACTGCCCACATACCTCAAGTACAAAGTCCCGGTGGCGCTAGCCAGCGACGATGAGGGCGTATCCCGTGCCGACATGACGCAGGAGTACTTGCGAGCTGTCGAGACCTTCGGCTTTTCATATCTGGACCTGAAACGCATGGCCCGCCAAAGCGTCGAGCACAGCTTCATTCCCGGCGAAAGCCTATGGCAAGGCGGATTTCGCATGAGACCGCAGTGCGCATCGGATCACCCAGAGAATGCAAGAATCTCTACCACCTGCCAGAAACTGCTCGACAGCAGCGAAAAAGTCCGTGTGCAATGGCAACTCGAAAAGAAATTCGCAGACTTCGAAAACAAAACAGCTCACGAACAAGACTGAGAACTGAGAACTGAGACCTAACCCATGTCCGACCTCTACCAACGCGCCGACTCTGCCGCCCAGTTCATCCTTGCCCAAACATGCCTGCGTCCGAGGATCGGCCTGATCCTCGGCTCAGGTCTGGGTGCTTTCGCCGATTCGCTAGCAGATGCAACCCGCGTTCCCTACGCGCAGATCCCAGCATTCCCGCGCTCCACCGCCATCGGCCACGCCGGCCAGATGGTCATCGGCAATGCAGACGCAATTCCAGTCGCAGCCATGCAGGGACGCGTTCATCTCTACGAGGGATATACCGCCGAGGAAGTGGCCTTCCCAATCCGCGTGTTTGGACGCGTGGGCGTGCGCGCCGTTATTCTCACCAACGCCGCCGGCGGCATCAACTTGAAGTATCAGCAGGGCGCCCTCGTGCTCATCAAGGACCACATCAATCTCCAAGGGGACAATCCGTTGGTAGGACCGAACGATGATCGCTTTGGAGTGCGCTTCCCCGACATGACACACGCGTACACGAGGGCCTACGGCAAAGCCGCCCAGGAAGAAGCAGCCAAACTGGGCCTGTCGCTGGAAGACGGCGTCTACGCTGCGCTACTGGGTCCGAGCTATGAGACGCCGGCAGAAATCCGTTATCTGCGCACGATTGGAGCAGACCTGGTTGGCATGTCTACCGTCGCCGAAGTCATCGCGGCCCGCCATATGGGAATTAAAGTTCTCGCAATATCATGCGTGACCAACATGGCCGCCGGAATTCTGGATCAAGCTCTGTCTCATCAGGAAGTCATGGAGACGGGCGAGAAAGTTCGTGGACAGTTCGAGGCGCTCCTGCGCACAGTGCTCCCGAGAATTGCAGCCGATGTGGCGGAATGAATACTGAAAGGAACGCACGACGGCGTTAAGCTCTATAAGTCCCTGGTTGATTTGTCATCCTGAGCGCAGAGAAGGACCCATGCAATTCGGAAACAGCCATCTCACGCTTCCACCTCCCTCGGCGCAATTCGATCGGGAACAAACCTCAGCAGCAGACCATTGATCAAAATCGTAAACACCGAAGCAGCCAGCACTGCGTTGTACATATCGTCACCCACGATATGCGCCTCCCGCGCCACCCGCACCAGCACGTAGGAAAACTCTCCAATCTGCGTCAGCCCGAGCCCCACCATCAGAGCCATATTGGTCGGATAGCGGAACAACTTCACCACCACTGCCCAGATTACAAATTTTCCGACTACCACCATTCCAACAATTACGAACAACAGCGATGGCTTCGAGATCAACACCCGCGGATCCACCAGAATTCCCATCGTGACGAAGAACAACGCAACGAATGCATCGCGGAGGGGTGCCAGACGCTCCATCGTTTCATGCGCTGCTTCCGACTCGCTGACCAGTAATCCGGCGAGGAACGCGCCGAGAGCCAGCGATAGGCCCACGGCTTGGGTCAAAGCCGCCGTCAAAAAGCCCAGGGCGAGGGCCACCAGGACAAAAAACTCGGCATTCGCCGCCTTGACCACGCGCCGCATCAGGCGCGGAATCAACTTGTGCGCGACCAGCGTAATGGGAATGAGAATCAGAACCGCTTTGCCGAGTGCGATCCCAAGCGCCAGCATCCGGCTGCGATTCAAATCCCCCAGGGAAGGCAAAAGAATCGTAAGGACCACCACCGCCAGGTCTTCCACGAGCGTGATCCCGATCATGACCTGGCCCTGCTGCGATCGCAGTTCTCCTCGCTCCGTGAGAAACCGCGAGAGCACCATCGTGCTTGCCACCGAGATGATAGCGCCAACCGCAATTCCCTGTTGCCACGTCCAACCCAGCAGCGCCCCGACTCCGAGGCCCAACCCCAAGGACAGCAAGATTCCCAAAGGCCCGCCCACGATCGCGACCCACTTCACGCGCAACAAATCGCGGAACGAGAACTCCAGACCGATGGAATACATCAGTAGGATCACCCCGACTTCCGCCAGCAACTCGAACTGGTGCACATCAGTGATGCTGATCCCCGGTGTAAAAGGGCCCACAAGAATGCCGCCCAGCACGTATCCGAGAATCAACGGCTGACGCAGCACACGAGCCACCGCCCCGCCTACGACGGCAGCCCCGAAAACGTACGCCAGATCACGATAGAAAGTGGTTTCGATCGTCATGCAATATGTTGCGAACGACGAGCCCTAACGAAATGCTCAACGTCCGAAATGGACTCACAGGTCAGGTGGCCTAGAGTTTACCCGAACGTCGGATCGTTCGAAATTTAAACAACCAAACAAGTTACGGCTTCAGGGCTCGCTTTCCGCATCCCCTCTGGAAAACTATTCACAAACACTTGACAGTACTTTTACTGACGCGAAATAAACCCTCGCTACCCTGCCCCTACCTTCAAAGGAGGGGTAGTGAGATGGTGTCAAGGCAACTTGTGTCTGTTAAGTCGCGCGTGGCAGCTGTCACGGGCATCGCGATTCTGGTTGTACAACTGATTTCACCTGCCTTCGTCGCGGCTGAGGATCGCTCGCGGCAAACCAGAACACCGATCCAGCACGTGATCGTCATCATCGGCGAGAATCGCACCTTCGATCACGTCTTCGCCACCTACAAACCGAAAAAGGGAGAGAGCGTCGACAACCTCCTCTCGAAGGGCATCGTCAACGAAGACGGAACACCTGGACCGAACTTTGCTCTGGCCGCCCAGTCGTCCGCCATCGACGGCAGCGATGACGGCTTCCGCCTCAGCCCCTCCGGAAACACGCGCTATTCGGTCTTGCCTCCCGCCCTCGCAGGCGGATACACCACTGCTCCCTTTCCGGACGTTGCCACCGCCAGGGCATTTGAAAACGGCCTGCCCGACGACTACTACATCTATATGACGACGGGCGGCACCGGCCTTTCGCATGGCCAGCTTGACACCCGAATTCCTAATGCCGACAAACTGCCCAACGGCCCGTTTCAGATAACCTCATCAAAGCACCCGTACGACGCCTACGACAACAGCCCGGTCCATCGCTTTTATCAGATGTGGCAGCAGTTCGACTGCAAGGCATCGCGTGCGACCCGCAACGATCCCAGCGGGTGCAAGAACGACTTGTGGCCCTGGGTCGAGACGACCATCGGTGCCGGCTCGAACGGCAAGCCGCAGCCTGCCGGCTTCAACGACACCAGCACCGGCGAAGGCTCCACCGCCATGGGCTTCTACAACGTGCTGCAAGGCGATGCTCCCTACCTGAAGTCGCTCGCGGATCACTTCGCGATGAGCGACAACTTCCATCAATCCGTGATGGGAGGCACTGGCGCAAATCACGTCATGCTGGGCACGGGCGACGCCATCTGGTTCAGTGATGGCCGTGGACACGCCCTACGGCCCCCGCACAATGAGTTGGTGGCAGCGGGCAGCCCGAATGCTGGCGTGGTTGACGAAATCGAAAATCCGAATCCACAACCCGGCACCAACAACTGGTACACACAAGATGGCTACGGCTCCGGGTCGTTTGGTTCGGCTTCCTCAGGAGGTGGAACCTACAGCCAATGCGCCGACAGTTCCGCACCGGGCGTCAGCCAGCTCGTTCGCTACCTGCGTTCCTTGCCGACCTCGATCGATCCCCGCTGCGAACGCGGTCACTACTATCTCCTGAACAATTACAACCCCGGCTACTACGGCGACGGCCGCAACGCATATGCCGACATCACCAACCCCAACGAAACCGTCTTCACGATCCCGCCTTCACCACTGCGCAACATCGGCGATGCGATGAACGAGAAGAACATCTCGTGGGCGTATTACGGCGACCAGTGGAGCACCTACCTCGCCAATCCCGACGGCAATTACGTCACCGCCGACAACACGTACTGCAATATCTGCAACCCCTTCCAGTACTCGACATCGATCATGACGAGCGCATCCGGCCGCTCCCACAATCAGGACACGACCGACCTTTACGCCGCCATAGAGAACGGCACACTTCCGGCGGTCTCGTTCGTAAAGCCTGACGGCTGGCTCGATGGGCACCCGGCTTCTTCGAAGCTGAACCTGTTCGAAGGCTTCGTGAAGAAGATCGTGGACGGCGTGAAGGCCAATCCGAAACTGTGGGCCAGCACCGCCATTGTCGTCACCTTCGACGAAGGCGGCGGCTACTATGACTCGGGATACATCCAACCGCTCGACTTCTTCGGCGACGGCACCCGCATTCCGACGATCGTAGTTTCTCCCTGGGCGCGCCCTGGCCACATCTCGCACGCCTATACCGATCATGTCTCGATTCTGAAATTCATCGAGGCCAACTGGAAACTGTCGCCCCTGACCAGCCGCAGCCGCGACAACTTTCCTAATCCGCAAGCCAGCCGTAGCAATCCCTACGTCCCGCAGAACAGCCCAGCCATCGGGGACATGATGGACCTGTTCAACTTCGGCGGAAGGGATTAGCGAGCAGAGCAACGAGGTGCAGTAAGCAAGAAGGCGCCAACCGCAGCGAGTCGGTTGGCGCCAACTTGTTTCTGAGCTGCGAGCCAGTCGATGGAGCGGCGGGCGAGACGCCCGTCTCTCCCACAAAGGAACGGTTACCCAAGACCTAACGCCTGAAACCGAAGACCCAAGACGTCACCCATCACCTGTCACCTAAGCTCCCAAAAGGTGTACCTTATTTCCCCTGAGGCGTGCCAATGGCGAGCTTTGAAAGTGGGAAAGGACCCTGGGGAGCACCCACGTTGCTGGGCGTTCCGCTCGACGAAAACTCATCGTACAAACGCGGATCGGCCGCAGCGCCGCCCCTCATCCGCGACGCGCTGCGCTGCGACGCCTCCAACATGTGGTCGGAGTTGGGCGTTGATATTGGCGCGGAAGGCGCCTATAAAGACGCCGGCGACCTACACCTCCCGGAGAAAGACGCATTCCTCGAAATCGAGAAGTCCGTCGAAGCGCTACTCGGCAAGCGCCAGCGCCCCGTCTGCCTCGGCGGCGACCACTCCATCACCTATCCCATCGTGCGGGCTTTCGGTCGTCACTTCAAAGATCTCACTATCATCCATTTCGACGCCCATCCTGACCTCTACGACGACTTCCAGGGCAATCGCCACTCGCACGCCTCGCCCTTCGCGCGCATCATGGAAGAAAAGCTGGCCAAGCGGCTCATCCAGGTCGGCATTCGCACCATGAACCCGCAGCAGAAGAAGCAAGCCGCTCGCTTCGGCGTTGAGGTGTACGAGATCGGCCGCAAGCGCGCCCTCGAAGAAGTGAAAACCTGGTGCCCAGTCTACGTCTCCTTCGACATGGACGTGCTCGACCCGGCCTTCGCCCCCGGCGTCTCGCATCGCGAGCCAGGTGGCATGTCGGTGCGCGAGGTACTCGAGCACCTTCATTCCATCACAGCCACCATCGTCGGCGCCGACATTGTAGAGTACAACCCGAGCCGCGACATCTCGGAGCTCACCGCCACCGTGGCCGGTAAGATCCTCAAAGAGCTACTGGGCAAAATGTTGATGGCGTGCAACTGTCCGTAGTGGAGGCACCAAGTTCGCGAAACCATCCAGTTCTGTCATCCCGAGCGGAGTGAGGCGACAGCCGAACGCAGTCGAGGGACCTTACGTTTGCTGCGACTGGGCAAGGAAGATTTGTGACCACCTCACGCCCCAACGCTTCTAGTGCCTTCAAGGGAGCACCCGATGCCCGAACCCAAGGAAGGCCTCATCCACACCGCCAGCCCTTTCTCAGTTGTCGACACGCTGCAAAAACTCGAAACCCTCGTCCGCGAGAAAGGCATGACCATCTTCGCGCGTATCGATCAGCGGCGAAGCCGCGAAAATCGGCATGGAAATGCACACCACTCGATTGCTGATCTTCGGCAACCCGCGAGGTGGAACACCGCCCAAGCTGGCCGCACCCACACTGGCGATCGATCTCCCGCTGAAAGCCCTGGTCTGGGAAGACCTGGAAGGCAAAGTCTGGATCACCCACAACAGCACGGAATATCTGCAGCGCCGGCACGGCTTCCCACGCGAATTCCTTCAGAATTTTGCGGGCGCCGCCACCCTGATTCAGAAAGCTGTGGAATAATCATCCGGCATTTTCGCCGGCATGCCTGACAACGCCAATCGAGCTCGCGATCACCTCGCCAACGAACGCACCTTTCTCGCCTGGGTGCGCACCGGAGTCGCGGTCTTTGTCTTCGGATTCGCCATCGGGCACTTCTCGATTGCGATCCGCCAGTTCGCCATGCTACAAGGGCACGAAGTTCGCACCAGCGGCATCTCGGTCTGGTTCGGACTGCTGGCAATTCTGGCGGGAGTCGTGCTCACGGTTGCGGGTCTCCTTCGCTATCGCCAGACGCGCCAACAACTCGACCTCGGGACCTTCGAGCCGGCCGGCTTCGTCATCGACCTCGTCGCAATCCTCACGGCCATCTTCGGCCTAGGGCTCGGCGGATATCTTCTTCTACATCGAAATGGGGCTTCGTTAATTAATGGCTAATGATGCGGAAAAACAAGCGGCTGCGCGCGCAAGCCTGAAGTACGTGCGTGACGGACAGATCGTGGGATTGGGCAGTGGTTCGACTGCTACTTTCGCCATTCGCATGTTGGGCGAGCGTGTTCGTGAAGGAATGAAAATCCGCGGCATCCCAAGCTCAATTGCTACACGCGATCTCGCCACCCAGCTTGGAATTCCACTGATCACCTTCGAGGATGCCCAGCAAATCGATGTCACCATCGACGGCGCGGACGAATTCGACCCCACCCTCAACCTCATCAAGGGCGGAGGTGGCGCCATGCTGCGCGAGAAGATCGTCGCCTCCGCCTCCAAGCAGCTCGTCGTCGTCACAGACGCCTCCAAGCAGGTTCAGGTCTTGGGGAAGTTCCCTGTCCCAGTTGAAGTCATCGCGTTCGCCGAACCGCTGATCGCGAAAAGGATCTCCGACCTCGGCGGGCAGGTTGTACAACGCCACGGTAAAGACGGAAAACCATACGTCACCGACGAAGGCCATCACATCCTGGACTGCCACTTCGGAAAAATTCCCGACCCCGCAGGGCTGGCTCATACGTTGAGCGATATGCCCGGCATCGTCGAACACGGGCTATTTGTGGGGATGGCTAACGTCGTGGTCATGGCCAAAGCGGGCGAGGTCGAAGAATTTCAAAGAGGCTGATGTGGTGGTGGTGACAATCCGTAAGGTGAAAACTTCGGAAGTACTCGTAATCGCCTCCGTCTCCAGCGGCCAAGCCTTCACAGTGTAGTAGCACTCGACCCGCAGGTTTGTATCAGGGCATGCCTTCAGGCATGCCGACAAGTTGGACCAATGCGAACCGGCTTTAGCCGCGGTGCCGGTTCGTAGACGCTTTCTGCCGACATGGCCACGCCATCATCCGCAACTCGCGATCTTCTCACCGACGACACCCTCACCATATGCGCGATCAGCATTCTCGCCGCGATGCTCGCATCGCTACTGCACGAAGGCGTCGGCCACGCCGCGATCGCCCTGGCTACAGGCACGAAGTCCGGACTCCTGACAGCTGTTGCGTGGTCCAGTGAAACCGATTCAAAGCTAGTCGCCGCCGGCGGCACGCTGGTTAACCTGCTCGCAGGCACCCTCTTCTGGACCGCCTTGCGCGAAGCGCGGAAGCTGTCAATCACGACACGCTATTTTCTTCTCATCAGTATGGCGTTCAACTTGTTCGACGGCACCGGATACTTCTTCTTTTCCGGCATCACCGATTTCGGCGACTGGGCAAGGGTGATTGAAGGCATGCAGCCGCACTGGATGTGGAGGCTTTTGTTGTTCACGGTAGGGGTTGCGACGTACTACGTCTCGGCAATTCTGATAGGCCAAGGGTTCGTGCGCGATCTCGGAGTTCGGCTGGAAGACTCCGCCCGCTTGCGCAAACTAAGTCTCCTTCCATACATCTCCGCGATTGTGATTGTTGGGCTGGCCGGGCTATTGAATCCGATTTCGAAAACACTGGTCTGGCAATCCGCGCTGCCGGCCACCGCAGGGGCCCACAGCGGGCTGCTATGGTTTCGATACTACGTGCCGAAGAAAACCAACCCGCGCAGCTCCACTGAACGGATCGAGAGAAGTTACAGCTGGATCTGCACTGCGATAGTGTCCGCCCTGATTTACATAATCGTCTTGGGCCACGGCGTAACCCTGACGCCGTAAGAGTAGCTCCTAGCGCCGGCGTCCCGCCGGCAGTCCCGAGGGCGTCCTCGCCCTCAGCAGACCAAAACTGGAAACGCTACTCCGCAAAAATCTCCCGCAGCGCCCCCAGCAACCGATCGACTTCTTCAACAGTGTTGTAGTGAAACAACCCAATCCGCAGGAACCCGCCGTCCTTCTCCACATCCAACTGCTCGGTGAGATTCAGCGCATAATAATTTCCATCCCACGTAAAGAACCCGCGGTCCCCCAACTTCGTTGCCAACTCCAACGGAGTGTGCCCCGTCGCGCGCAATGCAATCGTAGGACAACGATGATCAAACCTCGCCGGATCAGTGATTCCATAAACCTTCACCGTCGGCATCGAAGCCAATCGTTGCATTAGCCGCTCGCACAACCCACGTTCGTACTTCACGATCTCCGCATACGCCGCCAGAATCGCCGCCCGTCGCGACGTAACCGCAGTATTCAACTTGCGCCCAAGGCTCGCGATGTACTCCACGCAAGCGGTAATCCCCGCGATGCATTCGTGATTCAGCGTCCCCCACTCCCAACAATTTGGAATCTCGTTTGTGTTAGCGCGCACCTTATAGGGCTGCAGTTCTTTCAAGTGCTCACGCTTCCCGTAGAGCACCCCCATGTGCGGCCCAAAGAACTTGTAGCTCGAGCACACCAGGAAATCACAATCCAAATCGCGCACATCAATGGGACCATGCGGCGCGTAATGAACTGCATCAATGTAAGCCAAAGCGCCCACGGCATGTGCAAGTCGCACGACTTCCTTCACGTCATTAATCGTTCCCACCGCATTCGACGCATACCCAACCGCTACCACCTTCGTGCGCTGGTTGATCTGCCGCGCCAAATCCCGCATTTCAAGCGTGCAATCGCTTTCCCGAAACGCCACTCGGCGGATCACCACTCCTCGCTCTTCCAGAGCATGCCATGGCGAGAAATTCGCATCGTGATCGAGCATCGTAAGGACGATCTCGTCCCCGGCCTTAAGTTCCCGCCCGATCGCCCGGCTCATCGCGAAGGTCAGCGAAGTCATGTTGGAGCCAAAGACGACTTCATCAGCGTCGCAACCGAAGAAATCCGCCATCGCAGCACGCGCGTCTGCAATCACCTGGTTCGTTCGGCGGCTGGTCAGGTACGCACCGCAAGTATTCGCGTTCGCATGCTTCAAGTAATCGCTGATCGCGTCAATCACACGCTGCGGCACCTGCGTACCTCCGGGCCCGTCGAAGTAAGCAGCCGGGTGCCCATTCACTTTTTCAGCGAATGATGGAAATTGGGATCGTATCCAGGGAAGATCGAGAGCAGTGACAAGTTCGTCTTGTGTCGTCGGCATATGTTTTCAGAGTTTCGAAAGCTTAGATTGACACTTTCGGTCTGCAGCTACCGCCCGAATAAAGTCCGCCAACATCCCGTAGGCGGTCGCAAAGATTCCCGGGTTCACCTCGGTGATGCAGAGCCCCGGAAAGATATCCGTTTCAAAATACACGATCGACGAAGTTCCAGCGACCCAGGCGAGCGGGTCGCTCAAAGACAGGCGTTCCGGCGCAACCCGCGCCATCACTCCGCGGTCGGTTCGTCGTGCGCTGCACACCAACTTGTATGGCGTTCCTGCGGCCCGCGCCGCCCGCACGTCTTCGCCGGTCAACTTCCCGATTCCCTCGCGCTGCACATCGGCAGGCCGGAGCGATTGGCCCATCAAGACCACCGCCAGAGCGGTCACTTTAACAGTCGCGTCCCATCCTTCAATGTCGTGTCGCGCGTCCGTCTCCGCCACGCCGAGTTCCTGAGCCCGCCGCAATGCCGCGTCGAAGCTTAGCCCCTCTTCCATTCCGCCAAGAATCACGTTGGTAGTGGAATTGAGAATTCCGCGGAAGCCCTTCAAGTGGATCGCAGGAAGATTCTCTCCAAACAGAGAAAAGATCGGAATGCCATCGAGCACGGTGGATTCAAACAGAAATCGTTTTCCATGCGACGCCGCCAATTCGCATAACTCGCGATAGGCGTAGACCACGGGCCCCTTGTTCGCCGTGATCGCGTGCGAGCCATGTTCCAACGCCGCGCGCAAGTGATCGACTGCCGGTTGGCCGTTCTCGACATTCAGCGAAGTCGCTTCAAACAATACGTCCGCACGTGCCGCAGCCAACCACTCCCCGACGTTAGAGCTTCTTCGTAGTGCCTCTGGAAAGTTTCCGGAAACCAAAGCTTCATCCCGGGTCAGCGAGCCTGGGTCAATCCCGCCCGCATCGGCGATCCAGCCCAGTCGTCGCGATGCCAGGCCCGTGATTCGCCACTCGACACCGCGCTCGCGCAATTCAGGGTCGCGATCCACCAGCAACCGCACGAGCGCCCGGTTCACATTGCCAAATCCCAGCAGGCACAAATTGTAGGAAGGAATGAGCGTCTCTCCGGCCGTCTAGCCCATCGTGGTCGTGTGCTCAGGCTTGATCTTGTAGATCACCCGCACTTCGCTGGGCTGCGCATACGGATACTTGTCCACGCCCAGGTATTTCTTGGCCAGCTTATCGATGTGAGCGTCCGCGCCCTGTTCCGTAATCTCGACGACCTTCCCCCGAATCTCCAGGTACCGGTACGGATTCTCCGGGTCCACGATGGCCAGCGAAACGCGAGGATCCCGCCGCACATTCCGATCCTTCTGCCGCCCTTTCGCCGAATTGAATATGACGTGCTCTCCGTCATAGTCCACCCAAACGGGCGTGACCTGCGGCCTGCCATCGGGCATCAGTGTTCCAAGATTGGCGAAAGCTCGCTTTTGAAATAGATCCGTGTACTTCTCGGGAATCGAACCAGCCATTGCAAAGCCTCCTGGAAGTGAGACGTCGTTCACGAATATTAAGGCAGGGAGATTATAGACGGGAGCCGCACAACCTGCAGGCTGCTCTCTCCCTCACCTTCGCGCGCCTCGACTCCACAACTCTCAAATACTAATGTCACCCTGAGCACAGTGAGGCACGAGCCGAACGCAGTCGGAGGGCCTTGTGTTTCTCAACACTAGCACTGGTTATAGAAGGATTTGTCGCGACGACTCCCATCCTCAGCGCAACTCCCCAATCTTTTCGATACAATACCGACCTTACTGAAATGAAGCAGAGTTTCGCGACGACATCTCACGGAGATGCCATAAACGCACCTCCCGTTCGCGAAACTCAAGTAAAATAGTAGACTTTCCGCGGAGACCAACATCGCTCTATGACGAATGTAGGACTAAGCAGGCAAAGGTTCTTTCCCGCTTTCATCGCAATCATTCTGCTTCTCGCCGCGCTCGCACCAGCGCAGCAGTCCACCCCTCTGAAATATCCGCCCACCATCGTCTTCATGACCGACTTCGGCACCGTCGACGATTCCGTCCCCATCTGCAAGGGCGTGATGTATTCCATCGTGCCCGGTGTGCGCATCGTCGATCTCTCGCATCAGGTCACGCCCTTCTCCATCCTCGACGGCGCCCGCTTCCTCTACGGCGCGAGCCCCTACTTCCCCGCCGGCACCGTCTTCGTAGTCGTCATCGATCCCGGCGTGGGAAGCACCCGCAGAGCCGTCATTATCAAATCCAAGCGCGGCCAGTACTTCGTCTTGCCTGACAACGGGCTGATTACGCTGGTCGCCGATCGCGACGGCTTGGAGTCGGCGCGAGAGATCACCAATCCCTTGTGGATGATTGGCAAAGCCCTCTCATCAACCTTTCACGGCCGCGACATTTTCTCTCCGGCCGGCGCGCATGTCGCCCGCGGCGACGACTGGAACGAAGTCGGCCCGGCAATAGATTTGAAATCGTTGGTCCGCCTCAATCTCGAGGCCCCCACAGTCGACGACAAAGGACTGCACGGAGAAGTCATCGCCACCGACGGCCCATTTGGCAACCTGGTCACCAACGTCGAGGCCGAGCAATTCCTGAAACTCGGCTACCAACGCGGCGACACTGTCCCCCTCATGCTGGGCGATAAAAAGATCGATCTAAAATTTGTGAAAACCTTTAGTGACGTGCCCCTCAAGACACCGTTGATCTACATCGATTCGCGGGGACGCTTCGCGCTAGCGGTAAACCAGGGAAGCTTCGCGGCAAACTACGGAATCACACCGCCGATGAAGTTCACGGTTGTGCGCAAGTAGCCGCCGTCCGGGTAGCGGCGCCGTCTCGGCGGCTGTCCTGAGGGCGTCTCACCCTCGATTGGCAGGCGGACGAGCGCCGGCAAACGCGGACTTCATCAGCTCAACGGCACGTTTCGCATTTGCAACTCTAAGAACCCGGCACCATCCGGACAGCATCTCTAAATCTTAATTTTCGCCAGCCAGACCGTTTCAAGATTTTCAGGAGGAACCGTTCATGCGCAGCTTCCGACCGTTCTCATCACCCTGGATAACGGTGTTCGCACTTGTGCTGATCCCCGCTGTGTTGCTCGCTCAAAGTTTTAGAGGATCCATCCGCGGCAACGTAAAAGACGCCAGCGGCGCCCTGCTCGCAGGCGCAAAAGTCACCGCCAAAAACAACGCCACCGGCCTATCGCGCGAAACCAAGACCGGTGAAGACGGCAGCTACGTTCTCGCTGAGCTACCGGCCGGTGTGTACGTCGTGATCGCAGAGGCGGCAAACCTCTCTCCGACTGCGCAAAACATCGTAGTCAACGTGGGTGTCGACAGTACCGCGGACTTCGATCTGACAGAGATTCAAAAGCATGTCGAATCCCTCACGGTTGTCGCCGAAAACCCCGTGATCGAAGCCACCCGCGACGTTCTGGGCGAAGTGGTCGAGCAAAAACTGGTGACCGAACTACCCCTCAACGGCAGGGACTTCGGAAAGCTGGTCGCGTTGTCTCCTGGAGCAACCGTCGATCCGTCCGGCGTTGCCGGTACGCAGGGCGGCTTTGGACAATTCAACATCAACGGCAACCGCGACCGTTCCAACAACTACGCGC
This sequence comes from Terriglobales bacterium, assembly GCA_035652655.1. GTDB lineage: Bacteria > Acidobacteriota > Terriglobia > Terriglobales > Acidobacteriaceae > Gp1-AA133. The sequence goes on from DASRDJ010000338.1 coordinate 59,002, forward strand.
TCGACGGCACCGACAACAACGATCCCTTCTTCAACAACTCGGCCCTGAACCAGACCGGAATCGGCGGCGCCCCCGCATCCCTTCTACCCATCGACGCGATCCAGGAATTCAACCTGCAATCACAGTTCGCCACTGAATATGGCCGCAACAGCGGCTCGGTCGTCAACATCGTAACGCGCTCGGGCACGAATCACTTTCACGGCTCCGCTTTCGAGTTCCTGCGCAATAGCGCTCTCGATGCGCGCAACTACTTCAATACCGAATCCCGGAAGTCGGTATTCCAGAACAACAATTTCGGCGCAGCTCTGGGTGGCCCCCTCGTCGAGAGCAAGACTTTTTTCTTTGGTGCCTACGAGGGACAGCGCGAACGTGTCGGTTCGGATTTCCTGTTGAAAGTCCCCACCAACGCGCAAAGGGCAACGGCTCGTTCGATCGCTGAAGGATTGCTGCTTCAGCCTGTAAACCCAGCTCTGGACGCCATCCTTGATATCTACCCCGCCAGCGATTCACCGACCATCCCGGGCGTAGTGCGCGATAAGAACGACGGGAACAACCTCATTGTGAAACTAGACCATGCCGCCTCAAACGACGAGCAGATCACCGCGCGCTATGCATTTTCGCAGAGCGACCAGGTGTTCCCTTTCGGCTCCCCCGGCGGCTTTGGCACGGGATCGCGCCTGCCCGAGTTTGCGCAAACTTCTCCCGCGCGCGTGCAGGTCTTTTCGGCGAGTTTGCTCTCCACTGTGTCGTCTGCAAAGATCAACGAGATCCGCTTCGGCTACAGCCGTTACCGAACATCCTTCAGTTCGCTGAATGCCAATTTCGATCCCACCACGATCGGCTTGAACTTCGGTACCGGGAAACTGGGTCTCCCGGAATTTGATTTCACGGATATTGAAAACTTGGGCGCCATCGGTTTCAGCGTGCCCCGGGGCCGGACCAGCCAGACGTATCAGATCCTCGACAACCTGACCTGGCTCCATGGCAAGCACACGGTCAAGTTTGGCGGCGAATTCCGTCGCGCGGCCATCCAGAACTTCAACGACAACGTGGAGCGGGGCATCTTCCAGTTCACTTCAGGCAACCACTTCCCTGAACAGGCGGGATTCCCTGCCGATTCCGTCGTCGACTCGTTGGTGAACTTCTATACCGGCGGCGCCAATGATGCAGCCTTTGCCTCGTTTGTTCTCGCCGCGACCGGAGACACTCACCGAACGACTTACAACAACGGCCTGAGCTTCTTTGCCCAGGACGATTACCGCGTCGCTCCAAACTTCACCCTGAACCTTGGCCTGCGCTGGGAATACTTCGGTCCGATGAGCGAAAAAGACAACCTCATCTCCAACCTCGCTCCCGACGGAACACTCGCCATGGTTGGCACTCATGGCTTGCATGGCCTTTATGAACGCGACCTCCACGACTTTGGTCCCCGCCTCGGTTTCGCGTGGAACGTTCACTCCAACACCGTCTTGCGCGCCGGTTACGGTGTCTACTATGACTACGTCCCGCAACACTTGTTCATTGCGAACTTCACCTCCTCTGCGGGAGTCGTGACGAACCCCATCGGTCCCAAGCCGGTGTTGCCGATGGACTTCGATCCGACCGCTTTCAACGGAACCAGCGGAACGACGAACCCTCCGATCCTGACGCCCAATACCACCGGGCCATATTCCATCTTCGTCACGCCGCGGAAGTTCCATTCTCCCTACACGCAGAACTGGAATT
>DASRDJ010000339.1:0-4856 GCA_035652655.1 Terriglobales bacterium
CGAGGGAAGCAGAGATGGGATCGGTGAGGGTGGTGGCTCCGGGAATTCGTTCGGCGCGACCGAAGTTGGTTTTGACGGCGCGCTCATTCTGGTCGACGGTGTAGATTCCGCCCGCCAGATATCGCAAAAGGAACCAGGCAATGAAACCGAGAAAGATCCCAACAGGAATATTCGGGTCCATCGAGGTTGCTCCTCAGCGCCCACCATACACGATGGTGCAGCGCCGACTTTCAAATTCGTCCCCAGCGGCATTGAAAGAACAGATTCCCCCTGCGGCTGGCAGGTGGAGCGACGCAGGCTGCATCACGACTAGACGTTAAACGAAAAGAAAAGTGTAGGGGTTAAAACGAGGTTAAAAGATGCTCTGAAGTTGATTGAGTCGGGAATGCAGCTCGATGAAGTGATGAGCCGGCGCAAGAATCTTGCGCCGGCTGGTTGATTTACGGGGCCGGCACGCAGCCCGGCAATAGCGGACCGGGTGAAAGCGACATCACAGTCGTCTCGTCCGGAAAGCTGTAGGCCTTCAGGCGTGCGGTTGAGGGCGACTCAAACGCGAACCTGAGAACAATGCCTCATTCGACGGATGATAGGTGCGATTGTGCATCGGCACCGGATACACGGGATTGCCACTGAGCACCTCAACTACGTCGCCCGTTTCCAGGTTGTCTTGGCAGAGCCCTCCAAAGATGGGATCGGACGACAGCCACCAGGGCGTCTGGTTATCGACGAATGGATCGTTGTAGGTTTCCAACATCTCGTGACTGTAAGCGGTGACGTCCTCAAAGCCGCCGATGAACAGGCCGAGATCGATCCAGCTGGCATACATCATCACGTAACGGCGCTCGCGATTGCCGTTGCTGGGCACACCCGGCTCGAAGTCATAGGAGTGGAAGCCGAGCACGCAGCAGTTGTCGGGAGTTCCGTCGTAAAAGATAGACATTGTTGAACAGCAAGCTGTGATGTCGCGAGTGGTCATATCGCCCGCCAGTTCCGCAGCGCCGATCACGGTGTCGTTGGTGACCGGGAAGGTCGGCGGAAAGAGCGCTCCAGAGAACGCAGTTGCCATCGACCAGAGCGGCGACCGGGTTATTGTTGCTGTCGACAGCGACAAACCAGGAACCCCAGGGAATCTGCATGCGGCGGCCACGCTTCACGCTCGGGGAAATCGTGACGTGCCAGTTGTTGGCATCGTCGCCATGGTGAATGCGATTAAAGAACTCCGCACGGAAACATCTGGTCGTTAAACTGGCCGACGCCGTTGGTATAGATCCACGGCTGGAAGACCGGCGAGTTCACCATGTTATTGACGATCGTGCGACCGGTGGCGAAGGTTACCGCCACGCTGCCGTCAGCCGCTAACAGGTCGACGCTGACCGGAATGACCGGCGCGTTGATGTTGACGGGGCGTCCGCTCTCCGGCGGCGTGCCGACCATGGTGTAGGGCCACACCGATTGCGGATTGCCGAAGAAGTCGAACCCTGGCGAGGTGAAGCTGTCGCTCCAGTTGACGATCGAATCGATCCCGGGGATGCCCACCGTTGCGGCCGTCTTCAGGCCCGCGTTGGCTTTGGCTTTGCCGAAGTTGGCGAACTTGTCGTGGGCTTTGCTGTTGAGCCGCGAGTTGCGCAATACGCTGGGAGGCAATTTCTTCTGGTTGATGGCGCGCTGCGCTGCCGACTGGGCGAGCATCAGATTTGCTGCCTTTCTTCTGTTGCATCAAGATCTCCTAAATCAAATTGAAATACGACCGCGGCGAAGACACTGTCAGGGCCGAACCTGGGCGTCTCGCGGTGGGGACGCAGCTCTGGGTCAAGATGCAGGTGGTTTGGGTCCCAATGGTCTCGCGGAGGCTGAATCAAGTCGCGGACTCTTGTGTGCAGGCGTGGCCCGCTAGCCGGATCAACTCCACATAACAGCTCTAGACAGGGCCGGAGAATTATCCTCGCCGGAAAACGAATGTCAATGGCAAACACGGCTCTGGGTGCGGGAAGTGCAAGGTTTTGCAGAGTAGTCGTCAGTCTCCAGCCAACACAAAGTCGGCGTCGAACTTTGTGGGCAACCGCGGAGTTTCGCGGGTCTGGATGACTTGGCGAGGTTTTGAGCCTCGACGGGCGGGGACACCCGTCGCTCCATCAACCTAGGGAATTCTGGCTGACGACTAGAGACTGGAGACTGACGACTATTCCTTCGTCATCGGATAGTTCTTTTCGCGCCAGCCGCGGACACCGCCGTCCATCGAGATGACGTTGGTGTACCCCATCTTTTGCAGATTATCGGCGGCGAGGGCGGAGCGGAAGCCGCCTCCACAATAAAGGACCATCTCGGCATTGAGGTCGGGAACTTTCTGTTCCACGTCGCGTTCGATAACGCCCTTGCTCATATGGATGGCGCCGGGCAGGTGATCCTTCTGCCATTCGCTTTCTTCGCGAACATCGACGAGGACGAACTTGTCGCCGCGATCGAGGCGGGATTTAATCTCGTCGACCGTGGTTTCACGCACGCGCTTTTTGGAGTCGTCGACGATTTTGAGAAATCGCGGAGGATGTTGCGGAGCCATGAAACCTCCTCGAAGCAATCCGGAATAATCCAGAGTATTCTATCGAAATCCAGTGGGGACGGTCTGAATCGGTCGATATTCTTGGCGTAGCGATGGCGGCCAGTCGGGCAGAAATCGGATATCCGAATCCAAAGTCAGGTTCAGGTCGTCTAAGCTTTCTAAGTCTGGCTGAAGTGTCGTCGCCGCGACGTCTGATCCCTAAGAACCCAAGGACTATTTGAGATGGCACCCCCTGCAATTGTCACAGTGGATGACGAACCCGAAGTTTTGCGGGCCGTGGAACGCGATCTGCGCCGCAAGTATGGCAAGGAGTATCGCGTGCTGGGCACCGATACCGGCTCCGGAGCGGTGGATCTGCTGAAGCAGCTTAAAACGCGGGGAGACAGCGTCGCGCTGATGCTGTGCGATCAGCGCATGCCGCAGATGTCGGGCCTGGAGGTGCTGGGCCTTTCGATGGAGATTTTTCCGCAGGCCAAGCGTGCCCTGTTGACGGCTTATGCCGACACGAACGCGGCCATCGCAGCCATCAATACGGCCAAGGTTCACTACTATCTTTTGAAGCCGTGGGATCCGCCTGAGGAGAAACTGTACCCGGTGCTCGATGACCTGCTCGAAGACTGGCAGGCCGAGTACAAACCTCCGTACAACGGCTTGCGCGTGCTGGGAACGCGTTGGTCCCCGTCCAGTCACCAGCTGAAAGACTTCCTGGGACGCAATCAGGTTCCGTATCAATGGACGGACATCGAGACCGCGGCGCCCGATCAGGAAGTGCAGCAGCTGATTCCGAACGTGGATCTGAAAACGGCGTCGCTGCCGATCGTCGTTTTGCAGGGCGGGGAAGTGCTGGCCAACCCTCCCGTTGACGAGTTGGCGGCGCGCATCGGTTTGCGCACGCGTGCGGAAACCACGTTTTACGATTTCGTGATTGTGGGCGGTGGTCCGGCCGGGTTGGCGGCGGCTGTGTATGGCGCCTCCGAAGGGCTGAAGACTCTGCTGTTGGAGCGCTCGGCCCCCGGTGGGCAAGCCGGCATGAGTTCGCGCATCGAGAACTATCTCGGCTTCCCGTCGGGCCTGACGGGAGCAGACTTGGCCCGCCGCGCCTTCACCCAGGCGAAGCGCTTCGGCGCAGAGATTTTGTCTCCGCAGGAAGCAATCGGGTTGCGCGTTGACGGACCTTATCGCTTCGTCAAGCTGCGCGATGGGAACGAAATCAGCTGCCACGCGTTGCTGATTGCCAGCGGACTTTCGTGGAAGAAACTGGACATCCCGGGCGTTGAAAAGCTGCAAGAGGCCGGCGTTTACTACGGTGCGTCGATGACCGAGGCTGCTCTGTGCAGCGGAGAAGACGTGTTCGTGGTCGGAGGCGCGAATTCGGCGGGGCAGGCTGCGGTTTATTTTGCCCGGTTTGCGAAGTCGGTGACGATGCTGGTCCGCGGCGATTCGCTGGAGAAGGGCATGTCGCAATATCTGATCGATCAGATACGCGAAGTTCCCAACATCCGCGTGGAGACGCAGGCCGAAGTGGTTGAGGTTCACGGTGACGATCACCTGGAGTCGATCACCATCGCCAATCATGCGACCGAAAGCATCCGGACCGAATCGACCAGCGCGCTCTTTATCTTTATTGGAGCCATGCCGTGTACGGCGTGGCTGCGCGGGCAGCTTCCCATGGACGAACGTGGTTACCTGTTGACGGGCGCTATGTTGCCGAAAGACGGAGACCGTCCGAAGGGATGGAGTGAGGAACGAGATCCCTTCATCTTCGAGAGCGTGATCCCGGGAGTGTTTGCGGCCGGTGACACGCGTCATTCGTCGATCAAGCGGGTAGCCTCGGCTGTCGGGGAAGGCTCGATCACGGTGCAGATGGTGCATCAATATTTGAGTAAGGTGAGATGAGGGCGGCTGGTAGCTGATGGCTGATAGCTGACGGCTGATAGTTACTTAGCAGTTAGACTTTGGGGCACTCGTGAATCCGCAGGTACAAGACATCATTCGCCACGGATACTTGTGGCTGTTCGTCGCCGCGCTGCTTGAGCGCTTGGGATTGCCCCTGCTCGTCACGCCGGTCATGGTGGCAGCGGGCGCGATTGCGGGGCTGGGGCAGTTGAGCCTGCTCACGATCGTGCTGGTAACGGTCATCGCTTCCGAGATCGGCGATCTGGTCTGGTACGAATTGGGGCGCCGGCAGGGTTCGTCAGTGTTGCGCCTACTCTGCAAGATTTCGCTCGAGCCGGATTCCTGCGTGCGCCGTTCCGAAGACGCTTTCGCTCGCCACACTACCAGCTCGCTGATCTACTCG
>DASRDJ010000340.1:0-2945 GCA_035652655.1 Terriglobales bacterium
CGTTGTTCAACCAGTGCTGCCAGTCGTCGCCTTCTGGGCCATCTTGCGAGGTCTTTGAATCTTTGTACTCTGACCTAGCAAATTCGTTTTTGCTGATAACAAAATCGCAGGAGATATCGAAATCGAATCTTCCCAATGCAGAAGAACACTCTAAATACACAACATAACGATGACGCTGATCATCGCGCCTAATTGCGCGCTTGTATTCTCGCCCTGGCCGATGTGGATCGGTTATCGAGAGATTTTTTGGGATAGCGAATTCAGGCAGAGACAATGCGTAGTAAGACAGCCAATTACGCTCCGTTGGGATGCCCGCCCATGTCAACTCGACATGAAATGCGTGTCCGTCGAAGCGAAAGTGGGGACTGCCAATTTTCCTAACACGGCAACGCGCAAATCCTTCTTCGAATCGCTTGGCATCGTCCTCATCTAGGAAATGAAAAGGTCCAAATCGCGCGTCTTCGTATTCATCCGCGAAAGCCACAACAATGTCCTGACGCTGAACAGAAGGCTGCATGCGGAATGTTCTAAGTATCCCATCGGTGTCCAGCTGTTCGACAATAAGCGCCTTGAGCATCATTGCGCTGGGTCCTCCGGTTAATTGTGCCTTTGGGGGTGTCAGGCAAGAATATCATTGTATTTGCGAATGATAACGTCCGTGGGTGTTGAAAAAGTCACTGAGATTGGCGGGTGAGATTTAGCGAAAGCATGTTAGAAGAATTCATCTCTTCTCATGCTGCGCTGGATTTTGATTGTCGGAGGCCTGCTGATCATGATGGGGCATCACACCCGTTCAGAAGCTCTGTTCTATTACTTTCGACTGGAAGATCAGATTCCAGGAAATCATCTGCTGCGGTTGATCGACCGGCACATCAGCTTTGAATTTGTGCGGCAGCAACTCAAAGACAGCTACAGTGAGACGGGTCGACCATCGATTGATCCTGAGCTGCTGCTGCGCATGCTTTTGATCGGCTATCTGTACGGTATCGCCAGCGAACGCAAACTGGTGGAAGAACTACGCATGCATCTGGCCTGGCGATGGTTCACCGGTCTGGGCTTTGATCAAGAGATTCCGCATCACTCTACGTTTTCCAAGAACCGGCATGGACGATTTCAGGAATCGAAGCTGTTCGAACAGTTGTTTGAGCAGATCGTACGGCAGTGTATGGACGTGGGGCTGGTGCAGGGCATGCATCTGTCGGTGGATGGCAGCTTCGTGGAAGCGAACGCCGCCAAGGAGAGTCGAATTCCACGTGAGCAGTTGGTCGAAGTGGCCCAAGTGCATCAGACCGTGCGCCAGTATTTGCAGGAAGTAGAAGAGCGGAACCCAGTGGAAGAGCCGGTGCACGAGCAGGATCAGGTATCGACGACCGACCCCGATTCCACCTATGCCACCAAGGGCGGCACGCCGGCGCGTCTCGGTTACTACGACAACTACCTGGTGGATAACGACAGCTGCGTGATTGTCGGAGTGCAGGCGACAGCAGCCCGGATGAGCCAGGAGACCGTGGCCGCGCAAGATATGCTCACACGTTTTACCGCATGGCAAGGGCGCGAGCCGGAATCGGTGGGGGCCGACACGACGTACGGGAACGGGGAGTTTTTACAGTGGTTGGCGGATCGTAACATCACTCCATATATGCGAACCCGCGACAGTATCCACAGAAAAAGGAGTCCATACTTCGGTCCCGAGCGTTTCACTTACGAACCGGAACAAGATCGCTATATCTGCCCTGCCGGTCAGCCCCTGAACTACGGCGGCCAAAGTCATCGCAATCATGCTTGGACCTACATCGGAACACGCAAACGGTGTGGCCCGTGCCCGCTCCGACCGCAGTGCACCAGTGCGGCTTTCCGTTGCTTGGTCATCCATCAGCACGAACCGGCGCGGCAACGCGCACGGGAGTTAGCCAACACGCCTCAGTTTGCCAAGGCACAGCGGGAAAGGAAGAAAGTGGAAGCCCTGTTTGCCGAACTGAAGAATCAGATCGGACTGCGCCGCTTGCGCCTGCGACGCATGAAATTCGTTCGGGAGCAGTTCTTCATGGCAGCGGCGGCGCAGAACATCAAGCGATTGGTCCGCTTCCTGAGCCCACCGATAGCCCCGCAGACTCTCACCACCTAGAAAAGAAAAGAGAAGAACAACTCGGTCCGCACCACGCCAGCCCGCACAAGATCGGTCTAAGCACTGAGTTTTTCAACAGCCACGCCTGATTGCGACAGTTACCGATGTTTCGTGCACCGCTCATGCAAAAGTTGGCGTAGGATTTCCTCTGTGATGCGTCGAAAGTCAATAGTCATTGCGTTTGTCTGCCTCTGTTTGTTCGCAGTGGTAGGCGGTTCCATTGCCTACTTGCGAAAGAGTAAATCCCCGCCGCTCGGTGAAGCTCCTTCAATCGAATATCCATCGGAGAAAATGGCGGAATCGGCAACGCGGCATTTCCTAGAAGGAAGTTTCACGCTCATCAACAACGTGAGAGATCTGCCTCCACCCGTGCTTCGAGGCTTTACGGAAGTAGGCGGCTCAAGGCTGGTGATTGCGAACCCTGGGGAGGACTTTCAAGCAACAGATGTCATATATGACTCAAGCCAACCCCGAAAGCGTCTGATATTCGCGGGAGTTTCAGGTGAAAAGTGTTTCGTGTACTACGAGCAAGGCGGCATCGGCCTCTCGCATATTCTCCATTTGTTTCAAGTCAATTCCAACAGCATGAAACCGGTCTGGAAGGGCTATTGTGGGGGTGCAGCTAATCTCGAACAGCTACGCTCCATGCTAGAGGGCGACGGGTGTTCGCAGCCATAAACAGTCTTGTTGAGCGTAATAATCGCCATTACACCAGTAATCCGGTTGTGAGTGTAATGCCTGTGGGTGTTGAAAAAGTCACCGTGATTTGGGCCGAAATACAGCGAAAGCGTGTTATCAAGGAACAGTTCCTTAGTTATGC